>NZ_AZRH01000005.1:0-226370 GCF_000512315.2 Morganella sp. EGD-HP17
TAAAGTATGAAATAACGAAATCTGTTATTCCGCCAGGCTAAATCATGCTGGTTCATTTATCGTGGATAACGATTTCTTGTCTCCGACCGTCCGACAACTGAATCACTATAAGCCCACGAATCTCCCCGCAAAAGTTATTGACCCGCACTTGACCCCAAACAAAAATATGACAGCGCATTGCTTCTATAATTATCCGCTTATTTCCTCATATAGATGTGGTCACATGGTTAACAAACTGAATCTTAACTGGCCTGAATTTTTAGAAAAATACTGGCAGAAAAAACCCGTTGTACTGAAAAATGCATTTCCTGATTTTGCCGACCCTATCACGCCGGATGAACTGGCCGGCCTGGCTATGGAGCCGGAAGTTGACAGCCGCCTGGTCAGCTTCATTGATAACAAATGGGAAGCGAGTCACGGTCCGTTTGAGGACTACAGCCAGTTAGGTGAAAAAGGATGGTCATTGCTGGTACAGGCTGTCAACCATTGGCATATGCCGGCTGCGGAATTGGTAAAACCGTTCCGCGTGCTGCCTGAGTGGCGTCTTGATGACCTGATGATTTCCTACTCAGTGCCCGGCGGTGGTGTCGGACCACATATTGATAACTATGATGTTTTCATTATCCAGGGCATGGGCCGCCGTCGCTGGCGTGTGGGTGACGCCCTTCCCATGCGTCAGTTCTGCGCACATCCGGCATTACTGCATGTCGACCCGTTTGAGCCGATAATTGATGTGGAAATGGCGCCGGGCGATATTCTGTATATTCCGCCGGGATTTCCTCACGATGGTTTCACCTTCGAAGATACCATGAACTATTCTGTCGGCTTTCGCGGACCGACAGGACGTGATCTGCTGAGCAGCTTTGCAGACTATGCACTGGAACAGGATTTGGGGGGCGTCAATTATGGCGACCCTGACCTGAAAGTACGTGAAAACTCAGGTTCAATGGAATCTTATGAGGTTGAACGCCTGCGTGCCATGATGATTGAAATGATCAACAAGCCAGGTGATTTCGAACAGTGGTTAGGCCGTTTTGCAACTACCCCGCGCCATGAGCTGGATATTGCACCTTCGGAACCGCCGTATGAGCCGGAAGAAGTACTTAGTGCTCTGAATGCCGGTGAAAAACTGATACGACTGAGCGGACTGCGTGTTCTGCGTATCGGGGAACATTTCTTCGTTAATACCGAAGGCTGGATGACCACCGAAATTAAAGGTGCGGATACATTGTGCCGGTTAACCGAAGTCGGCGTGAATGAGCTCGGTGAAGCACTGGAGAACCCGGTTTTTGTTGCGGAATTAACCGAATTTATCAATCAGGGATATTGGTATTTCGACGAATAAGTCACATCAGCCCGACAAGATAAAACACCCGCTGACGGGTGTTTTATCTCCGCGTTTCAAAAACCTCTCGTTCACTACGCTCAGCCATGATAAATTGGCCGGATGTCCATCCCCAAATATTTCCTTTTTTGTGAGATAGTTCAATGAGTAAGAGTGGAAGAAACTATACAAAAGAAAAAATAAGACAGCGCCATATAGCAAATAAAAAAAGAAAACACCCTATTCGTCTTTTTATCAAAAGTTGGGATTTTTGGGGTAAATCCTGCCTTGGCCTTTTTGTTTTTGGCATGTTTATTTATTCATTAAATGATAATGTAACCATTCATTTTTTATGGATAATCTATGCCTGCATTTGTTTACCTTTATTTCCGTTTGCTAAAAAATGCAGTGATGATGTCCTTCGTCATTATTTTTCAGAATCAACATTTGAGGATGTTATTAATGGTAGTAGCCCCCGGGGGCTTGGCGGATTGTATCTGATGCTCATTATTCCGTTTGTCATCCCACTGGCAGCGGGATACTTTATATATCAGATTATAAATTACAAATAAAACCTATCGTTATTTAATCATGTCCATCTGTATGATCTGAAAATAACCGGAATCGCCGGAAATCCACACCATCATAGTTAACAGAACCATCCGGCTGAAATCCGTAACGTGTTATAAACCGGGAAACTTTTCGGGATAACGGTAATAAAATGGTGATACTGGTTAAGTGTATTTCATCAAATGCGTGGCGGATAATTTCATCACAGATGATTTTTCCCGTTCCCCAGAAATCAGGATGAAGTACCAGCGCCAGGTCAGCATCATCACCTTCCCTCCCCAGCCTGCAAACACATCGTCGATCACAAATGCCCAAGGGCCATATCCATTTATTTCCCACTGAGCGTCTTTTTCTTCTGCCCAGTTGCGGCTTTTTCCATCATCAAAATCCGGACTACCCAGCGGCATTTGCTGTAACACTTTCGGGTGATTGTTCAGTGCGGTAATATCGGCCGGTTTTATCTGAGTGAGCCGTTTAAATTCTAATTGCATAGTATTCCTTTTATTTTGATACTCTGATTGTACCTATTATTCAGTAAAAATCAGCTGAATAACAGGTACAACATATCTTAACTTACAGCCACATTCCGAAACGGCGGATATAAATGCCCTTCATGATTTGTGCCAGACCGCAATAGCTGACCAGCGTAGCAGCAAGCCACGGGAAATATTCCCACGGTAACGGCTCAAGCCCGATATAACTTCCGATTGGTGAAAACGGCAGCCAGATCCCGATGGCCATAACAATCCCGGTAACCAATAATACCGGCAGTGTTGCTGTGCTCTGAATAAACGGGATCCGTTGTGTTCTCAGCATATGCACGACCAGCGTTTGTGATAATAACCCCTCAACAAACCAGCCGGAATGGAATAAGACCTGGTTGTCCGGACTGTTTGCCCCGAAAACAAACCATAATAATGCAAAGGTGGTGATATCAAATACAGACGATGTCGGGCCAATCCAGATCATAAAGCGCCGGATATTGCCCGCATCCCATTTACGGGGTTTGCGCAGGAATTCTTTATCCATTTTATCCCACGGCAGCGCAAGCTGAGACATATCATAAAGCAGGTTCTGAATCAGTAACTGAATGGCCAGCATCGGCAGGAACGGAATAAAGGCACTGGCGATAAGAACAGAAAATACATTACCGAAGTTAGAGCTGGCGGTCATATTCAGGTATTTAATAATATTACCGAATGTCTCGCGCCCTTTAATGACCCCCTCCTCCAGAACCATCAGATCTTTTTCCAGCAGGATAATATCCGCGGATTCTTTGGCGATATCCGTTCCGCTGTCCACGGAAATTCCGACGTCCGCATCCCGCAGTGCCGGTGCGTCATTAATTCCGTCCCCGAGAAAACCAACGGTATGGCCGGCGGACTGTAAAATCCGGACCAGGGCTGATTTTTGCAGCGGCGTCAGTTTGCAGAAAATAGTGTGTGTTTGCGCCACCTGTTTCAGTTCCTCATCACCGAGGAGCGCCAATTGATCACCACTGATACTCATCGAGGCATCCAGCCCGACTTCACGACAGATTTTTGCTGTGACAACCGCATTGTCCCCGGTAAGCACTTTTACGGTTACCCCGTTATGCTTCAGTGCTTTAAGAGCTTTTGCCGCACTGTCTTTCGGCGGATCCAGGAAGGTCAGAATTCCGCATAAAATCATATTCTGTTCACTGTCTGCGGAGAGCGGCAATCCCTGCTCTTTGCTGTCCAGAACCCGCTCTGCGAGCAGCAGCACTCTGAATCCGGTTTCATTATAATGATTGACCAGCGCCATAATGGCCTGTTTTTTCTTATCATCCGCCGGTGAAATATGATTGCCGGTCCGGATCAGAGAACAGCACGCCAGCATCTCTTCCGCCGCACCTTTACAGATAAGCAAGGCGGTACCATCCGGTTTTCTTACTGATACAGACAGACGTCTGCGGACAAAATCAAACGGCAGTTCGTCAATTTTCTGATAATTGTGCAGAGACTCTGTTTCGGCTTTACCGCGCCCGAAACGGATGATCGCCTGATCCATCAGGTTACGTGTGCCGCTCTGGTGAAAGCTGTTCAGCCACGCCAGTCCCAGTATGGCTTCATCGGTATTACCCTCCGTATCAAGATGATGCTCGAGGATAATATTATCCTGTGTCAGCGTTCCTGTTTTATCCGTGCACAGGATATCCATTGCGCCAAAGTTTTGTATTGCATTCAGCCGCTTAACGATAACTTTCCGCCGCGACATTGCAATTGCGCCTTTCGCCAGGTTCGAACTGACAATCATCGGCAGCATTTCCGGGGTTAACCCGACTGCGACGGCAAGTGCAAAGAGTGTGGCATCAAACCAGTCGCCTTTGGTAAATCCGTTAATCAGCAGGACAACCGGCACCATCACTAACATAAAGCGGATCAGCAGGATACTGACACTATTCACCCCGCGATCGAATGACGTCTGTGAGCGTGTTCCGACAATGGATTTCGCCAGTGAGCCAAAATAGGTTTTGTCACCGGTTGCCACCACAACACCCAGTGCCGTGCCGCTGGCCACATTGGTGCCCATCAGGCAGATATTGCCCGATTCCGTCAGTGATTGTCCGTTTTCCGTTATCGTTGCGGCATCTTTTTCATGGATATCGCCCTGAGTATCATATTTCTCTACCGGAACCGATTCCCCGGTCAGAATGGCCTGGCTGATAAAAAGATCACGGGAACGAAGCAGCCGCAAGTCCGCCGGTATCATATCCCCGGCGCTCAGAACTACTATATCCCCCGGAACCAGACATTTTACCGGCAGTTCTGCCCGGACAGATCGTCCTTTTTCACGCCGGAGTACTGTGGCAGTGGTTTTTACCAGTGATTTCAGGGCTTCTGCGGCTTTGTTGGTCCGGTATTCCTGCCAGAAACGCAGTACCACACTCAGAAAAACCATCGTTCCGATGATCAGTACACCGGTGAGGTCAGTGTCTTCGCCCTGTTGCAGGGGGATCAGATAATCCGTCATAAAGCTGATAACGGCCAGCGCCAGCAATACATAAATAAACGGATTATGAAATGCGGAAATAAACTGAATAAACGCGGGAGGTGCTTTGTCATGTGCCACCACGTTTTCCTGATGTTCTATCAGGCGGTCAAGGGCATCAATTTCATCCAGCCCCAGCATATCAGAATGTAATTCTGCTAATGTTTCGTCTGGTGTTTTTGCGGCATATACCGCCGCAGGGAAAGCATTATTATCGCGCACAGCCGGAGTGACAGTGCGGTTAACGTTGACAGTCATGGTACGATTCCTTTTATTTCCTCAGATAAACTGAGTCATTTATTTTTCACCGGACTGTCTGATTTAACAGTTAATTTAAATAACTGTCATGATAACGGACAGTCCGGGAAATGATATATTTCCGGGCCCGGGTGGTGTGTCCATATATTCCTTATCAGCAAAAGATAGCCTGTACGCTTATTCATAAATGAATACGTACTGTGGATTTTTTAATAAAAAGCCATGCCCCTTCCGTTCTGAATAGACGGAATAGCAGGATACGGTGCGCAAACACGGCAATTTAAAATGAATTAACCGAAAAACAATCAGTTAGGAGGGAATAACGCCAGCATATAGAGATTCATGATAAATCCGTCCTTTCGGGCCTATCCCGTGAAAGATAAGCTAAATTAAATAAGGAAGTACCATTATAAAGAGAGGTACTGCCGCAGTATTACTGCCGGCAGTCAGAGGAAAACAGAATTACCGGCAGGATCAATGTATTTTGATAAATAATCTATGACTGTCCAATTACGTGTTCTCCGCAAGAAATAAACACATGGAGTATATTCCCGTAAAATCACAAAGTAAATCGTTTTCTCTGAGGGAGAAACAATATATATAATAGTATTATTTAGTTAAACAACACACTGATTTAACAGCGTATATACGATAAAACAGTATCCCTTTTCACTGTTTATAAATATCCGGTCTGACAATCTGCCAGATATAATTCTCCCGGTTGACCGGGCTGTAACCCGATTTTTCATATAACCACGGCGCTGACGATGTGACCAGCATAATGCGTCTCAGCCGGTTCATCACCGGATGTGACTGACAGCACTCCATCAGCCAGCGGCCGAGTCCTTGTTTCTGATATTCATCGATAATATAAACATCGCAGAGATACCCGAATGTAACCCCATCGGTGACAAGCCGTGCAAAACCGATTTGTTCTGTACCGGCAAATAACCCGAAACACAGGCTGTTCAATATACTTTCATTGACCAACTCCCGGCTGATCCCTTCCGCCCATGCGGAATGCGTCAGATAGTCATGAATTTTACCGATATCCAGCCTGGTGATATCCGTTGTTACGGTATAGTGCCGGTCATGCCATTCGTGAATGCTTTTCATAACATCATAAATCCATCAGATAGGTAATGGTGTCTCTGACAGCCATCAGCGCGGATTCCAGGTCATCATACGGCAGTGTGCTGACAGCCACACGGATAGCCTGCGGGATATCGCGGGTTACGGCATAAGACTCTGCAGGACTGACGGCAATATTGGCCGCTCTCAGGCGGCTGATAACCGCATCGCAGCGCACATTTTCCGGTAACGGGATCCACAAAAAATAGCCGGCCGGATGTGCGATATGGGGTAAATCAGCAAAAATCCGGCTGACAATTTTTTGCCGGGCTTTGGCATCGCGGCGCTTTTTCTGCTCCAGTTTTTCGGCTTCTCCCTGCTCCAGCCACTCACGGACAATACCGGTCATCAGTGCTGGTGTGTTCCAGGTAGTGATGCGGATAATTTTTTCCAGCTCAGCAATATATTCCGGAGGAGCAACAATTAATCCGACCCGCAAGCCGGTGGCGATATTTTTGGAAAATCCGGTGACATAAAATGTGATATCCGGCGCCAGTTCTGCCAGCGGAGCTGGTGCTGGTTTCTGCAGAAAAGCATAGGAGCCGTCTTCTATCAGAAAAAAACGGTTTTCCCGGGCCAGACTTATCAGCTTCCTGCGGGATGTCAGATCCATCACCCAGCCGAGCGGATTATGCAGTGTCGGCATGGTGAAATAGCCGCGGATTTTCCGCTGGCGGCATAATTGTGCCAGCGCTGCCAAATCCGGGCCTTCCGGGGTAACCGGCACCGGAACCAATTCGATATGACAGGTTTGTGCCAGTGCTTTAAAGCCGGGATAAGTCAGTGCATCCGCCGCAATTACATCACCGGGGCTGAACATGCTCAGTACAACAGAGGCCAGACCGTGCTGGGCTCCGCTGACCATGACAACAGTATCCGGGTCAACGGCAGAAAAACCACGCAACTTCAGGTGATCAGCAACAACAACCCTCTCCTGATGCCGCCCGGCGTGAGGCAGGTAATGCAGCAGACTTTCCAGATGACCGCTCATGGATAACCGGCGCAGCGTGTGGCGCAGTAATGCGGTCTGTTCCGTGACTTCCGGATAGATAAAGTTAAGGTCATACATTGCCGGAGTGACATCACATTCAATACCGGTAACCGGTAATAAACTGATATCTCTGACAAATGTTCCCCGTCCGGTTTCACCACTGACCAGCCCCTGATTGATCAGTTCCTGATACACACGTGACGCTGTCACTAATGACAGCCCTTCCTGAGCCGCAAAAGCACGATGAGTCGGCAATTGTGTTCCGGCCGCCAGTTCACCGTTACGGATACGGGCTGCAAGGGTATCGACGTACTGTTTATAACGTGGCGTTGCCATACAAATGTATCCATGACAATTTTTTGATTGTCATAATTATCCGCATTACTCTCTGTAATAACAAGAGGCAATTAACGGAGTACAGGATGGATAATGCAATGACAACGGTTTCCCGCTCAACACACGGCTGGATCAACGGGTTTATCGGCGTGCTGATTTTCAGCGGCTCCCTGCCCGCCACCAAGGCGGGTATTACCGGCTTTGCACCGGATTTTCTGACAACCGCCCGCGCAGCGATTGCCGGCATTGCCGCTCTGCTCATTCTGGCCGTTCTGCGCCAGCGTTTGCCAGCTGCGAAGTATCTGTTGTCGCTGATCGTTGTGGCGGCGGGTGTCGTCGTCGGGTTTCCGCTGCTGACAGCTCTTGCTCTTCAGTATGTCAGTTCGGCACACTCGATTGTGTACCTGGGATTGTTACCGTTGGCGACGGCACTGTTTGGTGTGCTGCGCAGCAATGAGCGTCCGCGCCCGGCGTTCTGGCTTTTTTCTGTCCTCGGCAGCTTGTTTGTGATGGGGTTTGCCTTATTTCAGGGCGGTGAAAGTACTCTGACAGGTGATTTGTATATGGTTGCGGCCGTGTTGCTGTGCGGACTGGGTTACGCGGAAGGTGCCCGCCTTTCCCGGCCACTCGGCAGCTGGCAGGTGATCTGCTGGGCATTGGTGCTTTCTCTGCCGCTGATGCTGATTCTCAGTATCACTTTCCTGCCGGTGACATTCAGCGGTATACCGGCACAGGCCTGGGGCGGACTGATTTACGTTTCGTTATTCAGCATGCTGATTGGTTTTTTCTTCTGGTACCGTGGCCTGGCGGAAGGCGGTATTACCGGTGTCAGCCAGTTACAGCTGTTACAACCGTTTTTTGGGCTGGTGCTTTCCGCGTGGTTACTGAATGAAACCGTCAGCTCCGTAATGGTTGCGTCAACCTGTGGTGTGATTGCCTGTGTTGCCGGTTCAAAACGGTTTTCCCGGTAAGAAAAAACCATGTTGTGCCCGGTATCTACCGGGCTGGCTATTGTTTTGTATCATGAATTAGTACATGTACTCCATTATCTGCAAGGTGAATGTATACACATTATTCCTGCTGATTCTCCTGAAAGTATCCGTTATCCTTATTGGGAAGAAGAAGCCAGAACCATTGGCTTCGATCCTTTTACATCAGAAACTATCTCTGAAAATACTTTTCGTGCAGAAATAGGTGTTCCGCTGAGAATTCACTGGTAACCCACTCCCTTTCGCGATGCCAGTATACCGGCGACAACCAGATACAGCGCAATAACCAGCGGTAAAAACAGTATCGAATCGCTGTAAACCGCCGCTGTCATTGCCGCACCAATTGCCAGTGAAATACCGGAGAGACCGTCGAGGACTGCGATTTTACGCGGAGAATTGGCCAGAGTGATCAGAGTATCGATACCCGCACCGTAAAACATTTCCAGCAGAGTGACACCCAGCACAATCAGTAACAGAGCCGGAAGTTCTGCGATACCGGAGAACCACGGAATAAACAAAAAAATGCATAAACCGGTTGCCGCCATCAGTGCGGTAATAATACCCCACTTCTCCGTGAAGTAACGGTATACCGGGATTTGCCCTGCGATAATAACCAGCGTATTAAACAGCAAAACCGGTCCTATCAGATACTCAGAGCCGGATCGGATAAGCTCCAGCGGCACAATGACTTCAAAACTGTAATACAGCATGGCAAAAATAGTGCTGAGCACAGAGATCAGAACGGTGTCTCTGCCGGTAAGATCAGAAAAATGAAGGTAATAAAAGTGATTTTTCGTTTCACCGGGACAAGAACGCAGTTTTGCTGAGAAGAGAATACCAATCATGAAAATCCCGGTCAGAATCAGTAATGCGTACGTAAAAGGCAGTGAAAAAAAGACACACAGTGTAATGAGTACCGGTGCAATCGCAGCACCGGTATTATTCAGCGTCATTCGTACTGAAAAGCTTTCGCTGATATTTTCCGAGGTAGCTTTAATATAGTATTTTGCTGCTACTGAAAATACGGAAGTGGCAATACCGTTTGCCAGCATCACCACAAGACACAGATAAAATGTTTGTCCGATAAAGAGAAATAACAGTGATACCAGTTTAAACGACAGTGAAAAAATAATGGTTTTCTTACTGTCAAACCGGCTTATCAGCGGAATAATAAAAAAATAGGCCAATGAGAATGACCAGAATTTAATCGTGCCGAGATACAGAATTTCTTTTTCACTGAGTGTTTTCCCGGCAAAGTAAAGTAATGCCAGCGGCATCAGTAACCCGGAGCCCAGCGCATTAAAGAAAAAGCAGATATTAATCGCCCTGCTTTTCCGTTCAAAAATCACCCGGTAGATCAGCATCAGCTGAGATTCCAGCGCTGACAGATAGCCGTAAAAATATTTTTTCCTGTTTCTGTCAGTATGGCATGTTGCCTGACAATATCGGCAGTATTACGGAGTTTTTCCAGATTACTGCTCAGCCGGTCATAATATTCCGGCTCCGGTATACCGTCACTGTTACGGATAATTTCAGAAAATACATAGCAGATGCGGGATAATACAAACAGTGCATGAAAAATACCGATCATCGGCCGGTCGTCATCACGCAGTGGAGCAGCAAAGACTTCATCAGCTGGGTTTAGTACCAATGGATCCCCCGCATTGAGGATATTCAGTGCCGTATGGCCGCATTCATGTGCCAGAATATCAATATAATAAGCGACCGAATGTGACGGATGAACATAGGCAAACATCATTCCCCACATATAGAAATTGGTACCGGAACGCATAAAGCGGGAGCCGTCTGCGGTTTCCTGAGTCAGGTATATCTGATGGATAAACCGGTCAATTTCATTGCCGGTTTCCGGCGCGCAGCGATGAATAACGGATAATGCCTGTGTTATTTTTTCCGTTTCCGCTGCTGCCAGTACCGGATCATCACAATAGCCGAAACCAAGTTGTTTATCATCACGGATAATTTTCAGGATCATCGTTTCTGCCAATAAATGACCGGCAGATGTCAGTGGCGAGATAGTCAGTGGTAACGGCGTTCTTTTTCGCATCAACTGATTGAGGTAAGTTACCGCATCAGCATGTTCATCATCTTCCGCATATTTACCGGCGATATAATGAATAGCGCAATTTTGCCATGACAACGGAACTTCTGAGCTTATTTCTGGTAAACGATAATAGGATAATAAATAATTAAGTGATTCATAGACTTCATCAGAAAAATACTGATAAGCCTGCTGATGTTTATAATCAGGAAAAGTCAGATTTATCATATAACAGTGTCCGTCAGGTGGATAAGCCATGCCCCGGCTGACTGACATGGCCTATCAATTAGTTAGTGTGTTTATTATTTACTGAATGACCATCCTGATAACGGCGATTTTATTTTCAGCAATTTACTTTTATCTAATTTCTTCATTATTTCATTTCCTTATTAATAACAGATTATATGAATGGGTGTACTGTGTACTCAGATTGCTGTTAAACCCTAAAATAAAAATAACGATTAAAAAAACACTTTTTTTAGTCAGTGTTATTTTTCTGAATCAGTATCACGGAAATAAGCAGGAATAATGATGAAATAAATAATTGCCATAATATGAAGTATAAAAAAACCACGCTGTGTTTTCACCGCGTGGTTTTATCAATACGGAAATTATCCGGACCCTCAGATCAGTGACAGAAATGTCTTTTTAAAGTCATCGATATCATGCTGTGTGGTTGCCCACGAGGTGCACAGACGCAGACAGGATTTTCCCGGTTCCTGCAACAGCGTTTCATGGAAAACAAACTGTTTTTTCAGCTTTTCTGCCAGTGCGGAAGGCAGAATAACAAAGACCTGGTTGGATTCCGGCGGTGCCAGGAAGGTAAAACCCTGCTCCGTAAAGAATGCCGCCAGTTGTCCGGCCATGCTGTTGAGGTGTTTGCCTAATGAGAAATAGAGGTCATCTGTAAACAACGCCAGGAACTGAGCACCCAGCAACCAGCCTTTTGCCTGAAGAGCGCCCTTCTGTTTGATACTGAACCGGAAATCATCTTTCAGCGCCGGATTATTGATCACCAGAGCTTCCGCCGCGATCGCACCGATTTTGGTACCGCCGATATAGAACGCATCTGTCAGTGCCGCGATATCCTCAATTGTCAGATCACTTTGTGCGGACATTAAACCAGATGCGAGACGGGCGCCGTCAAGATAGAGCCATAACCCGTGCTCATCACAGAAACGACGCAGTGCCTGCAATTCTGCTTTACGGTAAACCGTGCCGATCTCAGTGGAATTGGTAATATAGACCAGTTTCGGTTGTACCCAGTGCTCATCATTATGTTCGGCAATGACCGGTTTAAGATGATCGGGTGTCAGTTTGCCGTCAGGGGAAAATACGGTGATGACTTTGTGTCCGGTCGCTTCAATTGCCCCGGTTTCATGGGTGGCAATATGGCCGGTGCTGACGGAGATCACTGCCTGATGCGGACGCAGAAAATGGGAAATCGCCGTCAGGTTGGTGATTGTACCGCCGTTAAAAAAGTGGATATCAGCCTGCGGCTGACCAATCCGCTGTTTAATCAGCGCTGCGGCATCACCGCATAAAGTATCCGTGCCGTAACCGTCATGGCGGTGGCCTGCTGTGTCAGTAATGGCTTTTAAAACAGCCGGATGTGCAACTTCATTATAATCATTCTGAAAACGGTACATATGCTCCTCCGATAGTGTGCAGTAATACTATGCTTATACTTACCGGCGCACAATGGCACGGATCGCAGTTCAGTCCGGTTTTACCAGCCCGATCACACCTTCACTGAGGGTAATTTTTCCCTGTGTTTTCAGGCGCAGCAGAACTTTATCAGTATGACGCCGCGATGTGCCGAGAATGCTGGCCAGCATGTCACGGGGAAGATGGATCTGATGGCCGCTGATTTGTGTCAGCATATAGAGCAGATTGTTTTCGACGGAATCAACAGCATTCATCAGCCGCTGTTCACCGTTGATAAGGCAGCGTTTTGCCAGCTGGCGGTTAAGCAGCAGAGACAGGCGGTGATCCTGTGACAACCAGGACAGAAATGTTGCCGCCGGCATCCGCAGTACACGGCAGTCTGACAGCGCAATCACATCATAACGGTATGCCTGCCGGCAAATCGCCTCCATCTCCCCGAGGAATTCACCACGATAGCAGAATGTCAGCCCGACCTGCTTACCATTCTCCGCCTGCTTGTTAACAATAAACTCGCCGTCCAGAATGATATAGACCGCCTGAGCCGGGTCGCCCTGGCAAATCAGATTCTGTCCGTTATAAATATGCAGTGTGGTGACACTGTTTCTGACAACTTCCGGCGCATCACGGAGCAGGCCGTCTGCCTCCGGCAGCAGCTCTTCTTCGCTGAATTTCAGCCATAATTCACGAAACGGGGTTGTATTTTGCATGTACCGTATCTGTCAGGACGGGATAATCAGTGGGTAAACGTTAGCATGGTTAACAACAGGTTTGAACCGGTAAACACCGGTTTTGACGGGCTGCGGATTACCGGCAGCCCATCAGTCAGGTTACTTCAGCTCGTAGCCGTTCAGATACTGCTGCTGTCTGGTGGTCAGATTATCAAGTGAAACCCCCATATCCTGTAATTTCAGTGCCGCCACTTCACGGTCGATTTCATCACTGACATCATAGACTTTTGCTTCGTGGTCATGGCTGAGCAGATACTCGGCGCTGAGTGCCTGAAGAGCAAAGCTCATGTCCATAATTTCTGCCGGATGCCCGTCCGCACAGGCAATATTAACCAGCGCACCACGGCCCAGCAGATAGAGTGTGCGGCCATTTTTCAGGGTATAACCTTCGATGTTTTCGCGGACGATTGTGACGCTGTCACTTAACTGCTGAAGATCGGTCAGATTGATTTCATCCTCAAAGTGCCCGGTATTACTGATAATGGCACCCTCTTTCATCAGACTGAAATGATCCGATGTCAGTACATCACAGCAACCGGTGGCGGTGATAAAGATATCACCCAGCGGTGCTGCGGCGGACATGGTCATGACCGCAAAGCCGTCCATTTTCGCTTCCAGGGCTTTTATCGGATCCACTTCTGTGACAATCACTTCCGCGCCCAGTCCTTTCGCCCGCATGGCACAGCCTTTTCCGCACCAGCCGTAACCGGCGACGACCACGGTTTTCCCGGCAATAACCAGGTTGGTGGTACGCATAATGCCGTCAAAAGTGGATTGTCCGGTACCGTAGCGGTTATCAAACAGGTGTTTGGATTGTGCACCGTTAATCGACAGCACCGGGAAATTCAGTGCGCCGTTTTTTTCACGGGCCACTGCACGCAGAACACCGGTGGTGGTCTCTTCACAGGCACCGATCGTGTGCTTTGCATATTCCGGATACAGGCTGTGCAGCTCATGTACCAGGTCACCGCCGTCATCAATAACAATGTGCGGTTCACAGGCCAGAGTCTGTTTTACAAAGTTGCGGTAGGCTTCCGCATCCGCGCCGTGGATGGCAAACGTATGAATACCGCTGACAACCAGTGCGGCCACGATATCGTCTTTGGTGGACATCGGGTTGCTGCCGGTGACGGACACCTCAGCCCCGCCTGCGGCCAGAACCCGTGCCAGATAGGCGGTTTTTGCTTCCAGATGAATAGAAAGCGCTATGCGTTTTCCGGCAAACGGCTGTTCTTGTGTGAAACGCTGTTCCAGTGCACGCAGCAGCGGCATATGGGCGCGAACCCAGGCGATTTTTTGCTCACCCTGTGGTGCTAAGGAGAGATCTTTATAAATACTGGTAACCATGGCAACTCCTGCATACGGCTTTTATAACGGGATGAGCCACAGTAATCGGAGGTTGCGGGGGTCTCCAGGGCATTTGCCCTGAAACAGAAAAAAAAGACAGCCGGGTGAAAGCTTTGTTCAGCGGCGCGCCTGCACCATAGCAATCAGGCCGCAGACATCCTGCGGGACATTGTCCGTTTTCAGGATCTCGTCCGGCGTCATCCACTGAAAGTCCGGATGTGGTACGGCGGTTTCATCCAGCGGATGGCACCAGTACACCATATCAATATGCCAGTGGTCGCCGGTTTTCTTATCCGGGATAAACTCTTTCAGGATCGCCATCGGTAATGGCAGCACGCCGGTTTCCGGCAGTGGTGTGATAAATTGCTGCGCCTGTGTATCCCAGCTGACAATCCGGCATTCCAGTCCGGTTTCTTCGTGAATTTCACGCAGTACAGCATCCTGAGGCTCTTCATTTTCCTCAATATGCCCGCCGGGCGGCAGCCAGATACCGAGCTTCGGATGGTGATGGAGCAGAAAACGGCCGTGGTTGTCACTGACCAGACCGGAAGCGGTAAAATGTTTGATAACAGACGTCATTATTTTTTCTCAGGTTATTCAGGTGATCATGGTCAGAACCACCGGCAGAGTCAGCACCGCCACCATGGTCTGAAACGTGATAATCCCGGCCATCAGCTGGCTGTCACCACCGAGCTGACGCGATAAAATATAGGCGGTCGGTGCGGTCGGAATAGCAAAAAAGATCACAAACAGCTGATATTCCAGTTGGGTTAATCCCATCACGGTCGCCACAGCAATCGCCAGCAATGGCATAACACACAGGCGGACAAGGCTGTTAAGGCTGATTTTCAGTGCGGAATAGCGGATAGTCGCCACCTGCAATGCCGCCCCGACACAGAGCAGCCCCAGCGGCAGACTGGCACCGGCCAGCAATCTGGCAAACTGACCGGTGTTATACGGAAGACCGGCACCGGTGACATTCAGGAGCATCCCGATAATACAGGAAATAATCAGCGGGTTTGTCAGAATGGGTAACAACAGGCGGCGCAGCGATAACTGCCGAAATTCAGATAACGCAACCACGGAAATGATATTACACAGCGGAACCAGTACCGCGAGGATCACCGCCGCCACCGCCACACCGGACGGGCCGTAAAAATCATTGACGATGGATAGCCCGAGATAGGTATTAAAGCGGATCGCGCCCTGCAGCAGTACGCCGAATTCTGCCGTTGGTATTCCGCGCAGACGTTTTACCACCGCAAATGCTGCGGTGGCCAGCCCGAGCATAATTACCAGTGCGATTGCCAGTTTCGGCAGTTGCGGGTTATCCAGCGGAGCAACGGCGAGGCTGTTGATAAGCAGCGCCGGAAATAAGATATAGTAGTTCAGCTTTTCCGCGCCGTTCCAGAACCCGGCATCGAAAACCGGCCGCCGCTTCAGAATGCAGCCGAGCAAAATCAGCGCAAACAGCGGCCATAATGTCATCAGAATTGCGAACATCAGCGGAAATCCGGCAAGAAACGTATTCCCGCATCATAACAGGAACAACAGGTTACGCGAGCAGCAACGCCGGTTTTGTATCGCTGATCTCGTTTTTACATTTTATCTGCCGCAGCGCATAAAACGCACTACGTTTTGCCGGGGCTATATGTTAGCCCCCGGCAGACGTAATCACCTGATAAGTGCAGTCAAATGCCGCTTTCTGAATACGGTAACTGTCCTGCGGATCCTGTCGCGAGCGCAGCAGCACATCCCCTTTCATAACCCGCTGTTTTTCACCCCACGGCGCAATAATCACAAACGGTTTTTCCTGCGTGATCACCAGATAATCCATCGGCTCTCCCTGCGGCCGGAAACGCTGCCGGTTGCCGCTGTCAGACGGTGTCAGTGCACTGCCGTAACGGCGTGTAAACGCCGTTTTTTTCACCAGAATTTCTTCATTGCCGGTAGCGTCACAGATGTTCTGTACCACCCAATCCCCGGCTTCCGCCGGTTTTGAACGGGTTTCTTCCCCTTCACCCCGGATAAGGGTCACTACGATTTCACCGGGCACCGCCGGACGGGCGAGAACGTCTCTGGTTTTACGGGCAACACCGGTACGGTTCCCCGCGTCCGCAAATAATTGGTTGCGATCCTGAACCGGCAGCAAATCCAAATCTTCCGCCGGTGCGGAAAACGCAGGCAGCGTCAGGAATAGCAGTCCGGAGAGTATTTTTTGCATCGTCGTTATCCGTTTAGCTGAGAAAATCCGGGTGACAGTGTCACGCTTGCAGGCGGCGAGCTAT
Organism: Morganella sp. EGD-HP17; assembly: GCF_000512315.2. Lineage (NCBI taxonomy): Bacteria > Pseudomonadati > Pseudomonadota > Gammaproteobacteria > Enterobacterales > Morganellaceae > Morganella > Morganella sp. EGD-HP17. Next base: position 16,702 of record NZ_AZRH01000005.1, read on the forward strand.
CACCACCAATACGCCGCAGCAGACGCGTTGCGGCACTGCGGCCCACATCCCGCGATGGCTGGGTGATAAAGGCTACCGGGATGTCATACAGTGCTTCACTGCCGATATCATCAAACCCCACCAGGGCGATTTCCTGAGTGAAATAACTTTCGTTATCCCCCTGTCTGACCGTGTTACCGGTGCTCAGGGCGGCAAAATACGCGCCCAGCGCCGTACCGGTGTTGTGGCAGACAATCGCACTGACTTTGGGGTACTGATACATAAATTCAGATACCCGGCGGATAATATTCTGCTGTTTGTTATCCGTTTCCACTATCCATTCGGTGCGGAACGGCAACCCGTACTGCACCAGTGTCGAGCAGTAACCGCCGACCCGCTCAGCGCGGGTGAGAGAATCACTTTCACCGCCGAAATAGGCAATCTGGCGGTGACCGTTTTTGATCAGGTATTCCGTTGCCATTCTGGCGGCAGAGGCATTGTCCGGGCGGACAACATCAATGCCGGAGAACTCACTGGCCCGGGCCGCGCACACCATCGGGATCTGATAATGATTTATCCGCTCAACCACGTCATTGGTGAGAAATTTACCGCCACCGACAATCACACCGTCCACGCCGTAGCGGATCAGACTGTCCAGAGAGCGGGCAAACCCGGCAGAAGAATTGCCGCACTGAGTCAGAAAAACCTGTTTGCCCTGTGTTTCCGCATATTCACTGACACCGGCAGCGACTTCCGCATAAAACGGTTCGGTAATATCTTTGACAATCAGGCCGATTACATTAGAGATATTGTCCCGCAATGTGGCGGCCTGCTGATTGCGGACATACCCCAGTTCTTCAATTGCCGCGTTGACTTTATCTGCGGTTTTCCGCGAGATCCGTCCTTTTCCGCTGAGCACCAGTGACACCGTGGTTACGGAGACACCTGCCTGCTGCGCCACATCGACTATCGTGACTTTTCTGAGATTCATAACGCCGGATACTTCCTTATGCTCAGGATACTGCACGGGATTTTACACAAAATACGATAAAACGTTTTATCTATTTCCGAAATATGGTTGCCAGGTCATGTTTATTTTTTGTGATCGGGCAACTATTATTACTTGGTAAAACGTTTTATCTTATTTTACCTTCACAACACCACACTGACATTTACAGGATACCGTATGAGTAGCCAACCAAAACAAAAAGTCACGCTCTGGGAGTTTTTCCAGGGACTTGGCAAAACCTTTATGCTGCCTGTCGCGCTGCTCTCGTTCTGCGGGATCATCCTCGGTATCGGCAGTTCCCTCAGCAGCCGGGATGTACTGACACTGCTGCCGTTTCTGGATCACACCGTCTTCCAGTTACTGTTCACCTGGATGAGCAAAATCGGCTCATTTGCCTTCAGTTTCCTGCCGGTGATGTTTGCTATCGCCATTCCGCTGGGGCTGGCGCGTGAAAACAAGGGCGTGGCTGCATTTGCCGGGTTTGTCGGCTTTGCGGTATTTAACCTCGCCACTAACTTCTACCTCACTGCCGCTGATATTTTACCGACTACCGACCCTGCTATTCTGAAAGCCCATAACATCCGTGATGTGCTGGGTATTCAGTCAATCGACAGCGGGATCCTCGGTGCGGTTATTGTCGGTATTATTGTGTATATGCTGCATGAACGCTTCAATACCATCCGTCTGCCGGATGCCCTGGCGTTCTTCGGTGGTACCCGTTTTGTGCCGATTATCACCACTCTGGTACTCGGCCTGTGCGGCCTGCTGGTTCCGCTGATCTGGCCGTGGTTTGCGATGGGTATCAACGGATTAGGTAAGCTGATTCAGAGCGCCGGAGCATTCGGACCAATGATTTTCGGCTCCGGTGAGCGGCTGTTACTGCCGTTTGGCCTGCATCATATACTGGTGGCGCTGATCCGCTTTACTGAAGCGGGCGGCACTATGGAAGTGTGCGGTAATACCGTTAACGGCGCACTGACCATTTTCCAGGCGCAGCTCTCCTGCCCGGAAACCCAGGGCTTTGCGGCCAGCGCCACACAGTTCCTGTCTCAGGGTAAAATGCCGGCGTTCCTCGGCGGCCTGCCGGGTGCGGCATTAGCGATGTATCACTGTGCTCACCCCGAAAATCGTCATAAAATTAAGGGATTACTGATTTCCGGTGTGGTTGCCTGTGTTATCGGCGGCACAACTGAGCCGCTGGAATTCCTGTTCCTGTTTGTCGCGCCGTTCCTGTATCTGATCCACGCAATTCTGACCGGACTGGGCTTTACCGTAATGGCGATTACCGGTGTCACTATCGGTAACACCGACGGTAACCTGATTGACTTTGTGGTCTTCGGGATCCTCCACGGTATCCAGACCAAGTGGTATATGGTGCCGGTGGTGGCCTTTATCTGGTTCGCTTCTTACTATGCGATTTTCCGTTTCGCCATTACCCGCTTCAATATCAAAACCCCGGGCCGCGATACAGACACCAAAGAAAGCGCACCGGCAACCGGCAGTTCCGCAGGAAAATCCGGCTATGATGTTCCGGCTATTCTGGCGGCGCTGGGCGGTAAAGAGAACATTATTTCACTGGATAACTGTATCACCCGTCTGCGGATGTCCGTGCAGGACATGAGCAAAGTGGATGACGCACAGCTTAAAGCATTGCGGGCGATCGGGGTTGTCCATCTGAATGAACATAACTTACAGGTGGTTATCGGCCCGCAGGTTCAGTCTGTCAAAGATGAACTGGAAAAGCTGATGAAATCCGCGCCTGATTCCGCTCAGCCGGAACCGCAAAACGCCTGATAACTGACACCGCACTGCCTGACAGTGCGGTTTTTCTTTACGGAGAAACTATGTCCTCTCTCTTTTCTGTCCCGGTTGACCGCCACGGCACTTACTGCACGCAATGGGATTTTGTGCAGGATCGCTTTGGTCAGGCGGATTTACTGCCTTTTACTATCTCAGATATGGATTTTGTCACCGCACCGGTGATCCTGAAAGCCATTTCAGAACGCACCGCGCACGGCGTGTTCGGCTACAGCCGCTGGCAGCACAACGATTTTCTCAGCGCTGTTGCACACTGGTTTTCATCCCGCTTTCAGGCGCAGATTGATACTCAGGCGCTGGTGTACGGGCCATCAGTGATTTACATGGTCAGCCAGATGATCCGCCTGTGGTCACAGCCCGGTGACGGTGTGGTGGTGCATACCCCGGCGTATGATGCATTTTATAAGACGATCACCGGTAATCAGCGCACTATTGTTCCCTGCCCGCTGCAAAAAACTCCTGAGGGCTGGTGGTGCGATATGGATGCACTGAGATCCCTGTTTGCAAAACCAGAGACGCGGATTCTGCTGCTGTGCAGCCCGCATAACCCGACCGGGAAAGTCTGGACCCGCGAAGAACTGACCACCATGGCAGAATTGTGTGAACGGCATAATGTGCGGGTGATCAGTGATGAAATTCATATGGATCTGTGCCGGGCGCCGCATCAGCACACGCCGTGGTCTGAAACCGGGCGCGGGGAGTGGGCATTATTCACCTCAGCATCCAAATCCTTCAATATCCCGGCACTGACCGGCGCTTACGGGCTGATTTCAGATACCGCCTCCCGCGAAGCCTATTTTCATCAGCTGAAAGCCTGTGACGGGCTCTCTTCTCCTGCCGTGCTGGCGGTTATCGCTCATATCGCCGCCTACCGGGAAGGTGCGCCGTGGCTGGATGAGCTGCGTGATTATCTCTTTGCTAATCTGGATTATATAAAGCAGCGGCTGGATGCTGAATTTCCGCAGCTGAACTGGCAGGTGCCGGAATCCACCTATCTGGCGTGGATAGATCTGAACCCGCTGAATGTTGATGATAATGCCCTGCAACATGCACTGATTACACAGGAAAAAGTGGCGATCATGCCGGGATATACCTACGGAGAGGAAGGACGCGGATTTTTGCGTCTCAATGCCGGATGCCCGCGTGATAAACTCGCCGCAGGCATGGATAAATTAATTAATGCGCTGAAATCACGCTGATTTTTTTGCACGACCCGGGCGCATTCGCTGCGCCCCGGTTATTCGTGTTTGCCGACCTTATTGCGCAAGGCGCGGCGTAAATAGGAAAACGGTAAGCTGGGACACGACTTATCTGCGGGCCTGCCGGTGTTCACCGCTTCCTGTTTTTCATCCTGAACCGGCTTTTCCGGCGGGATTTTTCCGGAGGTGGTGTTTTCCGCCATATTATTCCCCTTCTTTACTCAGAGCGTCGTTAACCGCTTCTATTTTCCGTACTGCATCATTAAGAATATCGGCAATCTGCCCGAGCTTGGTTTCATCCAGTTCACTGGTGACCAGTTTATGGCGCAGCAGTGCCCGTAAATTCCCCAGAGCCTGCTCGATTTCATCTGATAACAGAGAACCACGGCGGAAAGATTTGGTCTCCTGCAGGCGCTGTGCAATCTGTTCCAGAACATCGGTGTTCTCTTCCAGATGCATTTTACCTTCCGGTGTCAGGCTGTAGCTTTTACGGCCGTTACCGGTGTTTTCCGCGACAATCAGCTGCTGATCTTCGAGCAGGGTCAGTGTCGGGTAAATCACGCCCGGACTCGGTGTATAGAGGCCGGAAGTCAGCTGACCGATAGATTTGATTAACTCATAACCGTGACTCGGTTTCTGGTTAAGATTAGCCAGCATCATAATACGCAGGTCACCATGATCAAGCAGACGGCGAAGCCCTTTTCCGCGACCGCGGTGACGACCGTGGCCTTCGTGGTACTCATGATGATCACCGTGGCAACCATGTTCGTGTTGTCCGTCATGTCCGTGATGATCACCATGGCAGCAATGGCTGCGGTGTTCGTCGTGACCGTGATGTTCGCCGTGGCAACGATGCCCGTCTTGTCCGTGGCGTTCCCCGTGACGGCCGCCATGACCCCCGCGGCGCTGACGCCCTTCCTGTGAATCACAGGCGCGGTAGCGTAAAGCATGAAGAAACATAATAAATTCCTTTTGTGATAAATAGTGATAATCAGCAAAATCAGAATTTAGATATATCTGTTTTGCCTTCAGGAACTACTATAGTCTCCCAGAATAGAAAGATCAAATTAGATATATCTAAAATAGCACTTTTTGTCTTTTAACGGGAATGATTATCACTATCACAGTATAGCAGGAAGTGACCTGCACAATCAGCAAATGGTGCGAAACACCCTGACAGTGCAGGTATAAAGGAAGAAAATCAGAAGTCAGGATTAATCAGAACAATTTTTCCGGTTAAATCGCCGGACTCCATCAGCTGGTGGGCCTGTGCCGCATCCGCCAGGTTAAAGGTATAGTTGACCAGTGGCTTGACCTTTCCTGACCGCAGCAGCGGCCAGACTTTATGCGCAAGATCCCGGGCAATCACCGCCTTCTCTTCCGGCGTCCGCGCCCGCAGTGTCGAACCGGTATGCAGCAGGCGTTTTACCATCAGCGGCATCAGATTCAGGTTCTGCGGATTACCTCGCATCAGGCCAATCTGGATAATCCGCCCGCCTTTAGCCGCAACCTCATAGTTTTTGCTGACATAATCACCACCGATAAGGTCAACAACCATATTTACACCCTGACCGCCGGTCAGTTCCGGAATGACCTGTGCAAAATCCTCTTCACGGTAATTAATGACGTGATCGGCGCCCAGTTGCCGGGCAAGCTCTGCTTTTTCACTGCTGCCGACGGTGGTGTATACCGTGGCACCAAAAGCTTTCGCCAGCATGATCGCCACACTGCCGATACCGGAGGTGCCGCCGTGGATAAGCACACTCTCTTCACTCTGCAGTTTGCCGGTCTGAAAGACGTTCGCCCACACGGTGAAAAAATTTTCCGGAATGGCCGCCGCTTCCGTGTAACTCAGGTTTTCCAGCGGCAGCGCGATACTGTCATGAACCAGGCAATATTCCGCATATCCTCCGCCCGCAACCAGCGCACACACCTTATCGCCGACCTGGCGGCGTTTGCAGTCTTCCCCGACAGCCACAACGTCACCCGCGATTTCCAGTCCCGGAATCGGGGAAGCATCCGGCGGCGGCGGGTAACTGCCCTGACGCTGGAAGACGTCAGGCCGGTTGACACCGGCTGCGGCGACTTTAACCAGCAGGTATTCTCCCTGTACCTTCGGCAACGGCATCTCAATCGCCTGTAATACGTCCGGACCACCGTGCCGGGTAATATCAATTGCCATCATCGATTCAGGTAATGCATATGACATCATTACTTTTCCTTAACTTAATCAGTCCCGGTTTTGTAATACCTGTCGTTTTATGACGAATCAGGCAAATTACGGTTTCAGCATAATGCAGCATATCAAAGATAGCACTGCAGGTTTATGACGGTGTATTATGTCCGGCTGCTGCTTTTTTATATTTTTTATCTGTGCCGGACCGTGTTTCTTTTCGTTATTTATTTGTGATTTTTTTTAATGTATCACACCACTTTATAACGTGAAAAGAACGCGTTATTCATATTTAATCCATTTATTAACATACTGATGAGCAGGAAATTGACCTGCATTCCCTCCCTCTGTTATTTTAAACCGGATTATTGAGAGTTTAATCAAATAATTCACATTATGACATCACGAAAAAAGCATAATATGTCAATATTATGCCCCTGTTTTCAGCCCGGTATGACGATATTTAAACTCAGACCACTTACCACTTTTGGTAGTCTGTGATAAAATTGATTCAAATCAATATTATTTCAAGAGCAAGCCTATGATCCCGGAAAAACGTGTAGTACGTAGAATTCAATCAGGTGGCTGCGCGATCCACTGCCAGGATTGCAGCATCAGCCAGCTTTGCATCCCGTTCACGCTCAATGAGCATGAGCTGGATCAGCTCGATAATATCATCGAGCGCAAAAAGCCTATCCAGAAAGGCCAGGCACTGTTTAAAGCCGGAGATGAGCTGAAATCACTGTATGCAATCCGCTCCGGGACCATCAAGAGCTACACCATCACCGAAGAAGGTGATGAGCAGATCACCGGTTTCCATCTTGCCGGTGACCTCGTCGGCTTTGATGCCATTATCAATACCGAGCATCCGAGTTTCGCCCAGGCGCTGGAAACGTCCATGGTCTGTGAGATTCCGTATGAGACCCTGGATGACCTGTCCGGTAAAATGCCTAACCTGCGCCAGCAGATGATGCGCCTGATGAGCGGCGAAATCAAAGGTGATCAGGAAATGATCCTGCTGCTCTCCAAAAAGAATGCGGAAGAGCGTCTGGCTGCTTTTATTTATAACCTGTCCCGCCGTTTTGCGCAGCGCGGTTTCTCCCCTCGCGAATTCCGCCTGACCATGACCCGTGGCGACATCGGTAACTATCTGGGCCTGACGGTCGAAACCATCAGCCGTCTGCTGGGTCGTTTCCAGAAGAGCGGAATGCTGGCAGTAAAAGGCAAATATATCACCATCGAAGATATGGAACAGCTGGCGGCCCTGGCCGGTAAAGTACCTGCACTGCCACAGGATTAGTAATTCCTTCCCCGGCAACATTTTTGGCTGCCGTAAAACGCATCAGACCGGTTTATTTCGGTCTGGTGCGAATATTTCCTACATTCCTGCTCCCGTTTGGTTTATCTTTATAGATACGTATCCAGCCCCGCGAGGAGAGATGAATGTCTGAATATCAGAACCTCTTAGTTGCAATAGACCCCAATCAGGATGATCAGCCGGCATTACGGCGTGCGGTATATATCGTGCAACGCAATGGCGGACGCATCAAAGCTTTCTTACCTATCTATGATCTGTCATACGATATGACCACCCTGTTGTCCCCTGAAGAACGGGATGCTATGCGCAAAGGCGTAATTGCCCAGCGTTGCGCGTGGATCAAACAGCAGGCGCGTTATTATCTGGAAGCCGGCATCGATATCGAAGTGAAAGTGGTATGGCATAACCGGCCTTATGAGGCGATTATCAGGGAAGTTGTCAGTGGTGGTCATGACCTGCTGCTGAAAATGGCGCATCAGAATGATAAGTTTGAGTCTCTGATTTTCACCCCGCTGGACTGGCAGCTTCTGCGCAAATGTCCGTGTCCGGTCTGGATGGTTAAGGATAAAGTCTGGCCGGAACAGGGTTCTGTGGTGGTCGGTGTGAACCTGTCCAATGAAGAATCCTACCATGATGCGCTGAATCTCAAACTGGTGTCGCTGACACAGGATCTCGCAAAACGGATTGTGAAAGACCCGGCAATCCATCTGGTCAGTGCTTATCCGGTGGCGCCTATCAATATCGCTATCGAATTACCGGATTTTGACCCGAATACTTACAATAACGCGCTGCGCGGCCAGCATCTCATCGCCATGAAAGAACTGCGCCAGCAATTCTCCATCGGCGAAGAGTACACCCACGTTTATGAGGGATTACCGGAGAAAGTGATCCCGGAAGTGTGCGGTGAACTGAATGCCGGGGTGGTGGTGCTGGGTATTATCGGCCGGACCGGTATTTCTGCCGCGTTCCTCGGCAATACCGCAGAGCATGTTATCGACCATCTGAAGTGTGATTTGCTGGCGGTGAAACCGGACGGCTTTGTTTGTCCGATCGATACCAGTGATGATGATTAATCCTGTCTCCCGCAGAGGCCACGGCTTCTGCGGGAATTTTCTGCGCGTTCTGCGATAATCAGAACAATGGCGCACACATCCCGTCACCGAGCACTTTCTTCACGTTCTTCTTATTCGGTTTAAATTCACCGACTAATTTATTATCGGAATAAACCTTAAATTCCGCAGCTTTACTGAGCGCTTCAGTCAGATTGGTCCAGGCCGCAGCACCGGCACGGTGTTTGGTGCTGTCCGGTACAAAATATGCTTCGTCGTCAATCAGAAATTCAATCTGCCCTTCCACTTCATGATCACCGGCCGAAATATCAATACTGTGATCGATTGAATTTTCATAATCCTCCGGGTCCGCCCCGACGTTACAGGCAACGACAACGGTCACGCCGGTGTCATTACTGATCCCGTACTCGATAAACCCCTGGCCGAAACCGGATGTCCAGATATTCGGAATGGCTAATGCGGAGGCAGAAAAGAGAAAGAGTGAAACGGCCATCATTTTTTTCATTAATCTGAGCCCTCTGAGTGAAAAAAAGGCGGGTAACGCATTTACCCGCCTTGTGCATTTTATGCTTTTTTACCCGGATTACAGTGCGCGCAGAATAGCGTCACAGCTGGCTTTGGCATCGCCAAACAGCATCTGGGTGTTTTCTTTGAAGAACAGCGGGTTCTGAACCCCGGCATAACCGGTATTCATCGAACGTTTGAAGACAATCACGTTCTGCGCTTTCCACACTTCCAGAACCGGCATCCCGGCAATCGGGCTGTTCGGATCTTCCAGTGCCGCAGGGTTAACGGTGTCGTTCGCGCCGATCACCAGCACCACGTCGGTGTCTTTGAAATCATCATTGATTTCATCCATTTCCAGCACGATATCGTAAGGCACTTTTGCTTCAGCCAGCAGGACGTTCATGTGCCCCGGCAGACGACCGGCAACAGGATGGATACCAAAACGGACTTCGATGCCCTTATCACGCAGTTTCTGAGTGATATCGTGAACCGGATACTGAGCCTGGGCAACCGCCATACCGTAGCCTGGGGTGATGATAACGGAACTTGCCCCTTTGAGCATTTCCGCCACATCTTCCGCACTGATTTCACGGTGTTCGCCCTGCTCTTCATCACCGGATGATGCCGTACCGTCAGTACCGAAACCACCGGCAATCACACTGATAAAGGAGCGGTTCATCGCCTTACACATAATGTAAGACAGGATCGCACCGGAAGAACCGACCAGCGCACCGGTGACAATCAGCAGGTCGTTGCTGAGCATAAAGCCCGCCGCCGCCGCTGCCCATCCGGAATAGGAGTTCAGCATGGAAACCACTACCGGCATGTCCGCACCGCCGATAGAGGCGACGAGATGCCAGCCGAAGGCCAGTGCAATCACGGTCATCAGGATCAGGGTGAAGACCTGTAAGCCGGTGCTGTCGGTTTTGACAAAGGTCCATAACAGCAGGAAGGACACCACCAGTGCCGCCAGGTTCAGCTTATGGCGGTTAGGCAGCATCAGCGGTTTGGAGGATAATTTTCCGCATAATTTGCCGTAAGCAACAATAGAACCGGTGAAGGTCACCGCACCGATAAAGATGCCGAGGAACACTTCTGTCAGGTGAATATTGTTCATCACCGCCGAGGTCAGCGCCTGGTTGTGATCCATATAGCTGTTGAAACCGACCAGGACTGCCGCCAGACCCACAAAGCTGTGCAGAACAGCAACCAGCTCCGGCATTTCGGTCATTTCGACTTTACGTGCCAGACGAATACCGATTACCGCACCAATCACCATGGCAACAATAATCCAGCCGATATTGGCAGAATACGGCCCGAAGATGGTGGCAACCAGCGCGATAGCCATACCGGTAATACCCAGCAGGTTACCCCGTTGTGAGGTTTCATGGCGGGATAACCCGGCCAGACTGAAAATAAATAAGATTGCGGCAACAATATATGCCGCTGTAACGACTCCGCCCGACATATTCATTACCCCTTACGAAACATTTTAAGCATACGCTGTGTGACGGTGAATCCGCCGAAAATATTGATACTGGCAATCAGTACCGCAATGAAGGAGAAGAATGTCACCCAGCCGCCGCTGCCGATTTGCAGCAGTGCGCCGACAACGATAATCCCCGAAATTGCGTTGGTCACCGCCATCAGCGGGGTATGCAGCGCATGACTGACATTCCAGACCACGTAATAGCCGACCACACAGGAGAGTGCGAACACGGTAAAGTGGGATAAAAACTCCGGCGGAGCCACGTTGGCCAGCCAGGAGAACAGGATAAATGCCAGTGCCATCAGGCCGTATTTCAGCCACGGTGACATCGGTTTTTCCGGTTTTTTCTCTGCTTTCACAGCGGCCGGTTTTGCCTGCGGTTGTGCGGATACCTGAATCGGCGGCGCAGGCCAGGTGATTTCACCGGCTTTCACTACCGTCAGACCGCGGATCACCACATCATCAAAATCAATGTTGATCTGCCCGTCTTTCTCTTTGCACATCAGCTTCATCAGGTTCACCAGGTTGGTGCCGTAAAGCTGGGATGACTGTGTGGCAAGGCGCGCCGCCAGGTCGGTATAACCGATGATTTTCACGCCGTTTTCCGTGGTGTGGATTTCCCCCGGAACGGTCAGTTCACAGTTACCGCCGTTCTGAGCCGCCAGGTCAACAATCACGCTGCCTGATTTCATCGACTCAACCATTTCTCTGGTGATGAGTTTCGGTGCCGGTTTACCCGGAATCAGTGCGGTGGTGACAATAATATCCACTTCTTTCGCCTGATCCGCGAACAGCGCCATCTCAGCTTTAATAAAGGCTTCCGACATGACTTTCGCGTAACCGTCACCGCTGCCCGCAGTTTCTTCGAAATCAAGTTCGAGGAATTCGGCACCCATACTTTTAACCTGATCTTTTACCTCAGGACGGGTATCAAAGGCACGGACAATGGCCCCGAGGCTGCCTGCCGCACCGATAGCGGCCAGACCGGCAACACCGGCACCGATAACCAGCACTTTGGCAGGCGGTACTTTACCGGCAGCAGTGATCTGCCCGGTGAAGAAACGGCCGAAGGCGTTGGCGGCTTCCACAATCGCACGGTAACCGGCGATATTGGCCATCGAACTCAGTGCATCCAGCGACTGGGCGCGTGAGATACGCGGTACAGAATCCATCGCGAAGACGTTAACACCCTGTGCTGACAGTTTTTCCAGCAGCTGCGGGTTCTGGGCAGGCCAGATAAAGCTGACCAGTGAGCTGCCCGCCTTCATCAGCGGAATTTCATCATCCTGAGGAGCATTCACTTTAAAAATAAGGTCAGACTGCCAGGCTTCCTGTGTGCTGACAATATCAGCACCGGCTTCGCGGTAAGCGTTGTCATCAAAACTGGCAAGATGACCGGCTCCTGTTTCAACAGCCACATCAAATCCGAGTTTTTTCAGTTGTATTACTGTTGCCGGCGTGGCGGCGACCCGGGTTTCACTGGACTGTCGCTCTTTTGGTACACCAATACGCATAATGTTCCCTTATATAAGCTCAAGTGTTTTACGGATGATTGGTCGGACATGTGCGTAAAAAAACAACCAACTGCACAAATTCAGATCAAAAGCACCCTTTTATCCGATATGTCCTAATAAGCTACTGAAAAATGTGATATCGATCCATCTAATTTGTTTGCTGAATGAAATTAAAACGGTATTTATCCGGGCGGAAATTTTTTTTGCCGATAAATGACTATGATTGCATAAATTTATGGTAAAAATAGCTGTATGATTAACAGTCGTTAGATTGCACGATAAATTAAAGCGACAACAAGCACAAATACATGTCATAATTGTGCGGCCAGGATATAAAATTTACAGGTTCAGCACGTTATGAATATTAATTGCGCAAGGCGGAAGGATTTTGTATGAAGCTGAAAACAACGGTCATCGCATCTGCGATGTTTTTTTCATTTACCAGTCTGCTCCCCGCTCAGGCGGCACAGGAATTAACACCGGAACAGGCCGCTCAGTACCAGCCTTTCGAGCGGATTGCAGTTACAGGGCGTTTTAATGCTATTTATGAAGCCGCAGCTGCCGTTTCGCGTAAAGCAGACAAAATGGGTGCCGATGCTTTCTATATCCAGAGCCTCGATGATCTGAACAACAACGGCAATATGCGTGTTGTTGCGGATGTTTACCACCGCGATGCACCACCGGCCGAGGAAAAAGGCTACCGCCAGTTCCGTGGCGTTAATGAATTACCTGAGAAAGATGCTATCGGCCTTCAGCCGTTTGATACCGTCACTGTCAGCGGCTTTTTTGCCAACAGCCCTGATCTGAACGATGCTATCGCCAAAGAAGCAGTGAAAAAAGATGCGGCCTCTTTCTTTATCGTCCGTAATATTTTCACCAACGATGGCGGTAACCAGCTGGTCACTGCATATGTCTATAAAGCGGATGCACCAAAACGTGTACTGCAGACAGAAGAAGCGCTGATCCCTGCGGATTCTGATGCCGGTCGTGCCGCACTGGCTGCCGGTGGCGAAGCTGCCAAACAGGTCGAAATCCCTGGTGTGGCCTCCTCTACTGACACCGCCGGTAACAATGTCGGTCGTTTCTTTGAAACCCAGTCCTCCCGCAGCGGCCGTTATACCGTGACTCTGCCGGACGGCACCCAGGTTCAGGAACTGAACAAGGCGTCAGCCGCTGTTATGGCACCGTTTGACAGCGTAACCTTTACCGGTTACTACACCACGTCACCGGAAGTCTCTTATCAGGTCGCCAAACGTGCGGCAGCCAAAGGGGCGAAATATTATCATATCACCCGTCAGTGGCAGTCCAGCGGCGGTAACGTGACTATCAGCGCTGATTTATTTAAATAATCACCGCCTGACAGTTCACCGGAAAAAGCGTATCTCTGATACGCTTTTTTTATGGCTTTTGTCCGGGGTATTAACACTTTCACTACATTCTTCTGCTGTCGTTCTGATAAACAGTAAATATGCATAATATAATGCAATTAATGCATGATTAAACATTGCATATCCCGCCGTGTATCCGTACAATCAGCGCCAATTTTTGCGTATTCAGTCAGATTGACTGCATGAATACCCTGCTTACCGCATCAGATTTACCGGGAAGGTCTTTTGGATAAGAAACTCAGTTTAACCGCGCTCACCGCATTAGTGCTCAGTTCTATGGTTGGTGCCGGTGTGTTTAGTCTTCCGCAGAATATGGCCGAAGTGGCCAGTCCGGCTGCACTTATTATCGGCTGGTCAATTACCGGTGTCGGTATCCTCTTTCTGGCTTTCGCCCTGCTGCTGCTTTCCCGGCTGCGTCCGGATCTCGACGGCGGCATCTTTACCTATGCCAAAGACGGTTTCGGGGAACTGATTGGTTTCTGCTCCGCCTGGGGATACTGGTTATGTGCAGTGATCGCCAACGTCTCCTATCTGGTGATTGTGTTTGCGGCGTTCAGCTTTTTTACGGATACCCCGGACAATACTGTTTTCGGCGACGGAAATACCTGGCAGGCGCTGATTGGTGAATCTGTTCTGCTGTGGTTTGTGCATTGCCTGGTGCTGCGCGGCGTACAGACTGCCGCCGGTATCAATAAACTGGCAACGTTCGCTAAACTGGTGCCGCTCGGCCTGTTTATCGTCCTGGCGGTAATCGCATTCCGCTGGGATACCTTCCATCTTGATTTCACCGGTGTGGATCTCGGCGTGCCGGTGTGGCAGCAGGTGAAAGATACCATGCTGATCACGCTGTGGGTATTTATCGGGATTGAAGGTGCGGTTGTGGTTTCCGCCCGTGCCCGCCGCCGTAAAGATGTCGGTTTGGCGACCATGATGGCGGTGATTTCCGCACTGACGATTTATATCCTGGTTACCCTGCTGTCAATGGGGGTTGTTGCCCGTCCGGAACTGGCAGAAATGCGCAACCCTTCGATGGCAACACTGATGGTGAACCTGATTGGCGGCAGTGGTGAGATTATTATCGCAGCGGGTCTGATTATTTCTGTCTGTGGTGCATATCTGAGCTGGACAATTATGGCTGCCGAAGTGCCGTTTATCGCCGCACTGCATGGCTCTTTCCCGTCACCGTTTAAAAAACAGAATGCGAATAATGCCCCATCCTCCTCTTTATGGATGACTAACGGTGCGGTACAGCTGGCACTGGTGCTGATCTGGCTCAGCGGCAGTAATTACAATACGCTGCTGACCATTGCTTCTGAAATGATTCTGGTGCCCTATTTCCTGGTCGGTGCATTCCTGGTAAAAACCGCCCTGAGAATGAAAAAACCGGCACTGCTCGGCGTGGGTATGATTGCGGCAATGTATGGCTTATGGCTGATTTATGCATCCGGCATTATCAATCTGATGCTGTCAGTTGTGCTCTATGCACCGGGTATTCTGGTATTTCTCTATGCCCTGAAAAACCGTGAGATAAAAACCACACTGCATTTTATCGAGTGGAGCATTATTGCAGCCCTGCTGATAGCGGCAGTTCCCGCACTCTGGTATCTGGTGCGCTGAAAATCTGAAAACAGGAGCCGGTCACTGACCGGCTTTTTTGTCTCCTTCCCCGCTTCCCCCAATTTTCTCTGCCGAACATAAACAAGCACCGTTGCTTCCTGCGGAGGATTGAGATGAAAACACACTGCATGTTGTAACTAAAATGATGCATTCACAGAAAAAGGACAAAAGAAAACGGGCGATGATATGCCCGTTTGTTACTATAATCACCGGCACTGGATAAATAAACAGTATACCGCAAAAACGGCACTTTACCCGCTGATTTGTTCCATTGCCTGAATAATCCGTTTATCAGAAACCGGATACGGCGTTCCCAGTTGCTGGGCGAACAGACTGATACGCAACTCTTCTATCATCCAGCGCACAGCCTCCGCTTCCGGTCTGTGTTTCTCCACCGGTGATAACTTACCCTGCCACTGCTTCCACAGGTTCTGAACATGCTCAATTTTACTCATATTCGCCCTGTCGCGGTTAACGTCAGATACCAGTTTTTCGATGCGCCGCTCTATCCCCTGTAAATAGCGCAGGATATCCGGCAGACGCTGCCAGCCGTGAGCCGTTACAAAGCCCGGGAAGACCAGTCCGCTCATTTGTGCTTTGATGTCAGAGAGCGCAAACGCCATCTGCATATCAATCCGCCCTTTCAGGCGTTTACTGATGGCAAATGTGGTGGTCAGGATCTGCTCCACCAGCTTCGCGATACCGACAACGGTTTCGTTCAGCTCAGCCCGGACAAACTCCTGTAACTGCGCGAATTTGTCCTCCTGCCAGACCACACCGCCGTATTGTGCGATCAGCTTGTCGACACCACAGGCGATACAATCATCAATCAGATCCAGCACTTTACCGTACGGGTTAAAATACAGCCCCAGTTTGGCTTTGTTCGGTAATTTTTCATGCAGATATTTGATCGGCGACGGAATATTCAGCAGCAGTAAGCGCCGCGTTCCCGCCTGCATCGCCAGCTGCTGCTCAAATTCCGTTTCAAAGACCTTAATCCCGACACTCTGCTTTTCATCCACCAGCGCCGGGTAAGCTTTCACCGCATAACCACCGCGTTTTTGCTCATAACAGCCGGGAATATCGCCGAAACGCCAGATATGCGCACCGCTTTGTTCGATACCGTCATCGACCACATCAGACAGTGTCTGCTGCACCTGCTCTTTCAGGCTCAGTTTTAAAGCTTCCAGATCGTAACCTTCCGCCAGTTTTTTCTGTTTATCCCCCGTGATACGGAAGGTGATTTTCAGATGTGACGGAATTTGATCCAACTGCCAGGATTCGCGATCAACCGTGACACCGGTCATACGGCGCAGTTCCCGCTCCAGCGCATCCAGCAGTGCGCCCTGCGGCTCAGGTACCCGCTCCATAAATGCGCCCGCATAGTTTGGTGCAGGCACAAAATTGCGGCGTACCGGTTTCGGCAGCGATTTAATCAGCGCAATAACCAGCTCTTCACGCAGCCCGGGGATTTGCCAGTCAAACCCTTCCGGACTGACCTGATTCAGTACCGGCAGCGGAATATGTACGGTCACACCGTCCGCTTCGGTTCCGGGTTCAAACTGATAGCTCAGGCGGAATTTCAGATCCCCCTGATACCAGTAGTTCGGATAATCCTGTGCAGTTACCTGATTAGCATCAGAGCGGATCAGCATGTTTTTCTCATAATTGAGAAAATCCGGTTTCTGTAGCCGTTCCCGTTTCCACCAGTTATCAAAGTGGCGTGACGAGATAATATCCGGCGGCAGACGGGTATCGTAGAAACTGAACAGAGTTTCATCATCCACAAGGATATCGCGGCGCCGGGATTTGTGTTCCAGCTCTTCCACTTCATTACGCAGTTTCTGGTTTTCCCGGAAGAACGCATGACGGGTCAGCCAGTCACCTTCCACCAGCGCATGACGGATAAAGAGTTCACGACACAGCGCCGGATCGATATTACCGTAGTTCACCGGACGTCCCGCCACGACCGGCAGGCCATAGAGAGTCACTTTTTCCATTGCCATCACCGCACCCTGAGATTTCTCCCAGTGCGGCTCGCTGTAGTGATATTTCACCAGATGCGGTGCCAGCGGCTCTATCCATTCCGGTTCAATTTTAGCGGCAATCCGCCCCCATAACCGGCTGGTTTCCACCAGCTCCGCCACCATTACCCATTTCGGCGGCTTCTTAAATAAGCCGGAACCCGGGAAGACGGAGAAACGCGCATTACGCGCCCCGGTGAACTCCTGTTTTTCCGTGTCTTTCTGCCCGACATGGGACAGCAGACCGCTCAGGAGCGACAGATGGACACTTTTATAATCCGCCGGTTCGCTGTTCACCGGAATTCCCTGCTCTTTCACCACCTGGCGCAGCTGGGTATACACATCCTGCCATTCGCGGATCCGCAGATAGTTAAGAAACTCCTGACGACACTGTTTGCGCAACTGCGAGTTGGATAACACTTTCTGCTGTTCTTTCAGGTAGTTCCACAGATTCACAAAGGCAATAAAGTCAGATTCTTTATCCGCAAAGCGGCGGTGTTTTTCATCGGACGCCTGCTGTTTCTCCAGCGGACGCTCACGGGGATCCTGGATGGAGAGTGCGGCGGCGATCACCATGGTTTCCCGCACCGCGCCGTGGTTACGGGCTTCCAGCACCATCCGCGCCAGGCGCGGGTCAATCGGCAGTTTCGCCAGCTGACGGCCGGTTTGTGTCAGATGATAATGCCCTTCGGCGGAGGTTTTACCGTCGATAGCACCCAGTTCTTCCAGCAGTTTGACGCCATCCTGGATATTGCGTTTATCCGGCGCTTCCACAAACGGGAAGGCGGCGATATCCCCCAGCCCGATCGCGGTCATCTGCAGAATAACGGAGGCCAGGTTGGTACGCAGAATTTCCGGGTCGGTAAATTCCGGCCGTGACAGGAAATCATCCTCCGAATAGAGTCGGATGCAGATCCCGTCAGAAACACGGCCGCAACGCCCTTTGCGCTGGTTTGCCGAGGCCTGCGAAATTGGTTCTATCGGCAGACGCTGAACTTTTGTCCGGTAACTGTAGCGGCTGACACGGGCAAACCCGGTATCAATCACATATTTGATGCCGGGAACGGTCAGCGAAGTTTCCGCCACGTTGGTGGCCAGTACGATACGGCGCCCGGTGTGCGGCTGAAAAATCCGGTTCTGTTCACTGTTGGAAAGACGGGCAAACAGCGGCAGCACTTCGGTATGGCGTAAATCTGCTTTATTCAGGGCATCGGCGGTTTCACGGATCTCCCGCTCCCCGCTCATAAAGATAAGGATATCCCCCGCACTTTCCCGTCCCAGTTCATGCACGGCATCCAGAATGCCCTGAGTCAGGTCACGATCCGAATCATTCTCTTCCCCCATCACCGGACGATAACGGACTTCCACCGGATAAGTACGCCCGGAGACTTCAATAATCGGTGCATTACCGAAATGACGGGAAAACCGCTCCGGATCAATGGTCGCGGAGGTGATGATCACTTTCAGATCCGGACGTTTCGGCAGAAGCTGACGCAGATAGCCGAGGATAAAATCAATATTCAGGCTGCGTTCGTGGGCTTCATCGATGATGATGGTGTCATACTGCAGCAGCAGCTTGTCCTGCTGTAATTCTGCCAGCAGGATCCCGTCCGTCATCAGCTTAACCAGCGAATTATCACTGACCTGATCACTGAAGCGGACTTTATAACCGACGGCGCCGCCAAGCGGGACTTTCAGTTCCTCCGCAATACGGGAAGCTACGGTCCGTGCAGCCAGACGACGCGGCTGGGTATGACCGATAAACCCGGTGATACCGCGTCCCAGTTCCAGACAGATTTTCGGGATCTGCGTGGTTTTACCGGATCCGGTTTCACCCGCGATGATCACCACCTGATTATCACGGATCGCGTTATAAATCGCTTCGCGCTTCTGCGAGACCGGCAGATTATCCGGATAGGTAATCTCCGGCCGGTTGGCAATGCGCAGCTCTGTGCGGGTAATACCGCGCAGCATCTCATCCTGTAACCCTGCCAGCACCTTCTGCTGAGATTCGGGGTTGCGGATCTTCGCCACCCCCGCCAGCCGTTTGCGGAACTGATGCTGCTCCCGCAGCGATAGATGGGGGATTAACTGTTTTAATTCATTAAGAAGGGAATTCACCTTGCTGTCCTTCTGATAGGTAATATCGTGCCGTCTGTACGGTTTGGCTTTTTGTGCGGCGGGTCTCCCCTCTGTCATTGTTATCCCGTTTTCGGAGTAACGCACACCGCGTGTCTTTATTAAACTTGCCGTATCCGGCCATTGTCAGATTTTTTGATGTTATGCGCCGAATTTATCTGCTGTTCTTTATACAGCGGCTTTCATACACTGATTACGTAATAAATAAGCTGAATCACAATAACAAGGTTTACTATGCAAAAAGTTCTCGTTCTGAAATCCAGTATTCTTGCGGACTACTCACACACCAACAAAATGGCGGATTATTTTATCGGACAATGGCGGAAAAATCATGCAGATGATGCGATCACTGTCCGCGACCTGAGTGCTGACCCAGTACCGGTTCTGGATAACGAAATTGTTTCCGGTATGCATGGTTCCGCAGGCGGCACCTTAACACAGCGTCAGGAGTCCGCAAATGCATTACAGACTGAACTGATTGATGAGCTTTTTGCACACGACGTTATCGTATTCACCGCACCAATGTATAACTTCACCATACCGACACAGCTGAAAACCTATCTGGATTTCATTGCAGCTGCCGGCAAGACCTTCCGCTATACCGAAAAAGGTGCCGAAGGGCTGGTGACGGGCAAACGTGCGATTGTTCTGACTGCACGCGGCGGTTTCCACCGCGATCAGACGTCTGACCTGATTGTGCCGTTTATGACACAGTTCCTGGGTTTTATCGGGATCAGCGATATTGAGTTTATTTATGCCGAAGGTGTCTCGATGGGTGAGGATTTTGCTGAAAAAGCACAGCAGAATGCCCGTCAGTGCGTTGAAGCGCTTTCCGCATAACCGGATAACAACACAAAAACAAGCAGTATCATCATTAATCATCCTTGTTCCGCGCCGGGTCATCCGGCGCTTTTTTTTGCATCCGTTAATCCGTTACTCTTTCTTCAGCCATTTACCGTTGATACCGAGCACATATTCGCCCTGCGGCGCGCGGGTCACCAGTTTCTGTCCGGCGATTTTAGCCACTTCATCCGCTTTCATCCGGTTGGTTTGTGCCAGTTCACTGTATTTTTGCGTCCGGGCTGTATTAATCTCTTTCACCAGACCGCTGACATCCTGCCGTGACGATGCTTTATCCACGGCCGCGATATAACCGCTGAAGGTTTCGCCCACCAGTCCCTGCTGTTTGGCCTCATCCAGGGTCAGTGCAAACGCAGAGCTGCTGATCAGTAATGTCAGCGCGGCCAGCCCGCTGTTAATGAATTTACGCATTATTCACCTCAAAATATCGCTGAGTTATTTTTCAGCAAATCTTCAACCTGGCGGTCAATTTTGACATTAATTTCATGTTCAATTTTGACATTCATATTGATATCAATGGGTTTATCCGGTGTGGCCACTTCCACCCGCAGACAACCGTTAAGCGCGATAATCATCAGCGGTAATACCGCACCTGCTATCCATTTTTTCATTCTGACTCCGTCGGATGTTACTCCTGATTCTGTGAAATACTCTTTTCCAGCCAGGCTTCCAGATTGCTGCCGAAACGCAGACTGCGCCATAACTGAAACACATTTTCCTCATGCCGGTAATTCAGATTTACCGCCCGCCGTGCATCCAGTACCGGATTATAGCCGGAAACCACTGATGACATCGTCAGGACACCCAGGTTGGTCAGATTAACATCCGTCCGCACCCGTTTCATCACCAGATAATCCAGCCAGTTAATCGCCGTACCCGCTGAAATATTGTTTTCACTGACCGATTCAACAAACTGATTATCCAGATTGAGGGTCAGCGGTTCGTCGTTTTCCACCCAACCGTTATGCACAATCCACTGCGGATTATCAATATAAAACGGTAATTCCCCGCTGATACTGCCTTCAAGGGCAAACTGTGTCACTTTCAGCGTATTGATCAGCGGACCGGTATTCAGTTTATCCAGTTTTATCACCGCTGCGGTTTTCTGCGGAATGGTCAGTGACGGCATGGTGACCTGTCCGCCCAGAATATCCAGACTGACGCCGGACAGTTCCAGCGGATACGTCTCATCGTACGGGTAATAGCCCTGCAAATCGGCTTTAATATCCGTCACTTCAAACAGATTCTCAACGCGCGCAATCCGCAGCATCACAGGCGTTTTACTGCCGAGCTGCCAGCGGCTGTCCGCGAGCCGCCACGGCAGCACAAAATCCACACCGCTCACTTCGCCGTCTTTCAGCCACATGCCCGCCTGTTTGACCACCCAGTGACCACCGGCGACAAATCCCTGACCCGGTGCAGCGGAATACGCCGCCTGGGCATAGAAAACGCCGTTACGCAGTGTGATCCCCAGGTCGGCCGGGATCAGCGTCTGAAATGCCCGCATATCCTGCTCCGGCCAGCGGGCCTCACCACGCAGACGGACACCGTCCCAGCGGCTCCAGTAATGTATCGGCCCGATATTTTTTCCGGCTGACAGTGTGCCTTTAACAGAAAAATCGCGGGGGTCACGGCCATCCAGCGTCATATCAAAGGTCGCGGACGGCAGATAGCTGTTATCCAGCCGGATTTTCCGGGTGGTCAGCTGCACTTTACCGGACAATTTCTCCTGCCCGTCAACCCGCGTCCAGATCAGCGGGGATAACAGTGTCAGCGCCGGGGCATCCATCGACATCATACCGTAGCGGATACCGTTGAATCCGGTGTTCAGTTTCCGGATACGGATTTCCTCATCCAGCCAGGAACCGGCGCCGGAGAATGTCCAGTCCGCATTCAGCGGTTTCATCCGGCCATTTCCCCAGATTTGCCAGTACCAGCGGCCATTATCCGGCAGGAATTCCCGCGCCTGGCCTTTCATCTGAAAACGGTAACGCCCCAGCTCCGGATTATTCACCGTCACAATAGCATCCAGCGGCCCGGAAATTCCCTGCTGTGACAGCGAGGTTCCCGCCAGCGGCAGACGCAGTTCTTCCACCAGAAAATCCGGACTGAGCTGCCCGCGAGCCCGCACCAGTGCCCCGGAGCGTAACCGGATCACCGGATCGGCAAACGTGCCGGTCAGTACCGCCGGTACCCGTCCGGCTGCCCACATATCATTGTGATTAACCTGCCCGGCCAGCTCAAAAGGAATATCAAATTCAGTCAGCGGAAGCGGTGTTTCCGGTAACTGCAATACCACCGTGCCTTTACCGCGCACACCCTGCGTGGTCACGGAGATCCGCGCCCCCAAAAGCATATCCGCCGGTGAAGAGAGCCAGTTTTTCAGTTCTGCGCTGATAGTTCCCTTCAGTGGCTGTTCCCACTCATCCCAGCGCCATTCCCCGTTTTTAATCAGAATACTTTCCGCCGTGGCTTCCCAGGGAATATTCAGCAGCACGGTCTGCGGGTCGGTTTCACTCAGCGTCAGAACACCCTGCCGCCCCTGCCAGTCAAAGGCAGCCATCAGCGGCTGTGGCCGGTATGTGGTTGTGATTTCAGCCTGTAATCTGCCTTTATCCGGCAGCTCCGCTGTATTCAGCGGCAGTGTCAGTGCGCCGCTGAGCGCAAATTTTTCATCACCAACAGTGGCATCCAGTTGTGACAGAGTCAGGTTCAGCGCCGGATCAACCGCCAGTTCCGCCTGAATGTTCTCACCCTGATAACTCAATTGCTGTCCCCGGCCGGGTGCGGTTGTCAGGCTCAGTTTTCCCCGGTACATCTGCCAGGGCGCGGGGATAACGTTATCCGCGGTCAGCGTCACCGGCGGCAGCTGTGATAACAGCGCGCCGATATCAACCGGTGTAGTGTCTGTTTCTTCAGGGCCGGAAGGTAATTTCTGAAAGCAACCCGCATCACCGGTCAGTGAACCGGCATCAATAATCCAGCGGCCGCCGCGCTGATAGTGAAGTGACAGCTTTTCCCCGCCCGCCAGCTGACATTCATTACTGCGGAGAGCCGCTTCTTCTATATAGAGGCCACCCGCACGAATTTTTGGCTGAGAAAGTGACAGTGTAACGCCATCCGGCAGAGAGGATTTCACCACGGCAGGCAGCCAGCGCGGAATTGTCAGCCAGGCCGCCGGGAGGATAATCATCAGCAGAGCAAGCAGTACGACCAGCACTTTCAGTAATTTTTTCATAGACCTCAGAGGTGCAGTTCCCCGGTTACAGATACATCAACTAAGCGTTATACTGTAGTCAGCAGATTTCAATCATTTCTGAACACAGGACCGCCCTATTTTGTCAGGGCTATCCGGTTTAGTGTAGCGATTTATTTTTTAGCGGAGGAACCCCGATGAAAATCGTCAGTTACAGTACCAAACATTACGACAGCAAACATATGGATTTGATTAATCAGGATCCTCGCTTTCAGTATGATATCGAATATTTTGATTTCCCGCTGACACAACAAACCGCAAAAAACGCCGTGGGTGCCGATGCTGTCTGTATTTTTGTTAATGATGATGCGAACCGGGAAGTATTGCAGGAACTGGCGGATCTCAATATCAGAATCCTCGCACTGCGCTGTGCGGGTTTTAATAACGTGGATTTAGCCGCCGCTGAAGAGCTGGGTATTCAGGTTGTCCGTGTTCCGGCCTATTCCCCGGAAGCTGTGGCTGAACATGCCGTCGGTATGATGCTGAGCCTGAACCGCCGTATTCACCGTGCTTACCAGCGCACCCGCGATGCTAACTTTTCTCTCGAGGGTCTGACCGGCTTTAATATGCATAACCGCACAGCCGGGATTGTCGGAACAGGCAAAATCGGCCTGGCCGTACTGCGGATATTAAAGGGATTCGGGATGCGCCTGCTGGTGTCTGATCCTTATCCTAACCAGACAGCACTGGATCTGGGTGCAGAATATGTCGATCTGAACACGCTGTTTGCGCAATCTGATGTGATTTCACTTCACTGCCCGCTGACGCCGGAAAATCATCATCTGCTGAATGAAACCGCATTTGCCAAAATGAAAGACGGCGTGATGATTATCAATACCAGCCGCGGTGCATTAATTGATTCCGCTGCCGCCATTAATGCCCTCAAACAGCAGAAAATTGGCGCGCTGGGTATGGATGTGTATGAAAATGAACGTGATTTATTCTTTGAAGATAAATCGAATGATGTGATTCAGGATGATGTGTTCCGCCGTCTCTCTTCCTGCCATAACGTCCTGTTTACCGGCCATCAGGCGTTTCTGACAGAAGAAGCTCTGTTGAGTATCAGCGAAACCACGCTGGAAAACATCACTAAGCTCTATAATGGCGAAACATCTTGTAACATTGTATTACAGAATTGGTAGCTATTACACGGAACATTACAATTTAATCCCGGGGATTTTATTTTGTTTCCCGGGATTCTGGTCATAAAAAAACCAATAAACATAAACTTAGGTGATGTCATTCAGTTTATTCTTAATTTTGCCCATCCCGATTTTTGATGCTAATATTCGCTCCGTTTTTTGATGAGTTTTCCTCAATAATCACAGCAACTGACATTCCCGTTTATATTGATCAAATTTAAACAGGAATGTATTTCGGATAAAAAAAGCCCCGTAACGGGGCGGACAGAATATAGATACTGAGTAAAGTGTTTTTGTTTTAATGTCCGCATTATAAACTACACTTAATAAACAAATCCTAAATAAAAAGAACAGAAATAACAGCCCTTGTTTTTGTTGCGACAGGCTATTTGTTATGGGTCTGTTTAATAATACTGATGTAACATTCAAACTATAAAGTAAGACGTAGCGATCATATATTATCATTAACCGTTAACTATCATTTGTGATGTTATTAACTGATACTTTTCTCATAATATTAAAACGGGACACTTTCAGTTAATATCGAATACAGAGAGTAAAAATATGTCTATGTTAAACCGTTTAGTTTTAGTTGCAGGTATTGCATTATCTTTTGTTACACACAGCGCATCATTGCAGGGTCAGCAAGGCGGCGTCATCAATTTCTACGGGTCACTGACAGAAGCCCCCTGCACCTATCAGGTATCCGGCAATAACGTCAATGCCGAATGTTACCGTTCCGGTGAAACCGCCAAATATAACAGCAGTATTCAGGCGGATAATAAACCTAACGGTACATTAATACCGGATAACATTGGTGAAGTAAATATCACTCCGGTTTTATCTGATTCAGAAAAACATATTGTCACCATAAGCTATCGCTGATTAGGCAAAGATATACTACACAGCAAATATAGAAGTCAAATAACGGATTTATTAAAAATAACATTTATCCCGCATTATAAAAAATAATAAACAATATGCCTCATTTAAATCAAACACCCACGGGTGTTTGATTTTCTTATTTGTGATAAAGAAGAATCTTATTCCCGCCCTCATCGTGACCACTCTCAGATTCAGCCGGTAGTACTCTTATCTGTCATATGATAACGTCGTATGTAAATTAAGTAATATTAATGATACCGGTAAAGGGACACCGCACGAATGAATCATTCTCTGACAATGTTACTGCAGCGTTTGCAAACCACCGTACCTGCATCACAGGTTACTTTTACCCGTGATGAACTGAATATACTTATCCGGGTACTCTCTGCATACACTGCAGCACCGGCAGCCTCACTGATTATCACCACCCGCGACTCCGGAGCGGTCAGCCATGCTATTAACTACGGCTGGAGTGAGGAAGAAAAACAGCTGACGGAACAGCAAGGCGGGCAATATATCCCGCTGTTCCGTCATGATATCAGCAGCTGAACTATTCCCCGGCCAGAGCGCGCGGGAACAGTAAGTTATTCTCCAGGCTGATGTGTTCCATTAAATCATCAATGAAGGTATTGATACCGTTATACAGTACCCGCCAGGTTGTGCAGGCTTCTTCCGGTGCTGTGACATTATTGGTGATAAATTTAATCACCTCCACAATATCCCCCGCATCATCATGCTCTGCTTCCATAACCTGTACCGGCCCTGCCGCCTGCGGTCCCATGCCGTTGCAGATCATCGGAAACAGCACTTGTTCCTCTTTCATCATATGCGAGGTCAGCTCTTCATGCAGTGCCGTCAGTTGCCGGGTCAGCCCTTTCGGGACACTGGCTTTGGCGGCATGCACCCGCTCCACTTTTTCCGCCTGTAAAATCAGTTCCGGTAATTGTGCGCGGTGGCGATCGTGATAACGGGTAATAATAAAGGCGATAATGTCGCTCAGCGGGGCTTTCCGCCAGTCCTGCGCCGGTGCCTCATCTTTCAGGGCGAGTAATGCCTGTTCAATTTCATCGATATTCAGGGATTTTTTCTCTGCCGCTTTTGCCAGTGTCCGTTTTCCGCCGCAGCAGAAATCCAGATCATAACGGCGGAAAAGTGCCGATGCACCATTCACAGACAGCGCCAGTTCGCCCAGGGTTTTTTCACGTAATGTCATTTTTATTACCTCAAAATTCAGTCATAAACCATGATAAATCAGTGCTGCGGCAGCTGACGCAGCAGCGTAAAAGCATCACTGAGTTTGTCTTCCGTTACCGCAAAAGCGTGCAGATTTCCGGCGCTGTCATGGCCTTTGGCCGTCATACCGTTGCGGCTGATATCAATACTCCACCGCAGATCAGGATGATGAAAATCCCCGGCGAGCTGTACCGGCAGATCCGGTGTTTTCACCCTGATAAGCATTGGCGGCAGTGTCAGTTTTCCCTCTCCGCCGGTCAGATTTTTTGCCAGACAGACCGCGCTGAGCATAATCGGCTGCAGATACTGCATCACTTTACCGTCAATTTCCGCGCAATCGCCGAGGGCATAAATATCCGGATCGGATGTCTGTAATGAACTGTTTGTCACAATACCGCGCCGGACAGTCAGACCGGCCAGCTCAGCCAGCGAGGTATCCGGTTTCAGTCCGGTGGCGGCAATCACCACATCCGCGCGGGTCACACAATCATGATCAAACAACGCCTCTATATCATTTTCTGTTTTCTTCAGTGACTGTAACTGTGTACCGGTCAGCACCCGCACACCGGATGCGGACAGGTTATGCCGCAGACGGCTGCTGAGTTCAGCGGGCATCAGTGAGGACAAAATACTGGCCGCCATATCCGCCAGGGTAACGGTTTTCCCGGCCCGGCAGAAATCCATTGCCAATTCTGTGCCGATCAGGCCGCTGCCAAGGATCAGTACCCGCTGTGCATTACGCAGCCGTGTTTCGTGCCGCTGAAAATCCTCGCGGCTGTTAAGTGTCAGCATCAGTTCATTGCCGGGCACCGGCGGACGGCCCGGTGTTGCCCCGGTCGCCAGCACCAGTTTGTCATAGTGCCATTGCTGCTGCTCACCGCTGATAAGATGCTGTTGTGCATCAATGCCGCTGATCCGGGTATGCGGGAACAGCGCCACATTATATTGCTGTGCAAATTCCTGTGCTGACTGCCGGATAAGATCATCAGCACGCTGATTCAGACTTATCACATGGCTTAAATCCGGTTTGTTATATTCATCGATACTGTCTGCCGCAATCACCGTCAGCGGCACCTGTGTATCGGTTTTACGGATATTTTTCACCAGCTGGCGGGCAGCAAAGCCCCCGCCGATAATCACAATACCTGCGCTCATGCGGCCTCCGTCGCCAGGACATCAAATACATCTTTACCGAGAGAGCATTCCGGACACAGGAAATTATCCGGTACACAGGACCACGGTGTTCCCGGCTCCACGCCCTGCACCGGCTCGCCTTTCTCCGGGTCATAAACCCACTGGCACACACCGCACTGCATGCACGGCCCCAAGTCCTGAGATGATACATTAGTGACACTGTCACATGATTTTGCTTTTCCGGTATCATTCACAGCGGCTGCCGGGGCGGCCACCGGTTGCGGCGTGATCGCTTTTGGTGCCGCTGCTGCCGGTCTGCTGACCGCCGGTAATACCCCTGTCGCCCACTGCCGCGCCAGGTCACGTCCGTACTGGCGGCATTCTTCAAGGGTATTCAGATCAGGACGCCATTTTGCTTTCAGTGACATCGTGGTTTCAAAACCGGCATCCATCAGCCGGGTCTGCACACGGTCAACCGCTCCGCCGTTCCAGCCGTAACTGCCGAAAGCCGCTGCTTTTTTATTGCGGAACCGCAGACCTGTTAATTCCTCCAGCATGCCGGCAATTTTCGGCATCATGACATTATTCATGGTGGATGAACCCACCAGCGTCCCTTTTGAACGGAACACACTGGTGATAATGTCATTCTTATCACTGCGGGCGACGTTAAAGATTTTCACCGCCACATCCGGGTCCGCTTCATTAATCCCCTGTGCAATTGCATCGGCCATCATGCGGGTGTTGTTGGACATGGTGTCGTAGAAAATAGTGATACGATCTTCCTGATAATCCGCCGCCCATTTCAGATACCACTCCACGATTTGGGTCGGATTATCGCGCCAGACCACGCCGTGTGAGGTCGCGATCATATCCACCGGCAGCCCGAACCCGAGGATTTCAGTAATTTTCGGAGTCACCAGACGGCTGAACGGCGTCAGGATGTTGGCATAGTAACGCTGGCACTGCTCAAACAGCTCAGTCTGATCCACCTCATCATTAAACAGTCGCTCGTCGCAATAGTGCTGACCAAAGGCATCATTACTGAACAGGATGGCATCTCCGGTCAGATAGGTCATCATGCTGTCAGGCCAGTGCAGCATCGGGGTTTCGACAAAAATCAGCTGTTTGCCGTTACCGATATCCAGGGTATCCCCGGTTTTCACCACATTAAAATGCCATTCCGGGTGATGGTGGTGGCCGTTAATGGAATCAATGGCATTTTCAGTACAGTAGATTGGCGTGCCCGGGATCGCCGCCATCAGTTCGGTTAATGCCCCGGCGTGATCTTCTTCCGCATGGTTAATCACAATGTAATCAATATCGTTCAGGTCGATTTGTGTCTGCAGATGCTGCACAAACTCGCGGCTGAATTTGTGATCAACCGTATCAATCAGGACATTTTTTTCTTCGCGGATCAGGTAGCTGTTATAGCTGCTGCCGAGCAGGGTTTTGTATTCTGTTCCGTGGAAATCGCGGACTTCCCAGTCACGTTGTCCGACCCAATGCACATTATTTTTTACATGAATAGCCATTTGATAGTTACCTTCTGTTTTTATGCTTCGTTACAGAGAGATAATCAATTTGCATGCCAACTTTTATTTTGTTGTTTTATAATGATTTTAATTTTCAGGATAAAAAATAGGTGTCAAAATGACTATGAAATTGACTGTCAATATGACATTGTATTGTCATAATGACAGCGGAGGACAGCATGGGATTTTCAGTTGATGTACTTACCGGCATTGCTATTGCCTTACAGCGGGATATCGGCCATCAGGATCGCTTTCAGCGGCTGGTCTCCACACTGCGCCGGGTGCTTAATTGTGATGCGGCCGCACTGCTGCGTTATGAGTCACATCAGTTTATTCCGCTGGCGATTGACGGGCTGTCGCCGGATGTTCTCGGCCGCCGCTTCCGGCTGGATGCTCACCCCAGACTGGAAACCATCGCCCGCGCCGGGGATGTCGTCCGTTTTCCCGCAGACAGTCAGTTGCCCGATCCTTATGACGGGCTGATCCCAGATCATATCCATCTGAAAGTGCACGCCTGCGCCGGTCTGCCGCTGTTTGCCGGGCAAAACCTTATCGGCGCGCTGACACTCGACAGCCTTGCACCGGACCAATTTGATACATTCAGTGATGAAGAATTACGCCTGATTGCTGCTCTGGCCGCCGGAGCACTTAATAACGCCCTGCTTATCGGTCAGCTCGAGAACCAACAACTGGCATTCAGCGCCTCCGCCGGGCTGGCGGCAGGGCAATCCGGCGGACAAACCGATATTATCGGCCTTTCACCCTGCATGATGCAGTTAAAGAAAGAGATAGCCATTGTGGCCGGTGCGGATATGAATGTGCTGGTCAGCGGCGAAACCGGTACCGGTAAAGAGCTGGTGGTGCAGTCCATTCACGAATTATCCGCCCGCCGTGATCACCCGCTGGTGTATCTTAACTGCGCGGCGCTACCGGAAACCGTTGCGGAAAGTGAATTATTCGGGCATGTCAAAGGCGCATTTACCGGTGCTATCAGCAACCGCAGCGGGAAATTTGAAATGGCGGATAACGGTACGCTGTTTCTGGATGAGATCGGTGAGCTGTCACCGGCGTTACAGGCCAAGCTGCTGCGGGTCTTACAGTATGGCGATATCCAGCGGATCGGTGATGACAGGCCGCTGCGGGTGAATGTCCGCGTGCTGGCTGCCACCAACCGGGATCTGCGGGCTGAAGTTGCCGCAGGCCGTTTCCGGGCTGACCTGTTCCACCGGCTCAGCATTTTCCCGTTACAGGTGCCGCCGCTGCGGGAACGCCATGAAGATATACTGCTGCTGACCGGCTATTTCTGCGAACGCTACCGTCAGACGTTTGGTCTGCCGCAGGTGGTGATAAGTCCCGCGTTACGCCTGGCGCTGCTGCACTATCACTGGCCGGGTAATGTGCGGGAGCTTGAACATGCCGTGCACCGCGCCATTGTGTTGGCGCGAGCTACCGGTAACAGTGAAGAGCTGCTGTTACAGCCTCATCACTTCTCGCCGGAAGAGATCCCTGAACCGGTTGTCAGCCCGGAAACACTCTCTGCAGAGGCCGATCAGGATCTGCGCACGGCCACCGATGCCTTTCAGACGGAACTTATCCGCACGGCACTTACCCGCAGTGACGGCAGCTGGGCAGCGGCGGCCCGCCGTCTCGGGATTGATGCCGGAAATCTGCACCGTCTGGCAAAACGTCTGGGGCTGAAATAATCCCCGGACGGGACTTTTTGACAAATGTCATAGGGTAAGCCGCATTTTCTGCACTATGTTATGACCTCAAATGAAAATGATAACCATTACATTTATGAGGTCAGGGATAATGCAGAACAAAATCACCCGCCGCAGGCTGACACACTGCCTCGCGCTCTCACTTACTGCCGGTGTCTCCGCTGCGGCAGCGGAACCCGCACCGGACACCCTTATTGTCACCGCTGCAAAACAAAGCCGTCTCGCACCGGATGCCGCACAGGAAAAAGAAAAACTGGAGAATGTCGCGGGCGGCACCAACCTGATTATGGTTGAAAAGGATACCCGGCTGGCGACGCTGCATGATGCACTGGATTATCAGCCCGGCGTGCTGGTGCAGAATTTCTTCGGCGGTATTGATCAGCCCCGGCTGAATATCCGCGGCTCCGGTGTGCAGAGTGCCCCGCTGGCACGCGGCAT
This sequence comes from Morganella sp. EGD-HP17, assembly GCF_000512315.2. Taxonomy (NCBI): domain Bacteria; kingdom Pseudomonadati; phylum Pseudomonadota; class Gammaproteobacteria; order Enterobacterales; family Morganellaceae; genus Morganella; species Morganella sp. EGD-HP17. The sequence goes on from NZ_AZRH01000005.1 coordinate 48,148, forward strand.
TCTGCTGATGCAGGACGGACTGCCGGTCACCGATGCAGACGGCAGTTTTCATATCAGCACCCTGGAAATGCGGGATGCGCGGATGATCAGTGTCCGGCGCGGCGCCAACAGCCTGAACCCGCAGAGTAACAGTCTGGGCGGTGAGCTGGATCTGATTTCCTATACCGGCCGCAATGAAGGCGGACGCCTGCGCTATGAATACGGTTCTTACGGCCGCGAAGGTTTACAGACGGCATTCGGCGGCGTATCGGATGACGGCCGTTTCGACGGACGCATCAATTTCACTTATGACCATTTCGACGGCTACCGCAAACACTCCTCATCACAGCGCAAAACCGTGCGCGGTAACTTTGGCTATACCGGTGATAATTTTGAGAACCGCACCTCCCTCAACTGGACCGATCTGCGCTTTGATGTCGCCGGGCCGGTCTCTGAAGCCGTGCTCGACAGTGACCCGGCAGAGGTTTACCCGATGGTCTGGCTGCGGGATCCGCACCGCAATGTAGAGCAATTCCGTGCCGCCAACCGTTCGGACTGGCAGATCGATAATCAGCGCATCAGTGCCGGTGTCTGGTATATCCGTACCCACGATAATTTCACCACCCCTGCCTATTACCGTTTCAGTCAGAGCCACAGTGAAGGTATGCAGCTGGGCTGGCAGATGGAAACCGAGCCGGTCTCCTGGCGGGCAGCACTGGCGGCTGATCATATGAGCCTGGAAACCGATCTGATGCAGAACCGGCGCGGCACGAAGATGGACAAAACACCGATCGGTAAGTTTGACGGCAAAGCAGACAATATTTATGCCTCCGCCGGTGCCGGTATTCATCTGACACCGGATCTGACCCTGAATCTGGATCTCAAAGCCACTCATGCGCGGCGTGATACGGAAAAGCGCAACAGTTCCGTTTCACTGGATCAGAACTGGACCTTCTGGACCCCTAAAGCCGGGGTGATCTGGCGTCCGGCTGATAATCAGCGCTGGTTTGCCAACGTCAGCGCCAGTCAGGAGCCCGCGACCTTCCATGAAATCATTAATTCCTCTGACGGCCGCCTGACAAAACTGGATCCGCAGAAAGGCGTGACGTTTGAAATCGGCGGTGACGGTGATATTACCGAACAGCTGAAATGGAATGTGGCGCTCTACCGCAGCTTTATCAAAGATGAATACATCACAACTTATGATTCAGAGGGAAATATCACCGGCGTCTTTAATTATGCCGCCAAAACCCGTCATCAGGGGCTGGAAGCAGGAATTAACGGCGTGATCCCGGCGGGTCCCGGAGATGTGGAATATAAGCTGGCCTGGACGTGGAATGATTTCCGTTTTATGGGCGGTGAATATAACGGCAATTATATCGCCGGAATCCCGCGTAATATTGTCTCGGCGGAAGTGCTGTACCGGATCGGCGACTGGCGTTTCGGCCCGAATATTCACTGGGCACCGACCGACATGGCCGTCGATCACGAAAACCATCTCAATATTCAGAAGCGCAAACACTATGCGGTGCTCGGGCTGAGAGGCACTTATCAGCCTGCGGATAACTGGTCGCTCTATATGTCAATGGATAACCTGACCAACGAACACTATGCGACCACCTCTGTAGCGAACCGCTCAGTCACCGGCAAAGACAGCACTCTGTTCCCGGGGATGGGATTCAGTGTCAACGGCGGTATCACCTATAATTTCTGATCTTACTGATATAAGAAATCCCCGCCCGGCGGGGATTTTTTTATTTATTCAGAACGGGCGCTGCGCCGGGATAGCCAGTTCCGCCAGATAGGATTCATTGGTGATCCGCACCGCGTCTTTATCAATTCCGATAAACGCTTTCTGCCGCCAGCCGGAAAACAGGCGGCTGAGAGTTTCATAGCGGACACCCAGTTTTGCGGCTAACTGCCCGCGCGATAACGGCAGCACCACACAATCCGATTGCTGACACCGTTTCAGATCCAGCAGATAAGCTGCCAGCCGCTGCTCTGCGGAGCTGGAGGTCAGCCAGTCGATATGGTTGATATTCTCATACAGCTTCAGGCTGAACCGTGCCAGTAACTGCGCCATAATTGCCGGACAGGCATGACACAGCCGTAAAATCGCCTGTTTATCCAGCATCAGCGCGCAGCTGTCTGTTCTCGCCCGCAGACTCATCGGGAAGCGATTGTGCGGCATAAAGACAGCAGCAATCGCCACCAGCTCACCGGCGGTAAACATACCGAATACTTTCTCTTCACCCGACCAGGTGTGACGGAAAACATCAATCTGCCCGCTGATCATCAGCGGACAGGCTTTTACTGTCTCCCCTTCACGACTAATCAATTCCCCCGCCGCAAACTGACGATGTGTGCTGTCTGCCAGTACCAGCGTCAGATCATCATCCTCTGCCGCCTGAAATAACGGGCACGACCGGAGGATCGCCATTTGCTGTGCGGGGGCAAGGGTCTTTTTGACAAATGTCATAGGGTTTTCCTCTCAGTGCGGCCAGAATAAATGCAATTATAAATGATAACCAATCGCATTATCAATTTAATCATAAAATAAAAGGCGAATAACCTTATGATTAGTAATAGATTTACATTATTGCCGGTACTGTTTTTTACCTGCACAACAGCAGCTTATGCCGCAAAAGGTGCCGTGCATTTTACCGATATGTCACAGCAGAATATTGAACTCGCCGCTCCGGCACAGCGGATTGTGGTGATCCCGATTCCTGCCGCCTCCATGCTGGTCAGTGTTGATGAGAGCAGCAAACGGCTCGCCGGGATGCATCCCTTTGCCGGTGTCGCTGCCCGCGACGGCATGCTCAGTGTGATGTTTCCGGATGTGCTCTCTGTACGCAGTGATGTGGTGGGGAATGATTTCGCACCGAATATTGAAGCCCTGCTCTCGGTTAACCCGGATCTGGTCTGGCAATGGGGACACCGGGGCGATGACATTATCACGCCGATGCGCAATGCCGGTCTGACCGTTGCCACACTGGATTACGGCAAAGAAGCCTATACACAGGAGTGGCTGACCCTGATGGGGAAAACCCTCGGCAAAGAAACCAAAACGGACGGGCTGATAGCCTGGCGCAAACAGGTGATCAACCAGCTGGAAAACAGTGTTGCTGCGATTCCGGAAGACAAACAACCGCGTGTGCTCTATCTCTCTCATTTTAAACAGAGTATCCAGACTTTCGGATCCACGTCTCATAACAATGCGGATTTTGCACTCGCCGGGGGTGTCAGCCTCAACCGTGACCTGACCGGGCCGCGCACCCTGAATATCGAGCAGATTCTGGTGTGGGATCCGGACATTATCCTGCTGGGCAATTTTGAGGCCGGACTGGCACCCGCTGATATTTATAACAATCCGATGCTCAGTGATGTGACCGCGGTAAAGAATAAACGGGTCTATAAACTGCCGATCGGCGGCTTTATCTGGGATGCGCCAAATCAGGAAACGCCGCTTTACTGGCAGTGGCTGGCTCAGATTTTTCATCCGGAAAGTGCGGCATTTCCGCTGCGGGAAGAGATCCGCAAACGCTATCTGCAACTGTACGGCTATTCTCTAACCGATGAAGAAACAGACCGTATTTTACAACTCGATCTGAACCGGGAAGGCCGTGATTATCTGACACTGATGGGGCGGCCGTGATGCGAAAATCCCGTCTGCAATGGTGCCTGTTATCCGCCCTGCTATTACTGACCATCGTGCTCGCGCTGTGTGCTGGGCGCTATGCGGTCTCTGTGACAACGGTTCTGCAAATTCTGGCGGATACCCTGACCGGACGCAGCCCGTCTGCAGAATACAGCCGCACCGCTGAAAATGTGGTGTTATATGTCCGTCTGCCGCGCATTCTGATCGCCGGGCTGGCCGGTGCCGGGCTGGCGGTTGCCGGTGCCGCATTACAGGGCATCTTCCGCAACCCGCTGGTAGGGCCGCAGATTATCGGTGTTTCATCCGGCGCAGCGCTGGGCGGCGCACTGGCCCTGCTGCTTTTCTCCTCTTTATTTATCACTATCAGTTTTGCCTTTCTCGGCGGTCTGCTGGCCATTGTGCTGGTCTTTTTACTGGGGCTTAACCGGCACGGCAGCAGTCTTCTGATGCTGATCCTTGCGGGAGTGATTATTAACGCTTTTTTTGCCGCCCTGATTTCGCTGATCACCTATTTTGCGGATCCGAATAATACCCTGCAAACCATCGTGTTCTGGCTGATGGGCAGTTTTGCCACTGCAACCTACCTGAAAGTGAGCGTGTTACTGCCGGTTGTCATCATCGCAGGCGGGATTATTTTTGCCCTCCGCTTCCGCATCAATGTGCTGTCCCTCGGCGAGGAAAACGCACAGGCGCTGGGGCTGCCCGTCACCGTAACCCGCTGGACTATCCTGGTCTGCGTCACGCTGATCACCAGCGCCACCGTGGCCGTTTCCGGCACCATCGGCTGGGTCGGGCTGATTATTCCGCATATCGCGCGACTGATCAGCGGACATGACCACCGCGTCCTGCTCCCCGCCAGTGCCCTGACCGGTGCGATTTATCTGATCGCCGTAGATACCCTGGCGCGCAGTATGACCAGCGCGGAGATCCCGCTGAGTGTCATCACCGCACTGATCGGGGCACCGATTTTCGCCCTGCTCATTCACTCCATGAATAAAAAGGTGGCAGACCTGTGATCCGTGTTAATCAGCTCAGTTACCACACCGGCAAACGTCCGTTATTTGACGGACTGACATTCCGCCAGCCGCCGGGTACTATCGCCGCCATTCTCGGCCCGAACGGCCGCGGAAAAACCACCTTGCTGCGTCTGCTGCTCAGCCTGCAAAAAGGGGCAACCGGTACTGTGCAGCTCAGTGCACCGGCAGCCTATGTGCCGCAACTCAGCGGCGCGCTGTTTAATTACTCTGTCCGCACCATGGTCAGCCTCGGCAGGGTTCGCCACCTGCCCTGGTATGCGTCCCCGTCCCGCCGTGATCACGACATAACTGAACAGGCAATGGCTGACCTCGGATTAACCCCCTTTGCGGACACCCCATTTAACCTGCTCAGCGGCGGTGAAAAACAGATGGTGATGATTGCCCGCGCACTGGCCGGTGAACCGGACATTCTGATCCTGGATGAACCCACTTCCGCGCTGGATCTGGCAAATCAGGATACGGTTCTTTCCGTTCTGAAAATGCTGGCTGCAGAGCGCGGCAAAACCATCCTGTTTACCAGTCATTATCCGCAGCATGCCCTGCATATTGCGGATCACTCATTGTTACTGTTTGACGGTACACAGGCGCAGTTTGGTCAGACACCCGCACTGCTGACTGAAGAAAATCTGGGAAAGCTATATCAGCTTCCGGTTTCTGTCGTGCCGGTTAATCATCCGCACCGGCAGACCTGCGGAGTGATCCCTCTGTTCCGCTGACTCTATGTTTATTACCTGATTAACTACAAGGATACTTATTATGAGCAATAACACGATTACCCCGGCAGAAGCATTAGTGATTGCTGACCTGGTGAACTACACCGAACAGGGTATTTCCAGCCGCGTTCTCGCCAAAAACGGCGGCGGCAATATCACCCTGTTTGCTTTTGATAAAGGTCAGGCACTCTCTGAACACAGTGCCCCGTTTGATGCCATTGTAATGATTGCCGAAGGCTCTCTGATCCTGACCATCGCCGGAAAACCGGTGACGGCAAAACCCGGGGATATTGTCCGTATGCCGGCCAATATTCCCCATGCTGTGGACGCGCCGGAGCGGGCAAAAATGCTGCTGGTGATGTTACGTGAACCGGAAAACAAACAGGACTGAATAATGGAAAGTACACATACCGGTCATGAAGCCGGACACAAATTTCTGGCGCGTCTGGGTAAAAAACGTCTGCGCCCGGGGGGCCGCACCGCCACAGAATGGCTGCTGGCACACAGCGGATTACAGACCGACAGCCGCGTACTGGAAATTGCCTGCAATATGGGCACCACCGCCATTGAAATCGCACAGCGTTTTCAGTGTCATATTACCGGCATTGATATGGATAAACAGGCACTTGCCAATGCACGGAAAAATATCCTCGCTAACGGGTTGTCACACCTTATCACCGTACAGGAAGCGGATGCCTCAAAACTGCCGTTCCCGGATAATCATTTTGACGTGGTTATCAATGAAGCCATGCTGACCATGTATGCGGACAAAGCCAAAGCCCGTCTGTTACAGGAATATCTGCGGGTACTGAAGCCCGGTGGTCGTCTGCTGACCCACGATATCGCGCTGACAGAGCGGCGAGAGGATGAGAGTGTCACGCAGGAAATGCAGGCTGCCATTCATGTCAAAGCACAACCGATGCTGAGTGATGACTGGCTGGCACTGTTCCGTGACGCAGGTTTCCGTGATGTGATCCGCTCGGAGGGTGCGATGACACTGATGACACCGAAAGGTATGCTGCACGATGAGGGACTTGCCGGCACACTGAAAATCATCCGCAACGCCCTGAAAAAAGAGAACCGCCCGCAGTTTTTACAGATGTTCCGCCATTTCCGGCAGAATCGTGATCGCCTGCGCTATATTGCCGTTGTCAGTACAAAATAATAAGCAGTGAGGAATGTCGTGAAAAATGCACCGGATATTTTTTTCCGGTGCACTTTTATCTGTTTCCGGGGCAACGAATTGTTACCATGATGAAAAATGCTGCCCGTCACCGGGTTTGATATTCAGAGGAATGATATGCAAATTATTTATCCTGGATACTACACCGGCAACTATCTGCCTGACGACACCTTTGCTGAGGAATATCGCTGTGCACAGCAACAGGGGGTTTCCTGTCTGTTACTTGACTAGGAAGCGGTATCTGACGGTAAATACCGCTTTTCCGGCAATATTTCAGCTGACAGCCCGGTAATCTGGCGCGGGTGGATGCTGACCGGAAAAGAATACCGGCACTTACATCATGCTGTTACGACCTGTGGCGGTAATATGCTGGTGTCCCCTGAGGAATATTTGCAAAATCATCATATTACCGGCTGGTATGATTTTTGCCGTCATTATACAGCAGAAACAATCTTCACAACCGAAGATGCTGATTTCGATACCCTGACCTCACAATTAAAGTGGCCGGGGTATTTTGTTAAAGACTATGTTAAATCACTGACCACATCACGCGGATCACTTGCTGCAAACGCTGATGAGATCCGCGAAATTATCCGGCTGATTTTTCGCTACCGGGGACAAATTGAAGGAGGTATCAGCCTCAGGCACTATGAATATTATAAAACTGACAGCGAACGCCGCTATTTTGTGCTGAATGGTCAGGCTTTCTCTGCTGATGATAATATCCCGCCTGTTGTCCGGGAAATTGCAGATATCATTACCACACCTTTCTTCTCTGTGGATATTACGGAAAATACAGCCGGTGAATTACGTCTGATAGAAATCGGCGACGGTCAGGTCTCCGATATAAAAGAATGGGATACTGAAAAATTTATTACTCTGTTTTCTGGTGCTGACTGAGATTACATTTCGTTATGGCTCACTCACAACACATGACCTATCCATCAAAACTAAACTTAAATATGCCATGTTTCAAATGTATAATAAATATTTATTGCGGAACAGATGGAGCACGTCAGCGCAAAATGCCCCATCTATGTCCCGCGTTGTAAACAATCAGTTAAAACCCGCCCTCGGGCTTATTCAGAATATGGTCTTCCCAGTTCTGTACCACACTTTCGGTGACGGCTATGTGACGGACGGTAATGCCTTTCTGGTGCATCAGGGATTTGGATCCGCTGATTAGCGGGTGCCAGGGTAATAACGGTTTGCCTTCCATGACCAGGCGGTAAGCACAGGTCATCGGCAGCCAGGCGTCAAATGTCGGCAGGTTTTCCCGCGTCAGTTTGATGCAGTCCGGTTCATAGCGGAAACGGTCTTCATAATGACGGCACTGGCAGCTTTTAATATCCAGCTGGTTGCAGGCCACATCGGTGAAATAAATTTCATCAGTGTCTGCGTCCATCAGTTTCTGCAAACAGCATTGCCCGCAGCCATCACACAGTGATTCCCACTCTTCGTCACTCATTTCATCGAGGGTTTTCACCGTCCAGAATGGTTGAGACATGTTCTTTTTTCCTTTTACTTCGTGGCTGACCCGTTTCAGATAATCCGCGTGGTCAGCATGTGATCATTTACAGAGATTTTCAGCATATCGCCCGATACCAGCGGCCCGACACCTTCCGGTGTGCCGGTCAGGATAATATCCCCCGGACGCAGCGTGAAATAGCGGGACATATAGCTAATCAGCGGTATCACCGGCGTCAGCATTTCGCGGGTATTTCCCTGCTGGCGCAATTCATTATTAACGGTCAGGCTCAGGGTGACATTCTGCGGATCCGGGAATTCATTGACCGGAATAAACCCGGACACCGGTGCAGAGCCGTCAAATGCCTTACTTTTTTCCCACGGCTGCCCTGTCGCCTTTAATTTCATCTGCACATCGCGCAGTGTTAAGTCCAGCGCGACACCAAAACCGGCAATCGCCCGGGCGCAGCGATCTTCATTGGCCTGTTTCAGCGGAGCGCCGATCAGAACCGCCAGTTCGGTTTCGTGATGCACTTCGCCAAACTCTTTCGGAATGGCGACCGGCTGACGCAGATCGCACAGTGCTGTTTCAGGTTTAATAAAAAGAAGGGGTTCTGCGGATGCCTGTGATTTCATCTCCGCAACATGCTTTGCATAATTCAGCCCCACACATACCACTTTCCCGACCGGAAAATCCAGGAGAGCGCCCTGCCAGTCACGATGCTGATACATAGTCTTACCCCTTTAATTTATTATTCTGATGACATCAGCGGATTTCCGCACCGACATTATCTGCCATCAGCGAAACGCTGAGTGCAAAGAAATACGAGCGGTTCCAGTGCATGATGGTGATAAAGTTCTGTGTGACCAGATACACCCGCTCCTGCTTATCTTCCGGTACGACTAACCACATCGGGGTCGATTCCGGCAGGTTTGCCTGTGCAGGGAGTGTCACACCCAGGGCCTTCCACTGCGCCAGTGTTTTGCTCTGGTTTTTCTTTGTTCCCTCAATGCTGCGGTCAAAGCCTGCGGGAACAGTCACTTCATATCCCCACGGCAGCCCTTCTACCCAGCCTTCAGTGGCCAGATAATTCGCCGTGGAAGCAAACACATCCGCTTTGTTATTCCAGATATCCACCACGCCGTCACCATCACCGTCCACGGCATAAGTCAGATAGCTGGCCGGCATAAACTGGTTTTGTCCCATGGCTCCGGCCCAGGAGCCTTTCAACTGCTGATCTGCCGGGATATGTCCCTGGTCGATAATCTGCAGTGCTGCGATAAACTGTTTAATAAACATCTCTTCGCGGCGGCCTTCATAGGCCAGGGTTGCCAGGGCGGAAATCACATCTTCTTTACCCTGATAACGACCGAAACCACTTTCCAGTCCCCACAGGGAGACAATATATTCCTGCGGCACGCCGTAACGCTGACTGATACCGGATAGCAGCGCCGCATTGGCATCATGCTGTTTTACTGCGGCGCTGACAGCGCCTTTGGTCACACGGCGGGCCAGGTAATCATCCAGCGTGACTTTTTTCTCAGGCTGGTTTTTATCAGACGTTATAACACGTTCGATAAAATGAAAATTCTCAAAAGCGCGGGTCAGTGTGGATTCTTTAATACCCTCCTGACGTGCCATCGCTTTCAGCTGTTCAGCATAGGCCGGAAATTGTTCTGCTGTCCGTGAGTCAGCCGGAAATTCCCGCTGTAAATCCGCCACGGACAACCGTGCAGCGGCCGGCTGCTGCACTGCCGGAGCATCAGCCGTTAATTTGGCCGGTGATACCGGTGTCTGAGATGCACTGCATGCCGTCAGCGATGCCGTAATAATCACGGCGCTTAATAATGTCAGGCGCATAGCGATATCCTTTCTGGTTATTTCGCGGGGATTATTATTAGGATTTATCCTGAATATTCAGTGTATCCCGGTATTCCGATAACAGATCTTCCACCGGTGGCGGGAACTGCAGATAATAACCGGCATCTGTCAGTTCCTGTTTCACTTTCTCAATATCCGCATTGGCCAGTTTATCGCGGTTTGCAAGGTTGATCAGCATGCTGAAGACGGGCTTGCCGAAACTTTTCAGCAACTCTTCCGGGACACGGGAAAAATCATCTTTCTTTTCGATGAACAAATAGGTTTGATCGCGGTTCGGACTTCTGTAAATTGCACACAACATTGGAATTATCCCGTTTAAATCAAATCGTGACTTGCCAGTAAATGGCACTAACTATAACATGCTATTGTTTTTGATAATATCGTTACCCGGCATTGCGTCGCTGCAATGCAATTTATATATGGCTGAATAGCGGGCCGCTAATTATACTGAGTCGGACAGATGTCACCATCGCCAATTGATCTTAAAGGCAGTAACTTCACACTTTCGGTTCTTCATCTGAATAATGAGGATCCTCAGATTATTGAACAGGCTGTGCGCGAAAAAGTCAGCCAGGCGCCGGCCTTTTTCCAAAATGCTCCTGTTGTGCTTAATGTCAGCCAGATTTCATCCGGCGCGAACCTGAAAATTATCTGCCGTGCCGTCACTGACGCCGGTTTGCGGATTGTCGGGATCAGCGGCTGTCAGGATGAGAAAATGCGCCGGGCCGCAACCCGAAGCGGGCTTCCGCTGCTCAATGAGGGCAAGAGTGCCCGTGTTGCTGAACCGGAAGCGCCGGAGCCTGAAACACCGGCAGTATCATCCGCCGCAGATTCATCCTGCCGGAAGACCCGGCTGATTAATGTGCCTGTCCGTTCCGGCCAGCGCATTTATGCCCCGAACAGTGACCTTATCGTGACCGCCAATGTCAGTGCGGGCGCGGAACTCATTGCGGATGGTAATATTCATATTTACGGGCTGATGCGCGGACGTGTGTTAGCCGGTGCGGCAGGTGATACGGAAAGCCAGATTTTCTGCACCCATCTGCATGCGGAACTGATTTCTATCGCCGGACAATATTGGCTGAGTGATCAAATCCCGGGCGAATTCGCCGGGAAAGCGGCCAAACTCAGTCTGGTTAATAATGAACTCACTATCAACAATCTAATATAGACCTTTAACAAGGAATAATTCCATGGCACGCATTTTAGTTGTTACTTCAGGTAAAGGTGGCGTAGGCAAAACCACTTCCAGCGCGGCCATAGCGACCGGCCTTGCCCAGAAAGGAAAGAAAACCGTTGTGATCGATTTTGATATCGGTCTGCGTAACCTTGACTTAATCATGGGGTGTGAGCGTCGCGTCGTGTATGACTTCGTGAACGTTATTCAGGGCGATGCCACACTAAATCAGGCACTTATCAAAGATAAGCGGACTGAGAATTTATTTATCCTGCCTGCTTCGCAGACCCGCGATAAAGATGCACTGACCCGCGAAGGCGTGGAGAAAGTGCTGAACGAATTAGGTGAGATGGACTTTGATTTCATCATCTGTGACTCCCCGGCAGGGATTGAGAGCGGCGCACTGATGGCGCTCTATTTTGCTGATGAAGCCATTATTACCACCAACCCTGAAGTTTCATCTGTCCGTGACTCTGACCGTATTCTCGGGATCCTGTCCTCCAAATCCCGCCGTGCGGAACAGGGACAGGAGCCGATTAAAGAGCATCTGCTGCTTACCCGTTACAATCCGGGCCGTGTCAGCCGCGGTGATATGCTGAGTATGGAAGATGTGCTGGAAATCCTGTGCATCCCGCTTATCGGTGTGATTCCGGAAGATCAGTCTGTTCTGCGTTCATCCAACCAGGGTGAGCCGGTGATTCTGGATCAGGAATCAGATGCAGGTAAAGCTTATGACGATACCGTCGCCCGTATTCTGGGTGAAGATCGTCCTTTCCGTTTCATTGAGGAAGAGAAAAAAGGTTTCTTAAAACGCTTATTCGGGGGGTAAACCATGGCGCTGTTAGACTTCTTCCTGTCGAGAAAAAAACCGACAGCTAATATTGCAAAAGAACGTTTGCAAATCATTGTTGCAGAGCGTCGCCGCGGTGAATCTGAACCGAATTACCTTCCGGATCTGAAACGCGATTTACTGGCAGTTATCTGCAAGTATGTTCAGGTCGATCCGGAGATGCTGTCTGTCCAGTTTGAGCAGAAAGGCGATGATATATCCGTTCTTGAACTGAACGTCACGCTGCCTGAAGGCGATGAAGGCACGAAGAAAGACGAGACTGCAAAAAAAGAGTAGTTTTAGTGACTGATAATAACACGGCGGGTTACCCCGCCGTGTTTTTTGCTGTTTATTCCCCGGAGACAGCACTGACCTCAATACCGGCAACCACCTCTGCCAGAGCAGTCTCCAGCAATGGTTTACGCCAGCCGTTCAGCAGTTCCGGCTCTTCGGATGACGTTTTAAATCCCCACACTTTATTCAGATACTGGTTAATCTGACGGCGTGATGCCAGCAGCTCCGGACTGAATTGTTCCGCTTCGCTCAGCTCAGTAATGCGTGCTTTAATCGCCTTAAATGTTTTGCGGTATAACGGATGATCGGACACATTTTCCACCGGAGCCGGATAATCAGCCTCATTCAGTGCACGGCTTTCTTCCGTTAACGCCAGCAGGCGTCTGCCGTGACAGCGGATTTCCTGGCCGGTCAGCCCCAGTCCGTCCAGCTCGCCCAGCGAGGTCGGCATATAGCGCGCCACTTTCCACAGATGTTCTTCACGTACCACAAAATTGACCGCCATATCACGCTGACGCGCCTGTTCCAGCCGCCATTGCGCCAGTTTCTGTAAACAGGCCAGTTGCTGCGGACGCAGTTGTGCGGCACCGCTGAAATCGCGGTAAGCTTCCGCCGGGTCAGTCTGGGTAATACGGCGCTGCGCCATCATGGCACACTCTTCTTCCGCAGAAGCCAGGTAACCGGCCGCACGGACTTTTTCTGTCAGTTTTTCCGCCAGCGGCAACAGGTAATACACATCCGCCGCTGCATATTCACACTGTTTTTCTGTCAGCGGACGCGCCAGCCAGTCAGTGCGGGATTCACTTTTATCCAGGGTAACACCGAGGTAGGTTTCCACCAGCGTGGCAAACCCGCAGGAGAGCGGATGCCCGGTAAAGGCGGCCAGCACCTGGGTATCCACCAGCGGCTGCGGCACACATCCCATGCTGTTGAAAAAGACTTCGATATCCTCACTTCCGGCATGGAGATATTTGATCATATCCGGTGCAGCCAGTAAGGTTTTCAGCGGTGTCCAGTCAGTGATCCCCAGCGGATCGACCAGTGCGAGATGCTCCCCGTCATAAAGCTGAACCAGACCGAGATGCGGATAATAGGTTCGTATCCGGACAAATTCGGTGTCCAGAGCAAGATAAGGTTTGCCGGTAACCTGTCCGCAATAGGCGGCAAGGTGTGTATCGCTGGTAATCAACTGATAATTCAAAACAACTTCTCTTAGTCTTTGACGACGTGGTTAAGTGATGTGATACAGAATAATTCAACAGATCAGAGTATTTCAATCAATAGTCGTAACAGAACAGATAAACGCCGGTTTTAACCGGCGTTATTATTCTGCGGCCTGATGTGGTGTCATGCAACCGGCTGAACATCCGTTTTGTGCTTTTCCTCATCGCGCAGTTCGCGGCGCAGAATTTTACCGACATTGGATTTCGGTAATTCATCACGGAATTCAATGATTTTCGGGACTTTATAACCGGTCAGATAACGGCGGCAGTGCAGACGCAAATCATCTTCTGTCAGTGATTTATCTTTACGGACCACAAAAATCTTCACAGTCTCACCGGAGCTTTCACTCTCCACGCCGATAGCAGCACACTCCAGCACTGCCGGATGCAGCATGACCGCATCCTCAACTTCATTCGGATAGACGTTGAAGCCGGACACCAGAATCATGTCTTTTTTGCGGTCAACAATGTGCAAAAAACCGTTCTCATCAAACTGCGCGATATCCCCGGTGGCGACCCAGCCATCTTTCAGCACTTCAGCGGTGGCATCCGGGCGGTTCCAGTACCCTTTCATCACCTGCGGACCACGGACCCACATTTCACCCGGCTGCCCTTCCTGTACATCCGTGCCGTCATCATCCAGCAGGCGGATCTCAGTGGACGGTACCGGGAATCCGATACTGCCGCTGTAACTTTTCAGGTTATGCGGGTTGCCGGCGACCAGCGGGGAGCATTCTGTCAGCCCGTAGCCTTCCAGCAGATGTTTGCCGGTCAGTTTTTCCCAGTTTTCCGCCACTGCTTTCTGCACCGGCATACCGCCGCCGACAGAAAGATTCAGGGTGGAGAAATCGAGTTTGTGAAATTCCGGATTGTTGATCCAGGCATTAAACAGGGTGTTTACCCCGGTAATAGCCGTGAACGGGTATTTGCTCAGCTCTTTAATCGTTCCGCTGACATCACGCGGGTTAGTGATAAGCAGATTACGGCCGCCGATTTCAATAAACAGCAGGCAGTTCACTGTCAGTGCAAAGACGTGATACAACGGCAGTGCGGTGACAATCAGTTCTTTGCCGACATTCAGCTCCGGAATATAGGCCGCCCGCGCCTGCTCAAGGTTTGCCAGCATATTGCGGTGGGTCAGCATCGCGCCTTTAGCCACCCCGGTGGTACCGCCGGTGTATTGCAGAAATGCCAGGTCTTCACGGTGAATTTCCGGTTTGACATACTGCATGCGGTAACCCTGATGGATAGCGCGGCGGAATGAGATAGCATCCGGCAGGTTATATTTCGGTACCAGACGCTTGATATATTTGACCACAAAATCCACCAGCGTGGCTTTCGGACGGGAAAGCTGATCACCCATACGGGTCAGGATCACATGGCGGATTGGCGTGTTATAAACGATTTTTTCGAGGGTGTGTGCAAAATTGGAAACAATCACAATCGCGGCACAGCCGCTGTCATTTAACTGATGTTCTAACTCTCTTGGTGTATAGAGGGGGTTGACGTTCACCACCACCATCCCTGCACGCAGGATCCCGAATAAAGCTATCGGGTACTGCAGTAAGTTCGGCATCATCAGCGCGATGCGATCCCCTTTTTTCAGGCCCAGTCCGTTTTGCAGGTAAGCGGCAAATGCGCGGCTTCGCTCTTCCAGTTTCCGGTAGGTCATCACCTCGCCCATATTGATAAAGGCGGGCTGGTCCGCAAAGCGTGATACCGCATTCTCCAGCATCTCTGCCATTGAGGCATAGGTGTCAGGATTGATATCTGCCGGGACATCTTCCGGATAGTGTTTAAGCCAGACTCTTTCCAAGGTTTTACTCCTGATTATTGCTGCTCATCTCATGACCCGCCGGTGTTAACAAAATATTTACATAAATAAAGTATTTACATAAAACGGCGTTTTCGGATAATTTTTCTGTTTCAGGTTGAGAGTCACATCACTAATTTGTTTTATAAAGCCAGATAACAATCGAGGCGGCAAATGCCGCCTCTTAATCTATTCACTGTAACAAGCTGAGGATAATCATTCCTGCTTATCGTCACGGGCGGGATTATACACTCAAATCCGCATTTATGCTGAACTTTAAGGTTACCGTACCCGCAAATCCGCGCGATTAAGGTACTAAATAATCCTGCACCACTGCCGGTCCCGGCGGATAATACCAGCCGCCGCCATAATAGCCGCCGCCGTAGTACCCGTTATGCCAGCGCCACGGATCCGGACCATACACCGGCGGCGGCATAATCACCTGCCGTGCCTGGTGCCAGCGCTGGAAACCAGTGACATCAATCACCGGGAAAGTATAAGGAACATCGCCTATCTTACCGGCTTGTGTACCGTTCATCAGCCCGACCACCGTGACATACTGGTCGCGGAAGTTATCCGGCTCCATAAAACTGTTGATCCGGGCATACATCCGGCCGGTGATCGTTGAACCGAGGAATGGCGCACCGGTGCTGTTCAGCGGCATCACCGCGATTTCCAGCTGTGTCATATCCGGCTGATTCTGCACGCTGAGTACCCGCCCGCCGAAACGCGCTTCCATCCCTTTGTAAGCCTGCGGCGCTTTCTGAACGGCCTGAAAATCCGTCAGCATCGTGGTGCCGCTGCCCTTAATGGATTCCGGTACTGTGGCGCAGCCGGCCAGCGCCAGTGATAAAATCACAACACCATACTTCAGACTGCCCCGTAAGCGATTCATCATGATATGAGCTCCTGTGACGGATAGTATTCATTTATTGTGGCTGATGATTGCCGGTTCAACAATTGACACAGGCTATTTTTTTACGTTATTCCCGGCCCGGTAATTTCTTCCAGGTCACTTCGTTGCGCAAATACACCGGCTCTGCCGATTCAGGGGCAGATGTTTCCCCGCGGCGCAGTGCATTCAGTGCAGGCGGCAGCATATCCTGTGCATGCGGCAGCGTAATCTCTGTCATTTGTGTGCTGAGGGTCAGCGTTTCCTGCATCTGCGGATACGCCGCCCAGCCGGTGCCTGCCAGTCCCCATTCGCCGGTGAGTGCGGCACAGCGGGTGACAAAATCAGCCGGTTTCAGCACTGCTTCCGCCAGTTCCTGCCGGAAAATACCCTGCTCATCACGGACATACGCCGCGCAGTACACTTCATCCATGCGGGCATCAATGGCAACCAGCACACGGGAGAGCCCGGCAGTACGGAAAACCCCTTCCGCCATGGTTTCCAGTGATGAGACACCGATCATCGGCAGCTCAGCGCCCAGCGCCAGACCCTGCGCGATCCCGACACCAATCCGCACGCCGGTAAAGCTGCCCGGCCCCTGACCAAAGGCCAGTGCATCAAGATCACGGAGAGAGAGATTCTGCTGTGCCAGCACCGCCTGCACCATCGGCAGAATGCGCTGTGTGTGTTCGCGGGGGGTGACGGCAAAATCGGCGGTGATCTCACCATTGTTGTAAAGTGCAACAGAACAGGCTTCTGTTGCTGTATCTAAGGCTAAAATTCGGCTGGACATGCCATAACTCCGGCAAATAAATAAGGTTTATGGTAACAAAAAAATCACGGTAACAGTGACTTTTATTGCGAAACTGATTCAGTGTTATTCCGCTGTGCGGCGCTGTGACTGCCGTGCTGCCAGAAATTCCGCAGCTTTGGTCAGCGAACGGGTCCGTGGCGACGGCGGCAGACTTTTCAGGAAGATTTCCCCGTAAGGCCGCATAACAATCCGGTTATCACAGATCACAATCACGCCGTAATCCTCCGTATCACGGATAAGCCGCCCGACCCCCTGTTTAAGGCTGATCACCGCATCCGGGATCTGAACATCACGGAACGGATCGCCACCGCGTACCTGACAATCTTCCATGCGTGCTTTCAGCAGCGGGTCATCCGGTGCGGTAAACGGCAGTTTGTCGATGATGACACAGGTCAGTGCATCACCGCGCACATCCACCCCTTCCCAGAAACTGGCGGTGGCCACCAGCAAGGCATTACCGGAGGAGATAAAATCACGGAGCAGCTGTGTTTTACTGGTTTCCCCCTGCACCAGCACCGGCAGTGTCAGTGACTGGCGGAATTCGGCGGCGAGATCACGCATCATCTGGTGTGAGGTGCATAAAAAGAAACAGCGGCCACGGTTATGGTTGATCAGCGGGCGCAGTTGTTCCGCCAGCTGTTTTGCCGCACCGTACTGATTCGGCGACGGCAGAAAACGCGGCACACAGAGCAGAGTCTGTTCCTGATAATTAAACGGGCTCGGCAGGATCAGGGTTTCGGCGTTATCCAGCCCGAGGCGGCGGGTAAAATGGTGCAGATCATCATTCACCGACAGTGTCGCGGATGTAAATACCCACGCCATTTTCTGATTACTCATCATTTCGCGGAATTTGTCTTCCACGGTCAGCGGTGTCAGTGCCAGCAGGAAATGACGTCCATAGCTTTCAAACCAGTAACTGTAACCGGGGATGGAAACATCTTTCAGCCGTTTGAGCCGGTTGCGGTACAGGGTCGCCCGTTCAAACGCCGCATCCAGCATGGCAGAGCGGCCGAGAGAGAGCTTCATCACGTCATAACAGAGTTCCAGCGCATCATCGAGCAAGGTGAGCGCCCGCTGAAACTGCGGCTGTGCCAGCAGTTCCCGCAGATTACCGCGAAAACCGGTATCACCGAGTGCCAGCCGGAAATCCTGCACACTCATCGTCAGGCGATCCGCGCATTTCTGTAACTGCGCCTGGTCACGCAGCTCGCTGCGGTAGGCTAATGTGATATCGCGGGTCAGATCAAATAACTGACGGCTGCTGAGCTGCTGACCGAAATACTGACTGGCGATATCCGGGATCTGATGCGCCTCATCAAAAATAATCACATCCGCCTCAGGGATAAGCTCCCCGAAACCGGTGTCTTTCACCACGCGATCCGCCATAAACAGATGATGGTTGACCACCACCACATCCGCTTCCAGTGCCTTGCGCCGGGCTTTCAGTACAAAGCATTCTTTATACTGCGGACAGTCGCTGCCGAGGCAGTTATCGTTGGTACTGGTGATCAACGGCCAGACCGGGCTGTCTTCCGGAATATCGTGACAGGTGGTGATATCCCCCAGTTCAGTCGCTGTTGCCCAGCGCCGCGCTGCCACTATCTGCGTGAGCGTTTCCGGCTCCATATTAATATCGCCGAGAGTCTGCTGCTCCAGCCGCTCCAGACAGAGATAGTTCGAGCGCCCTTTGAGCAGTGCCACCCTGCCGTCATAATCCAGCGCCTGAATAATGGTGGGGAGATCGCGGTTATAGAGCTGATCCTGCAACGCTTTGGAGCCGGTGGAAATAATAGTTTTCTTTCCGGCACGCAGCGCGGGTACCAGATAGGCAAACGTTTTGCCGGTCCCGGTTCCGGCTTCCGCCACCAGTTGCCCCTGCGTTTCAATTATCCGGCTGATCGCCGCCGACATAGTGACCTGGGCTTCCCTCGGCTGAAAACCGGGAATGACACGGGCTAAGCGGCCGTTTTTTGCAAAATCGTCTGACACGCGCGTTCTCTTCTGACAAAATAGGCGCTAATTATGCCAAGGGTTGAGCAATAGCACCACCTTGCCGTGTAAGAAACTGGATATATTTACAGGAGAGAGAATGACAATTCAGCGAATTGATCCGGAAGACCGCTGGTCTGAAGCGGTTGTACACAACAACACCGTTTATTACACCAGTGTTCCGGAAGATCTGAGCGGCGATATTACTGCCCAGACCACCAGTGCCCTGCACGCGATCGATAAAATTCTGGCCCGCGCCGGTTCAGATAAAAGCAAAATCCTCGATGCGACCATTTTCCTGGCAGACAAAGCCGATTTTGCCGGTATGAATACCGCCTGGGATGCATGGGTCGCGAAAGGCAGTGCGCCGGTTCGCTGCACCGTGGAAGCTGCTCTGATGCACCCGGATTATAAAGTCGAAATCAAAGTGATCGCAGCAGTCTGAGTGTTGAAAAAAGCTCTGCCGGTCAGGTACTGAGCCGGTAACGGGCAAAGGAAACGAAAAGCATGCGAGCCATGGATGGCGAGCCTGAGCGTACAGGGACTGTATTCACAGCGACTTTTCGTTTTTGCCCGTTAACGGCCCTCTCCGGAGCCGGATTATACCCCCGGTTATTTCAGCCCCGGCGCCTTCCACATCGATGTTGTCAGGCCCGAATCCACCAGCGAAAGCTGATCCGCATATACCTTCTGCCAGTTCTGTTTGGCTTTGTCATAAACCTCGCGGTGTGCCGGATTTGGCTGATACTCATGCTGCCACTGCACCAGACGCTCACCCGCCGTCACCACATCATCATATAACCCGACACCCGCTCCGGCGGCGATCGCACACCCCAGCGCCGTGGCTTCTTTGACAACCGGTACCCGTACCGGCACACCGGTAACATCCGCCAGGATCTGGCTCCACAGTTTGCCTTTCGAACCACCACCGGCGAACACCAGTGAATCCGCTTTCACACCACTGAATTTTGCAATCAGATCAAGATTGAGGGATGAAACAATCGCTGCGTTCTCCTCCAGTGCGCGGAACAGCGAGGCTTTGTTACTCTTTTCCGCATCAATGGAGAGGTTAATAAAGGAAGGCGCAGCGTGATACCAGGATTTAAAGCGCATCACATCGGAGAAAATCGGCATAATACCGTGAGAGCCGGCAGGCACACGGGCCGCCATATCTTCCAGTAATGAGTAAGTGTCCACGCCGAGACGTTCAGCGATAATTTTTTCTTCCGCGCAGAACGCATCACGGAACCAGCGCATCGTCAGGCCGGTAAAAAAACTGATGGATTCCGCCTGTACCATCCCCGGGATCACATGTGGGTTGATGCGGGTATTCATATCCGGATCGGTGACCGGTGCCGGTAAATTCACCACCTGCTGCCAGAACGTGCCGCCGAGCACCGCAGTTTGTCCCGCTCTGACCACGCCCAGCCCGAGGCAGCCCAGTTGAACGTCCCCGCCGCCCATCACCACCGGCGTGCCTTCTGCCAGACCGGACTCTTTCGCGGCATTCGCTGTGATATAGCCCAACACGGTACCGGTTTCTTTAACCGGAGAGAGAATATCCGCGCGCAGCCCGGCCATTTCCAGCAGGCCAGGCCGCCAGTCACGGGTTTTCAGATCCAACATCCCGGTGGTACCGGCATTGGAAGGATCAACTGCCAGCTCGCCGGTCAGTTTGCAGGCCAGCCAGTCGCTGATCATAGTGAGTGTGCCCGCCTGACGGTAGATATCAGGCCGGTGATGTGCCAGCCACAGCAGACGCGGCATAGCACCGAGGGCTAAAGTCTGGCCGGAGCACTGATAAACATCATATTCAAAAGTGTTATCGTACAGCTCTTTTAATTCACTGACTTCATGGCTTGAGCGCGCATCCACGTTGGCACATGCCCAGATCGGTTCGCCGTTGCGGTCATACAGTACAATGCCTTCACGCATTGAGCAGGCCGCCACCCCGGCAATCGCCGAAGCAGGCAGACCGGCATTTTTCAGCGCCAGCGCAATACAGTGACACGCCAGCTGCCAGTTCACCGGCAGATCAAATTCCATCGAGCCCGGTACATCCGGCAGCTCATTGTGACGCCACTCCGCCTGTCCGACCGCCACCTGATTGCCGTGAAGATCAAAAATAACGGCTCTGATACTGCCTGTTCCCGCATCCAGCGCCATCAGGTATTTTTCTGATGAGCCGCTGCCCGTAATCTGATTCATGTCGCCATCCTCACAAATTCAATTGGACTGATACCGTTACACCATGAAATACAGCGTGATTTTCGTCTGCGGGACAGTCAGTGCATCAGGTTAATAATGTCAGCATCACCCGTGCCGTCTGCTCGTCTGTCACCAGGGAGTTGATATAGCCCCCCAGCAGTGCCGCCACAATCACCTCGGCCTTTTCCTCACCGCCCGCCACTCCGACCACCGTCGGAATATTTTTCAGTTCTGCGGGGGTGATACCGATAAGTTCGCGGTGCATCTCCACTTCTTCTGTCAGTTCCCCTTCGCGCCCGATAAAGTAGCC
This sequence comes from Morganella sp. EGD-HP17, assembly GCF_000512315.2. Classification (NCBI taxonomy): domain Bacteria; kingdom Pseudomonadati; phylum Pseudomonadota; class Gammaproteobacteria; order Enterobacterales; family Morganellaceae; genus Morganella; species Morganella sp. EGD-HP17. Next base: position 69,619 of record NZ_AZRH01000005.1, read on the forward strand.
GAGGATATCCCCGACCGCCCCGCGCCGTGCCAGCATCAGTTGCTCACCGCTGCTGATATAGCCGGAACGCATAATGGTCGCATCCTGTTTCTGATTCACAGCGCCCAGGCCGACAACGGCAATATCAGCTGCACTGGCTGCCATCAGCACATCCTGCACGCTGCGTTCCTGACGGAATGTCGCTGCCACTGCGGCACTTGATGCCCGCAGCGGTGCCGGAATAATGCTGACCGGGCAGTTGGCATCAAGCTGGCCGATGCCGGTCATGTACTGCCCGACGCCGCCGGAGAGAGTCACCAGACGGATCTGCTGCGAAGAGACAAACCCGCTCAGATGCTGCAATGTCGCCATTGCCGCCTCCCCAAACCCGACTGCCAGCAACTGGCCGGGCGAAAGCTGAGACATCAGCAGATGTGCACCGGCCACGCCGAGGCGGGTATGGATCTCCGGGCCGTTCAACGCCGGGAGTATGCGAATTTGTTTTAACGAAAATCTTTTTTTCAGAATATCTTCAAGTTCAAGGCAGCCTTCAAACCGGGAATTTATCTGTACCCGGATGACGCCGGACTGACGTCCTTTTTCGAGCAAACGCGAAACTTTCAGCCGTGTCAGACCGAGCAGATCCCCGATATCTCCCTGCGTGAGACCATCGTGGTAATAAAACCAGGCAATACGGGCCAATAACTCTTCTTCATTCATACTAAGTCCTGAGGCGTCATAGTCCATCGAAGAAACGGAGCTTACCGGGGCTGCTTTCGTGTTTTTTGAAACTGTTGTCATGTGAACTTTTGTTTTCCGTTTTTACAGATAAGCACCTTTTACAGAAATCTGCCAGAGGTGCAGGCCAAAATTTTGAACAAATTCTAACGCAGATCTGATTTTTTCACAAAATATGGCCGAAATATTGTCTTATTTGATTTTTATGGCTTACATTTATGAACAAATGTGTTTATAAATTATAAATGTTCATTTTATTGATGTTTTCTTAACCACATAACATCCGGCAGCAATACCCATAACACCAGAGGTGCCGTTATGTCAGAGAAGCAACACCCGATTCAGCCGCTGCTCACCGCCCGCGGAATAGCCAAACAGTTCTCCGGTGTGGTTGTCCTCAAACACATCGATTTCACACTGTTGCCGGGACAGGTTCATGCGCTGCTGGGCGGCAACGGCGCGGGAAAATCCACGCTGATGAAAATTATTGCAGGGATTGAACAGCCGGATGCAGGCACCCTGACGCTGGAAGGTCAGGAGATATCGCACCTGACTCCGGCGAAAGCCCATCAGCTGGGACTGTATCTGGTTCCGCAGGAGCCGCTGCTGTTCCCGAATCTGTCTGTGCAGGAAAACATTCTGTTCCGGCTGCCGAAACATCAGGCGGGCAAAGCCAAATTACAGCAAATGCTGACATCACTGCGCTGCAATTTTGATCTCAGTGCGCGGGCGGGCAGCCTGAATGTGGCGGATCAGCAGCTGGTGGAGATCATGCGCGGTCTGATGCGGGATTCCCGCATCCTTATTCTTGATGAACCGACAGCATCTCTGACCCCCGCCGAAACCGAACGCCTGTTTGGGCGGGTGCGGGAATTACAGCAGCAGGGTGTCGGGATTGTCTTTATCTCTCATAAACTACCGGAAATACATGCCATTGCCGATTATCTGAGCGTGATGCGTGACGGCAATATTGCGCTGGCCGGTCCGGCAAAACAGTTTTCCACTGATGAAATCATTCAGGCCATCACACCTGAAGCGAAGAAAAAGCCGCTGTCAGAGACGCAGAAGCTCTGGCTGGATCTGTCCGCCACCCGTAACAGTCCGCAGGATGATACGCCGGTGCTGGATGTCCGTAATGCGTGCGGCGAAGGATTCCGTAACATCAGTTTTGTTGTCAACCCGGGGGAAGTGGTCGGGCTGGCCGGTGTCGTCGGCGCCGGCCGGACCGAACTCGCAGAAACATTATACGGGCTGCGCCCGCTGATCGCCGGAGAGGTTTTCCTCAACGGTGACAATCTGCGCGGTGTCAGCAGTGAAAAACGCCTCACCCGGGGGCTGGTCTGTTTACCTGAAGACCGTCAGGCCTCCGGACTTTTCCTTGATGCCCCGCTCACCTGGAATATCGGTGCGCTGGTGCATAACCACCAGGGGCTGCTGGTCAACCGCTCGCGGGATGATGCCTTGCTCGAGCGTTACCGCCGTGCCCTCAATATTAAATTCAGTGACGGGCAACAGACGGTACGCACGCTGTCCGGCGGTAATCAGCAAAAAATCCTGATCGCCAAATGCCTCGAAGCCAATCCGTCACTGCTGATTATTGATGAACCGACACGCGGCGTGGATGTCGGCGCCCGTAATGACATTTATCAACTGATACAAAGTATCGCACAGCAGAATGTGGCAATTTTACTGATCTCCTCTGACCTCGATGAAGTGGTGGCGCTGGCTGACCGCGTGCTGGTGATGCATCAGGGGGAATTCTCCGGGGAATTGCAGCACAACGAGCTGAACACCGACACTATTATGCATATGGCGTTCGGCGAACACCGCCCGCAGACAGAAACAGAAAGCAGCCCGTTACAGGAGGCCGCATCATGCTGAAATATATCCAGAATAACCGTGAAGTAACGGCACTGCTTGCTATTCTCTGCCTGTTTGTCCTGCTCGGCGGCATGGAAACCCGTTATTTCAGTCTGCAAACCGTCACCATGATTTTCGGCAGTGCGCAAATCCAGATGCTGCTGGCCATCGGTGCCACCCTGGTGATGCTGACCCGTAATATTGATGTGTCTGTCGGATCCACCACCGGGCTGTGTGCAGTGATTGTCGGTATCGCGCTGAATGCGGGACTGCCGCTGACGGTGGCGATCCTGCTGACTGTCGCTGCCGGTCTGCTGGCCGGATTCTTCAACGGCATCCTGGTCACCTGGCTGCGGATCCCCGCCATTGTTGCCACCCTCGGTACGCTCGGGCTATATCGCGGCATTATGCTGCTGCTCACCGGCGGAAAATGGATTGAAGGTTTACCGGCGGAACTGAAAGATCTGTCAAAACCGGTCTTCCTCGGGCTGTCGCCAATCGGCTGGTTTATTATCCTGCTGATTATTCTGATGACCCTGTTCCTGTCCCGCACCACCGCCGGACGCGGTTTCTACGCCACCGGCGATAACTTACAGGGCGCGCGCCAGTTGGGTGTGCCGGTTGATCGCACCCGCATCATTGCCTTCTCTGTAAACGGCATGATGGCGGCACTCGCCGGGATTGTGTTTGCCTCACAAATCGGTTTTATCCCGAATCAGACCGGTAACGGCCTTGAAATGAAAGCCATCGCCGCCTGTGTGCTGGGCGGGATCAGCCTGCTCGGCGGCACCGGTACCATCGTCGGCGCTATCCTCGGTGCCTATTTTATGACTCAGATTGACAGTGTGCTGGTGCTGCTCAGATTGCCGGCCTGGTGGAATGACTTTATCGCCGGCTTTGTTTTACTCGCGGTTCTGGTCTTTGACGGCCGTCTGCGTGTGGCGCTGGAGAAAAACCTCCGCGCCCAGCGCTATGCCCGGTTCCTTAATCCTTCCGCACCGCAGGAGGCGAAAAAATGAGCATCACCAAACGTTACGGCTGGGAAATTGCCCTGGCGCTGCTGATTGTCCTCGAAATCCTGTTATTCGGTATGGGTAACCCGCGCCTGCTGGATGTCAATGTGCTGCTGTTCAGTACCAGTGACTTTATCTGTATCGGTCTGGTGGCGCTGCCGCTGACGCTGGTGATTGTCAGCGGCGGGATGGATATCTCCTTCGGCTCCACCATCGGGCTGACCGCTATTGTGCTCGGGATCCTCAATCAGGCCGGTGTACCGATGATTGCCGCCATTCCGCTCACTCTGCTGACCGGCGCACTGTGCGGCCTGATTAACGCCCTGCTGATCCTGTTTACCGGGGTTAACCCGCTGGTGATTACGCTCGGCACCATGTATCTGTTCGGCGGCTGTGCCTTGCTGCTCTCCGGCCTGTCCGGTGCGACCGGTTTTGAGGGGATCGGCGGCTTCCCGGCAGCCTTTACTGATTTTGCTAACCTTGATTTACTCGGTATTCCGCTGCCGCTGATCATTTTTGTCCTGTGTGTGCTGGTGTTCTGGTTTTATCTGCACCGTACCCATCCGGGCCGTAATGTCTTTTTAATCGGGCAGAATGCCCGTGTCGCACGATACAGTGCTTTCCCGGTGACACGCACTATCTGTCTGCTGTATGCGATGGTCGGTGTCAGTGCCGCACTCGCCTCTGTCATTTTAGTGTCCTATTTCGGCTCTGCCCGTGCGGATCTCGGGGCATCGTTCCTGATGCCTGCTATCACCGCTGTTGTACTGGGTGGTGCCAATATTTACGGCGGTTCCGGCTCTGTATTAGGCACCGCGCTGGCTGTTTTGCTGATCGGCTTTTTACAGCAGGGATTGCAGATGATCGGCGTACCAAATCAGGTCTCCAGTGCACTCTCGGGTGCGCTGCTTATTGTTGCCGTTGTTGGTCGTTCCGTTTCTTTACACCGACATCACATCCTTGGCTGGTGGGCGCGTAAACGCAACAGGCAATTCGTATCAGAGTAAAACACGTTTGTTATCACAGATTTGACGAAATGGAGAAAACCATGAAACCCATCATGAAAAAACTGGCGCTCGCCACTGCATTAAGTCTCGCATGTGTTTCCTGGGCGAATGCAGCAGAAAAAGTCGCCTTTATTCCTAAACTTGTCGGTGTCGGCTTCTTTACCAGCGGCGGCCAGGGTGCTGTGGAAGCCGGGAAAAAACTCGGTATCGATGTCACCTACGACGGCCCGACCGAGCCGAGTGTGTCCGGTCAGGTGCAGCTTATCAACAACTTCGTTAACCGGGGCTATGACGCGATTATTGTTTCTGCCGTTTCGCCGGACGGGTTATGTCCGTCACTGAAACGCGCTATGCAGCGCGGTGTGAAAGTCCTGACCTGGGATTCCGATACCAACCCGGAATGCCGCTCCATTTATATCGACCAGGGCACACCGAAACAGCTCGGCGGCATCCTGGTGGATATGGCTGCGGATCAGGTGAAGAAAGAGAAAGCCAAAGTCGCCTTCTTCTATTCCAGCCCGACCGTAACTGACCAGAACCAGTGGGTCAAAGAAGCGAAAGCGAAAATCGAAGCCGAGCATCCGGGCTGGGAAGTCGTCACCACCCAGTACGGTTATAACGATGCCACCAAATCCTTACAGACTGCCGAAGGTATTCTTAATGCCTGGAGTGACCTGGATGTGATTATCGCGCCGGATGCCAACGCCCTGCCGGCGGCGGCTCAGGCCAAAGAGAACCTGAAACGTAACGATGTGGCGGTTGTCGGGTTCAGTACCCCGAACGTGATGCGTCCGTATGTGGAGCGCGGCACAGTTAATCAGTTCGCGTTATGGGATGTTGTCAAACAGGGCGAAATTTCTGTCGCCGTGGCTGATGCACTGATGAAAAAAGGCGAACTGAATGTCGGCGATAAGATTACCGTCGCCGGTGTCGGTGAAGTTGAAGTCTCCCCGAACAGTGTTCAGGGCTATGACTACGAAGCAAAAGGCAACGGGATTGTGGTACTGCCTGAGCGCGTGATCTTCACCAAAGAGAACATTAACAACTATGATTTCTGATGTAGTTGCTGATTTAACCAATGGCGCGGGCACCCTCCGCGCCAGTTTAACCAGGGGAGAATTCCATGGCTGATTTAGATGATATCCGTGACGGCAAAGACTTCGGGCTTAATACGCCGCAAAAAAACACCCTTTATACCCTCAAAGGCTGCGGTTCGCTGGATTGGGGTATGCAGTCGCGTCTGGCCCGTATTTTTAATCCGCAGGATAATAAAACGGTCATGCTGGCCTTTGACCACGGCTATTTCCAGGGGCCGACCACCGGCCTTGAGCGGATTGATATTAATATCGCCCCGCTTTTTGAGCATACCGATGTCCTGATGTGTACCCGCGGGATCCTGCGTGCCCAGGTGCCGGTCACGACCAACAAACCGGTGGTGCTGCGGGCATCCGGCGCTAACTCCATCCTGACCGAACTCTCCAACGAAGCGGTTGCGGTGGCAATGGATGATGCGGTACGCCTGAATGTGGCGGCGGTTGCGGCTCAGGTCTATATCGGTACTGAGCATGAACACCAGTCCATCAAAAACATCATCAAAATGGTGGATGCGGGGATGCGTGTCGGTATGCCGGTAATGGCAGTGACCGGGGTGGGTAAAGATATGGCGCGTGATCAGCGTTATTTCTCACTCGCCAGCCGTATTGCTGCAGAAATGGGCGCTAATATCATCAAAACCTACTTTGTTGAGGAAGGTTTTGAGCGCATCACCGCCGGTTGTCCGGTACCGATTGTCATTGCAGGCGGTAAAAAATTGCCGGAAAACGAAGCTCTCGACATGTGTTTCCGCGCCATTGACCAGGGCGCATCCGGGGTGGATATGGGCCGGAATATTTTCCAGTCCGAAAACCCGGTTGCCATGATGAAAGCGATCCGTGCCGTTGTGCATGGCGGTGAGAGTGCAGCACAGGCTTATCAGCTGTTCCTGAGCGAAAAGAACAAGGGGTAAATTTTGAACGTAACATTAGTGGAAATTAATGTGAAACCCGGCAAAGTGGATGAATTTATTGCCGTTTTTCGTGAAAACCATCTGGGATCGATAAAAGAGCCCGGTAACCTGCGTTTTGATGTGTTACAGGACCCGGAAGTGGAAACCCGCTTTTATATCTATGAAGCCTATGCCGATGATGCGGCCGTGGCGGCACATAAGAAAACCCCGCACTATTTACAGTGCGTGGAAAAGCTGGAAGACCTGATGACCGGCCCGCGTAAGAAAACTGTCTTTATCGGGCTGATGCCGGAAGTGAAATAAGCATATCCTGTTTGATCTGTTAAGTGACCGCACAATGGCGGTCACTTTTTTGTATTGATTATTCATTGTTTCATTTTTATGGATGATTATTTATCTTATTTTTTTATTTTTCCCGAAAAATCGGATTAATAAAATATAATACGCATGTTCATAATTGCACTCAAAAATAACAAGCATGTATTTTTTAATCTATCTCATATTTTCCTTCTGACATAAAATCGGGCTCAATCCATTTTGGTCCTTTCATATAAAGGCCGCCTTTCTCTTCTCCGCACATTATTTTTTCTTCATTCAGAAGCCGGTGCGTTTCGCGGAGAATCATAATATTACACGACTCATATTTATCCGGGCCATTATGACGATAAAAAAAACGATCTATTGCCGGGTAAATAAGACCACTTTCACGCCTGGCAACCAGAAACAGGATAACATCTTCCATCGATTCATTTTTTACCATTTCATTGTAATCAATCATTTTACATATTTTTCTCTCATAATAAAATCTGACTCAATCCATTCATCTCCTCTTCTGAACGCCATTCACAATGAATATGCTGTATCAGCTATATCATACATATTATCAGCAGCATTACTTTAAAATCTGCCTGCAGGTGATTTTATCTGGTGATTCTTTTCCGGACAATACTGAAATGCGTTACTCTGACTTTCTAAAACTGTTGTTTCGGCGAATATCATTAAGAGAATTTCAGAATAAATAATGCAGATTGTCTGTTTGTCTGGTTGCCTGAACGGAATAACTCCCTTACCATCGAAATAAATGAATCTGAATTTATAGCTTTCCGGAGAAATCGTGAAAAAACTCACAGTAACCTGCTCAGTTCTGCCTTTGGCGCTGTTTTCCGCTGTTTTCGCCCTGCCGTCTTATGCCGCAGAAACTGACTGCCAGCCGATATCTGAACAGACCCGGCTCAATCATATGAGGATGATGGGGCTTTCTTACCTGAACGGACCGGTAAAATCATCCTCCATGGTCACCGACAGCGACCAGCAGGACAGCGATATCAGGATATTTTCTGCCAGTAATGTGACACTGTCACCCTGCGGACAGATCACTCACTATGATTTCATCCGCAGAAGTATGCAATACGGCATGACCTTTGATATACAGGTAGCCGGAGCGGAAACCGCTGATGCCATCAGTATGGAATACCGTTTTTCCTCAGACGAAGTCGGCCGGAAAAAAGAGCGCCCGACCATCAGCCGGATTATCCTGCTCAAAGATGCACAACAAGTGATTAGCGGCTACCGGACAGAAAATTTTATTGAGGGCAACAGCACTATCCTGACCGAAAACGGCGCTGTGGAATACCGCGATGGCAATATACATTCTGTAGTGATAGACGGCGAAGTTCTCGCCAAACCCTACAGTATGATCTTTGAATATGACAGTGCCGGCCGGGTAACCCGTATTTACACCACGCCGACCCTTCTCAGTAATTACCATTTTACCTACAATGAGAAAGGCGGCCTGGATAAAGGAACAGAAAGAACGGAGTCGATCGGGATCGTCACCGGTAATGATATTCAGTGTACAGAATGGGATACCTATCAAAACTGTACCGCAGGGCTCTGGCTCCGGCATATTAACGGTGAACCGGCCGGTGAAGTACCTTTCCGTACCACTTATGAGTATTACAGTGATAAATAACAGCAGAAGACAATCAGCATAATCGTATTACCCGATTTTATCGGGTAATACCTGTTCTTTACTTCGCTGCTGCCGGCGATGACAGTACGCCAGAATAACCAGTACCAGATAAATGGCCGGTTCCGGTGTATCTGTCTTCGCTGCTAAAATATAGTGCGTAATAACAATAAACAACAACGGATACAGCAAATTATGAATTCGTTTCCACCACCGGCCTGATAAGTTGCGTATCCGGTCAGACGACGTCACTGCCATCAGGCACAAAATTAACCAGCCAGCCACACCGAGATTAAGATAAAAACGGGAAAGTATCTCACTGAAAAAGAGTGCCGTATTTTCTGCACCTATTTCAAGAAAAAAATAGCTGGCCAGATGCAGCGTTGCCCAGAAAAAACACCATAATCCGAGTAATTTTCTCACCTGATATAAACTGTTCAGCTTAAAATAAAAAGCAATCACCGGTATCACTGCGATAATAATAACTAAACGAAGTGCCATAATACCGGTGAAATGCTGAATGTCTTTTGCGGGATCTGCCCCCAGTACCCCGTAACTCACAGCATAAATAAGCCATACCAGTGGCAATACTGCCGTCATATGAAAAAAAAGTTTAACCACCGGGTAACGGAATAATTTCATCATCAGAAATATCTCCGCAAATCCATCCCTTTATATAATTCTGCCACGTCTTCTGCATACCCGTTAAACAGTAATGTCGGCTGCCGTGTTGTCCGGCCTAACCCTCCGGAGCCGATAAAACGTTCTGTAGCCTGTGACCAGCGCGGATGATCAACCTGCGGGTTTACATTGGCATAAAACCCATATTCACGGGGTGCTGAAAGATTCCATGTGGTCGGCGGCTCAGATTCTGTCAGGCGAATTTTAACAATGGATTTTATGCCTTTAAAACCATATTTCCACGGTACCACCAGCCGGACAGGTGCTCCATTTTGTTTCGGCAGTTCTTTTCCGTAAACACCGGTTGCCATCAGTGTCAGAGGGTGAAGTGCTTCATCCAGGCGCAACCCCTCAATATACGGATACTGAAGCCCGCCTCCGGTAAAACGGCTCTTTTGACCGGGCATTTGTTCCGGAGCGTACACCGTTTCAAAAGCAACATATTTCGCTTTGCTGTTCGGTTCCGCTGATAACAATAAATCTCTCAGAGGAAAACCAACCCACGGAATAACCATTGACCATGCTTCCACACAGCGCATCCGGTAAATACGCTCTTCGGCCTGAAATTTATGACGGATCTCATCGGCATTTAATACCAGAGGCCGGTTAACTTCCCCCTCAACCGTCAGTGTCCATTCATCCGTTTTCAGGGTATGTGCGTTTTCGGCCGGGTCCGATTTATTCAGGCCGAATTCATAAAAATTATTGTAACCTGTCACCTTATCCTCCGGCGTTAATACCAGATCGGACTGATACTTTTCAGGTTTTGTATAACTGAGGTCTTTTAAGATTATCTCCGGAACGCCGGGCTTATCATCGCCGGAAAACCACGAAAACAGACCGGCGCTGACTGACGGGCTGACCATTAATCCGGCCGTACCGGCACCTAATAATTTAAGCAGATTCCTGCGCTTCATCATAAAAACGGATTCCGGCGTAATCTCAGACGATCGTATTATTTTCTTCATGATGAGTCCCTGTATTCAACAATCACGGTGATAACATTCAGGAACTGTTATACCGCATAATCTGAATTTAAAGCTGACAGGACGATGACAAATTTGTCATGAAAGGGGATGAGTATCCGGAAAAATTAAGGTTACCGTGTTATATGACCCGGTACGTTCAAATCTGACCTCACCTGAATGCAATTCTGTTATTGCCTGAACAATCGATAAGCCCAACCCGCTTCCTTCTGACGTTCTCGCATTATCTCCGCGCCAGAAGCGGGTAAAGACCTGTTCACTGTTTGCAACAACATCACCTTTGTTCATCACTGAAATGACGGTACTGCCATGATTATTTTCTGCGCAGGCAATAACCTCCGTATTTTCATATGAATATTTAACCGCATTTGACACAACATTAACCATAATCTGCATCAGCAATACTTTGTCTGCTGATACCGTCACATCCGATATTTTATTAACCAGCCGGATATTTTTCTCATCGGCATAAAATGCCAGTAACTCATAAATATCCTCAACCAGCTCAGAAACAACGATGGTTTCCCGCTTCAGATTAATATTTTTATTCTCTGCTCTGGCGATAAACAGAATGTTTTGTATTATTTTTGCCAGTTTATCCAGCTCTTCTGTATTGCTGGCGATAATCGCTTCATACTCATCCGCAGTGCGCGTTTTTTGTAATGTGATCTCATTCTGAATTTTAATGGCATTAATGGGTGTTCTCAATTCATGCGCTAAATCATCCGCAAGTTGTGTCAGCCGGACAAAATCATTTTTCAGCCGTGCGCGCATGATATTCAGTGAATCACCCAAACTTTTCAGTTCATCCGGTAAGCGGCTGATATCCACCGTCTGTCCCAGAGAGTGCAGATCTGTTTTCGCGGTGATCCGGTTGAGATGCGTAATATCCTGCAATCCCCGGCGGATAAGCCATATACTGAAGACGACCATCAGAAGAATAGCAATAACGGAAACAATCAGACTTTGCTGTAAATATCCGCGTAAAACACTGCTGCGATCAACCGAACGCTTTGCCAGAGTGACATATAATTTACCTTCAGGAGCCTGAATCTCAAAATTAACCACGGAAACCGGCATGTTATCATCCGTATTCTGGTATGAGATTAAAGGCGTTTCCTGACTATCCGGATAATTAAGTTTGTCCCGGGTATTCAGGGTTATCTCTGGGTTGGTATCCACAATAACGTGATTATCAGCATCTGCTATCTTAATAACATCCTGCCGCATATCCATCATCCGCCGGAAATAAACAGGTAACGATTTAATATCAATACCACTGACAATCAGTTTAGCCAGTTGGTCGGCACGGTTAATCAGGATGTCATCATCTTTTGAGGCAAGTTCATTTTTCAGAGAGTGATAAAGGATCAGTGTGACAAAACCTGCGTTTGCCACCATCAGCAACATAAATAATGATACAATTTTAAATCTCAGTGAGCGTATTTTCATCATTCCGATCCGTTCAGGCGGTATCCCATACCACGGACAGTTTCAATTAATTTACGATCATGATCGTCATCTATTTTTTTTCTGAGCCGCCGGACAGCCACATCGACAATATTGGTATCACTCTCAAAATCCATTCCCCACACCTCACAGGCAATCAGTGTTCTGGGCAGGATCTCCCCTGAATGCAGCGCAAAAAAAAGCAACAGTGAATATTCCTGACGTGTCAGCGATATTTTCACGCCTCCCCGCTGTACATCATGACGGGTCAGATCAATGCTGAGATCGGCGATCTCAATCACTTTGGAAGCTGGTTGAGAAGTACGCAGTTGATTCCGGACTCTCGCCAGTAATTCGGAAAATGAAAACGGTTTAACCAGATAATCATTCGCGCCCAGTTCCAGTCCTTTTACCCGGTCAGCAACTGCATCCCTGGCTGTCAGACAAATAACCGGTACCATTTTGGCGGTTCTCAATATTTTCAGCACTTCCCAGCCATCCATACCGGGCAACATAATATCGAGAATAACCAGCCGGTAATTGTTCTCCAGAGCAAGATACAACCCGTCTCTGCCATCTGCCGTGATATCAACAATAAATCCGGCTTCCTCTAATCCCTTTTTAACCCAGCTGCCGGTCTTTTCATGATCTTCAATCAGTAATATTTTCATTTTTATAATCCGGAATTTTACCTGTACATCCTGCATCAGTGTATTTTAATTCCGGACATAAAAAAACAGCAGACAACTCCGGGTTGTCTGCTGTTTTTCTGTGACGCAATGATCAGGCAAACTTAATCATCACCATACCCAGCAGAAGCAGAATAATCCCGCTCCAGCCTTTGTAATTGAGGCGCTGGTTAAACAGGATCCAGCCTGCAGCCACTGTTGCCACAATACCGAATGCTCCCCACAATGCATACGCAACGGAAAGCTCGATACCGCGGACGGCCAGTGCCAGACAGCTGAATGCCCCCAATACCGCCAGCAGCGATAAAATACCCAGCCACAGACGTTTAAAGCCGTTTGACATTTTCAGCAGGATATTCGCCAGAATCTCCAGTACCACGGCCAGCAGTAAAAATGCACCGTGCCACCATTCAAATGTCGATAACATATTACGCCCCTTTCAGCATCTCATTCAGTGGCGCACGAACCGGTTTGGCAGCAGGCTGCTTTTTCTGCACTTTTTTGGTGCCGTATTTAATCAGGGTGATACCCGCGATTAACAGTGCCAGACCGCCCAGTTTCAGCGGTGACAGCGATTCATGGAACCACATCACACTAAACGTGGTGATGATCAGGATCCCGATCCCTTCCCACAGCGCATAAGCCACCCCGAGGGCCACTTTTTTCACTGCCATGGATAATAAAATATAAGAAGAGGCAATCATGATATACATCACAATCATCCCCGCACTGCCGCCGGAGACACTCGCGTATTTCATCGACAATGTACCGATCACCTCGGTAATAATGGCTAAGCCTAAAAACATCCAGTAAATCATAGTTATTTCTCCTGATGGACAACGCATACAGGTTCACGGCGCAAAACAGACTGTTTGCGTGAACGGGTGCGTTTATCGCGAAACGAAAACGTTAAATGTAACGATGTGACCAAAAACGCAGGCGCGTTTGGTTAGTCAGACGAAAAGAGAAATAGCTATAACTCGCCGTACCAGTAGTGTTCGCTTGATACGATAGCGGAAAGGAAAAGTACATGGGTAGAACGTCGGATTTTAATCCTGCTACTACTGTCGCTTTGCATGATGTCTTATTCTTTTGTCTGTCCCCGGACAGGGTGACAACAATGAAAGAATCCTCCGGTTATTAATATTCATATTATTTTTAGCACAAGTAACGCAGTTCAGCAATGGTGCGCTGAATTATTTTTCAGTAAATAATTTTATTTTTTAGACAGTTATAAAAAATGACCACCTTCTTATTCAGAAGATGGTCATAATTACGCAAATATTGAACCGGTTAACTACCTTTACTGATACCGCAGATGGATAATTATTCCACTTCGTTCCAGGCATGACCGTCACGGGCCATCATGGCGATAGAAGCTATCGGCCCCCAGCTGCCTGCCTGATACGGTTTCGGCGGTTCATTATCCATTGCCCAGGCGTGCATAATAGAATCCACCCACTTCCAGGCTTCCTCCACTTCATCACGGCGGACAAACAGTGCCTGAATACCGCGCATAGCTTCCAGCAGCAGACGTTCATACGCATCCGCAATATGTGTCTGGTTGAACGTTTCCGAGAAACTCAGATCCAGCTTGGTGGTTTGCAGACGGTGTTTATGATCCAGCCCCGGTGCTTTGTTCAGCACTTCAATATCAATACCTTCGTCCGGCTGCAGACGGATAGTCAGTTTATTCGGCGGCAGATGCTGATAGGTTTCATTGAAAATATTCAGGGACGGCTGTTTGAAATAGACCACCACTTCCGAACATTTTGACGGCATCCGTTTTCCGGTACGCAGATAGAACGGCACACCGGACCAGCGCCAGTCGTCGATATCCGCGCGGATAGCGACAAAGGTTTCGGTCTGGCTGACGGTATTCGCGCCCTCTTCATCCAGATAACCCGGTACTTTTTCGCCGTGAACAAACCCGGCGGTATATTGCCCGCGTACGGTTTTTTCACGGACATTCGTGATATCAATGGTCCGCAGTGAGCGCAGCACCTTCACTTTCTCATCACGGATACGGTCACTGGTCAGGTCATCCGGCGGTGACATGGCAATCATAGTCAGAATTTGCAGCAGATGGCTCTGCACCATGTCACGCATCTGCCCGGCTTTATCAAAGTAACCCCAGCGCCCTTCAATCCCCACTTCTTCCGCCACCGTGATCTGGACGTGGTCGATGGTACGGTTATCCCAGTTATTCACAAACAGGGAATTGGCAAAACGCAGCGCCAGCAGGTTCAGTACCGTTTCTTTGCCGAGATAATGGTCGATGCGGTAAATCTGGCTCTCTTTAAAATATTTCGCTACTTCGGTATTGATCGCCTGTGATGAGGCCAGATCATTACCCAGTGGTTTTTCCATCACCACACGGCTCGGTTCTTTATTCAGATGCGCTTCACCCAGCCCTTTGCACATGGCGCTGAACGTGCCCGGCGGCATCGCGAAATAGTAAACAGCAGTATTTTTGTTTTCCGCAATAATATTGGCGAGGCTTTTGAAATGAGATGTCTCATTCACATCGAGATTACAAAACAGCAGACGGGCACTGAATCGTTCCCAGAGCACCGGATCCAGTTGCTCGTTGAGGAAGGTATTGAACGCATCCTCAACAAATTTCTGATACTCCTCACGGGACCAGTCCGCACGGCCTGCCCCGATAATCCGCGTTTCCGGATGAATATTACCGGCTTTTTCCAGCTGATATAAAGACGGGAGTAACTTGCGGCGTGCGAGGTCGCCTTTGGTACCGAAAATGACTAAATCACAGGCGGGAACCGTTGCTGTCAGCGCCATAGAAAACCTCTCCTCGTGGCTGTGGAATTGTAATTTTGTTACAGAGATAACGAATAATGTACTCGTTTGCGCCTGACCAGTAAACATAAATGCGGGTTACCGCACATTCTGACAGGTCTCTGTCGCCGGTCTTTCTGTGTGCAGTTTTGTAATTTAATTACTTTTTTGATGCAAACTTACTAAAATGAAAATCAGACACAGCTCAAACTTTCAAAAAAAAGCCGGATCCGGGGGGATTTCCCCTCTCCTTTGCCCGGGCTTACGTAGTATATTTTCAAAAAATGAGGGTGGCCGGTGTGTCACACAGATCAATATAAAAGGCACAGTGGCATGAATATTTTAGACCGTCTCCGTAACAGTCTGGATTACCTGAGTAAATCGGAAAAAAAAGTTGCAGAGACGATCCTCGGTGCACCACAAATAGCTATTCATTCCAGTATCGCCACACTCGCCAAAATGGCGGATGTCAGCGAACCAACCGTTAACCGGTTCTGCCGCCGTCTGGACACCAAAGGTTTTCCAGATTTCAAACTGCTGCTGGCGCAAAGCCTGGCAAACGGCACTCCGTATGTCAGCCGCAATGTGGATGAAAATGATTCCGTTGAGGCATACACCGGCAAAATCTTTGAGTCCGCCATGGCTGGTCTGGATGCAGTCAGAAGCACCCTCGATATGCTGACCATCAACCGCGCCGTGGATTGCCTGACACAAGCCCGGAAAATCGCCTTTTTCGGCCTGGGTGCATCTGCGGCGGTCGCCCATGACGCGATGAATAAATTCTTCCGTTTCAATATCCCGGTGATTTATTCCGACGATGTGGTGATGCAGCGCATGAGTTGTATCAACAGCACCGAAGGTGATGTGGTGGTTTTAATTTCCCACACCGGCCGGACAAAAAACCTGGTTGAAATCGCCCGTATCGCCCGTGAAAATGACGCTACCGTGCTCGCCATCACCTCCGAGAACTCGCCGCTCGCGGCGGAAGCCTCTCTCACCATCATTCTTAATGTACCGGAAGACACTGATATTTATATGCCGATGATCTCCCGTCTGGCACAGCTGACGATTATTGATGTCCTCGCCACCGGTTTTACCCTGCGCCGCGGCCCCAAATTCCGCGATAACCTGCGCCGGGTCAAAGAAGCCCTGAAAGACTCCCGAATAGATAAACTCCGTTGATTTTTAACCATTTGTGTCAATTTGACACATTTCCTGCTGCCGGGTGTAATGACCATCACGAATTAGTAATATAACGGATGGTAGGATAACGTCTGACTCACTGTTTTGCGTTTGCTGACTCGATTTTTATTTTAAATACGCGATAATCAGACAGGAGTGAATCGATTTTACACTTTCCTGCCGGGAGCGATTTTCCCGGCGGGGAGTTTTTATCAACACCATTTCACCTTATTCAGGTCAACGGAGTAATTTATGTCAATACGCCTCAGAAGAACGAAAATCGTAACGACCCTGGGCCCCGCCACCGATCGCGATAACAATCTTGAAAAAATCATCCGTGCCGGTGCCAATGTGGTTCGTATGAACTTTTCTCACGGCAGCCCGGACGATCACGTTGAACGTGCGAATAAAGTCCGTGAAATCGCTGCCCGCCTCGGCGTACAGGTGGCTATCCTGGGTGATCTCCAGGGGCCGAAAATCCGGGTGTCCACCTTTAAAGACAATAAAGTTCTGCTGAATGTCGGCGATAAATTTATTCTGGATGCAGAGCTGGGCAAAGGCGAAGGTACCAGTGAGCACGTCGGGATCGACTATAAAAAGCTGCCGGAAGATGTGGTGACAGATGACATTCTGTTACTCGACGATGGCCGTGTGCAGCTGAAAGTGCTGGATGTCAAAGGCACTAAAATCATGACCGAAGTGACCGTCGGTGGTTTGCTTTCCAATAATAAAGGTATCAACAAACTCGGCGGCGGGTTATCTGCCGATGCGCTGACAGAAAAAGATAAAGAAGATATCAAAACCGCAGCCCGTATTAATGTTGATTACCTTGCTGTCTCCTTCCCGCGCAGTGCGGAAGATCTGCACTACGCCCGCCGTCTCGCCCGTGATGCCGGTTGTGAGGCAATGATTGTCTCCAAAGTCGAACGCGCCGAAGCGGTCGCCACCGATCAGGTGATGGATGAAATCATTCTCGCATCCGATGTGGTGATGGTCGCCCGTGGTGACCTCGGTGTGGAAATCGGCGATCCGGAGCTGGTCGGCGTCCAGAAAAAATTGATTCGTCGCAGCCGTCAACTGAATCGTGTCGTGATCACAGCAACCCAGATGATGGAATCCATGATCACTAACCCGATGCCGACCCGTGCGGAAGTGATGGACGTGGCAAACGCCGTACTTGATGGTACCGATGCAGTAATGCTCTCTGCAGAAACCGCTGCTGGCCAGTATCCGGCGGAAACCGTGGAAGCAATGGCGCGGGTTTGCCTGGGCGCAGAGAAAATGCCGAATGTGAATATCTCCAAACACCGCCTGGATATGACCTTCGACAATCCGGAAGAAGCAATTGCGATGTCCACCATGTACGCGGCCAACCACCTCAACGGCGTGAAAGCGATTATTGCCATGACCGAATCCGGCCGTACCGCGCGTATGATGTCCCGCATCAGCTCCGGCCTGCCGATTTTCGCCATGTCCCGCCATGAAAAAACTCTGAATCAGTGCTCACTGTACCGTGGTGTCACCCCGGTATTCTGCAGCACCCACACCGATGGCCTGGCAGCAGTCACCGAAGCTATCAGCCGCCTGAAAGAAAAAGGCTATCTGTGCACCGGCGACCTGGTCATGGTCACCCAGGGCGACCAGATGGGCCTGGTCGGCAGCACCAATACCAGCCGTATTCTTGAAGTGAAGTGATTTTCTTCAGATAAAAATGAAACCGCCTGTCGGATGACGGGCGGTTTTTTTTATGCCCCGTCTCAGGGCAATTCTTTGTGTTTATAGATTTTATACGGCTCTTCTTCACCGTCTTTGCGGGTTTTCAGCAGTTTCAGGATCCAGGTGTATTGTTCGATATTCGGGCGCACCAGGGCTTCCACTTCTTCGTTCATGCGACGGGCGATATACGGGTCGTCCTGACCGTCAATATCATCCATCGGCGGGCGGACGTGGATATGGAACTGGTGATTTTTATGATCGTACACCGGAAACAGCGGGACAATCGCCGCTTTGCACACTTTCATCAGCCGCCCGATAGCAGGCAGTGTGGCTTTATAGGTGCTGAAAAACGGAACAAACTCACTGTGCTCTTCGCCGTGATCCTGGTCCGGCAGATAATAACCGCTGAAGCCATTACGCACACTGGCGATAAACGGTTTGATACCGGCCTCGCGGGAATGCAGGCGGCCACCGAAGTGAACCCGGGCTTTATTCCACAGGTAATCCGCCACCGGGTTTTTCTGGTGATGGAACATACCCGCCACTTTATTTCCCTGCGCGGCAAACAACATAGCCGGTAAATCGATCGCCCAGCCGTGCGGCACCATAAAGATGATATTGCGCCCTTCTGCATGTAACGCGTCAATAATGTCCTGCCCGTGAACCTGCGTGCGGGAAATCACCCGCTGCGGATTGCGCAGACACAACTCCGCCAGCATCACAAAGGCGTGTGGTGCACTGGCAAACATCTCATCTGTGATCCTTTCCCGCTCCGCTTTCGGCATGTCCGGGAAACAATAATACAGATTGATCAGTGCCCGGCGGCGTCCGCCTTTGGCAAAACGCCCGGCAATCCGGCCCACACCGGCCAGCATCGGGTCACGTAATTTAACCGGCAGGTAGCTCAGACCGGCCAGTGCGCCTGCCGCAACCCACATGCCCCAGTATTTCGGGTGCAGGTAATGGCGGTGAAATGTCGGGATATAGCCCGCTTTGCTGTCTGTATCGTTTTCTTTATACACAGAGGGATACCCGTATTAAATTAAGCTTATTTATCATGATATTATAAATACCGTGATCTATTATTATTGATTATCTGAAATCAGAAGTACATTAAAATTCTGTACGCTGAGAATGCGGCAGGCGGGTGTCTGTGCACCCGCTGCCGGAATGAGAGGATTAATCAAGTGTCAGCTGTGGCCGGTATTGTTTGACCAGTGCCAGATAGCCGGTGCGGTCTTTGCCGGTCAGCCCGCCGGAACGCGGCAGTTTTGCTGTCAGCGGGTTCACAGCCTGTTGTCCGTTCCAGACTTCAAAGTGCAGATGCGGACCGGTTGAGCGCCCGGTATTACCGGATAACCCGACTTTATCACCGCGTTTGACTTTCTGGCCCGGTTTGACCAGCAGTTTGCGCATGTGCATATAACGGGTGGTGAACTGACGACCGTGACGGATAGCCACGAAATTACCCGCCGCACCACTGAATTTAGCCACAACCACTTCCCCGTCACCGACTGCCAGTACCGGTGTGCCGACCGGCATCGCGAAATCGACCCCTTTATGCGGGGCAACACGCCCGGTGACCGGGTTTACACGGCGCGGGTTAAAGTGTGAGGAAACACGGAATTGTCTGGCGGTCGGGAAACGCAGGAAGCCGCGCTCCAGCCCGTCGCCTTTGGCATCATAAAAACGGCCGTCTTCGGCGCGGAATGCATAATAATCACGTCCGTTAGTATGCAGACGTACAGCCAGCATCTGGCTCTGTTCCTGTTTGCCGTCCAGCATTTCACGGGAAGTCAGTACAGTGAAGCGATCGCCGTTTTTCACTTTACGGACATCCACCTGCCATTGTAATGCTTTGGAAATATCACGCACTTCGCTGCGGGTCAGTCCCGCTTTTGATGCACTGGCATTCAGGCTGCCGCTGACTTTGCCGGTCAGGCGTTTAGTCTGCCATTCACCTTCGCGCATCTCTTTGGTTTCTTTGAATCCGTTGCCGCTGCGGACATAGGTACGGGTTTCACGGCGGTTCACCGCCCAGCTCAGGGATTTCAGTTCGCCGTCGTCATTCAGCTCCCAGGCGAGGGTCTGGCCGATTTGCAGGTTACGCAACCCTTTGTACTGATTGGATAATAAAGCCACATCAGAGGAATCTATCCCGTACTGTGTCAGAATGGCAGACAGGCTGTCGCCGCTGGCAACAGTGTATTCAAGTGATGTCGGGATAACGGTGTCAGTCGGGGAGGCTTCGTCGATATCATCAGACTCTTTGGCAAGTCCTTCATCCGGCAGCTGATCACTGCTGTCGGTGATAATATCGTCAGTATCGGTATCAGTGTCCGTGCCGGTTCCTGCCTGCGTGCCGGAGGTGTCAGCAGGTGGCGCAAAATCAGTTTCAATATATTGTTCGTTATCAGCATTCCGCTCATGATATACAGCAAACGGGTGCCAGACAGCGACACCCAGTGTTGCGGCAGTTAACATCCCCAGCATCATGCGATGCGCTTTGGGTAACTGGTTGTATACCAGAACGGCGGATTTTGCCAGTTGCTGCAATTGCACGCGTTCTGTTCCTTATTTATTGCTCCAGGCAGGATGCGTACTGTGCTGATAACCGTGACAGGAAGTTGGTATAACCGTCCCGATCCACTGCAATTCCGCTGCCCAGCGGGTCAAGGACGCCCATCTTCGCGTTCGTCCCTTTGGCCACCGCTTTAATGACTGCCGGCCTGAACTGCGGCTCAGCAAACACACACAAGGCGTTTTGCTCAGCCAGCTTTAATTTGATGTTATTGAGTGTCTGCGCACCCGGCTGAATTTCAGGGTTGACCGTAAAATGCCCGGAAGGTGAAAGGTCAAAACGTTTTTCAAAATAACCATAGGCGTCATGAAAAACAAAATACCCGTGTGTTTTCACCGGTGCCAGCTGCTGAGCAATATTCTTCTCAGTTTCAGTAAGTTGTCCATTGAATTTACGCAGGTTTACGTCCAACACAGATTTTTTATCCGGATAACTCACCAGGAGTTTATTATACACTGCCTGAGCGGTCTGCCGGGCAATATCCGGCGACATCCACAGGTGCATATTGTACTCACCGTGGTGGTGATGCCCGTCCTCATCATGGTCGTCATCTTCATCGTTTTTCAGCAGAAAAGGTTTAACAGACTCAAGTTCGCTGATAACGATCTGTTTTTGCTCCGGAACAGCTGAAAGCGGCTTTTGCAGGAAGGTTTCCA
This sequence comes from Morganella sp. EGD-HP17, assembly GCF_000512315.2. Classification (NCBI taxonomy): domain Bacteria; kingdom Pseudomonadati; phylum Pseudomonadota; class Gammaproteobacteria; order Enterobacterales; family Morganellaceae; genus Morganella; species Morganella sp. EGD-HP17. The sequence continues at coordinate 90,929 of NZ_AZRH01000005.1, forward strand.
GCTCCGGCCCGACCCAGACAACCAAATCCGCTGAACGGATTTTTTTCAGGTCAGACGGTTTGAGTGCATAATCATGCGGCGAAGCACCATCCGGCAGTAAAATCTGTGTGTCCGTGACGCCATCTGCAACCGCAGCGGCGATTAACCCGACAGGACGTACTGATGTTAACACATCTGCGCTGGCGGTTTGTGCGGCCAGACTCAAAAATGTGGCAATAAACGCTGTTTTTATTCCGTGCCGTGACTGGTGCTGCATAATGGAAACTCCGTGACATGATTGCGATAATGTTATATTATAACGTTTCATTCATTCTGCAAGATAATAATTTGTCATGTCAACACTTATCGCGGTAAATGATGTTTCTGTCGCTTTTGGTGCCAATACGGTACTCGAGGACATTTCATTTACATTATCCCCCGGGAAAATCATCACCCTTCTCGGGCCGAACGGCGCGGGAAAATCCACTATTGTCCGTGTGGTACTCGGCCTTACCGAACCGACGTCCGGCACCGTCACCCGCACACCGGGTCTGACTGTCGGCTATGTTCCGCAAAAACTCTATCTCGACCCGACAATGCCGCTGACGGTGGCCCGTTTTCTGCGTCTGAAGCGCGGTGTCAGCAAGGGCGAGAGTCTCGCGGCGCTTGAGCGGGTCAATGCCGCGCATCTGACCGGAAAACCGATGCAACGGCTGTCCGGCGGTGAAATGCAGCGTGTGCTGCTGGCCCGTGCCCTGCTCGCCCGGCCGCAGCTGCTGGTGCTGGATGAGCCGACTCAGGGTGTGGATGTCAACGGCCAGGTCGCGCTGTATGACCTGATCACCCGGCTGCGTGATGAACTGAACTGCGCGGTGCTGATGGTTTCTCACGATCTGCATCTGGTGATGGCAAAAACCGATACCGTGCTGTGTATCAACCGGCATATCTGCTGCTCCGGCGAGCCGGATGTGGTAGCCGCCCATCCGGAGTTTACCGCCATGTTCGGTAGCCGGGCCGCGACACAGATCGGCGTGTACCGTCATCATCATAATCACAGCCATGAAAACGGCAGTGCAGTGTTATCCCCTTCGGCACCCTGCTGCGGGAATCACGCCCCGGCAGATGCCTCTGTAAAATCCGCCCCGGAGTGCCGCCATGATTGAATTACTGTTACCGGGCTGGCTCGCCGGAATTTTACTGGCGATCGCGGCCGGTCCGCTCGGCTCCTTTGTGGTCTGGCGGCGGATGTCCTATTTCGGAGATACGCTGGCGCACGCTTCGCTGCTCGGGGTCGCCTTTGGCCTGCTGCTGAATGTCAGCCCTTTTTATGCCGTGATTGCCGTGACACTGATTCTGGCCATGCTACTGGTCTGGCTGGAACGCCGTCCGCAACTGGCGGTGGATACTCTGCTGGGTATTATGGCGCACAGTGCGCTGTCTCTCGGTCTGGTGGTGGTCAGTCTGATGTCGAATGTGCGGGTGGATCTGATGGCGTATCTGTTCGGTGACCTTCTCTCAGTGACCTATGAAGATTTGCTGCCGATTGCCGTGGGTGTGACTATCGTGACCGGTTTGCTGATGTGGCAGTGGCGCAATCTGCTTTCTCTGACTATCAGCCCGGAACTGGCGTTTGTTGACGGTATCAATCCGGGCAGACTGCGGATGATGCTGATGCTGGTCACCGCACTGACCATCGGCCTTGCCATGAAATTTGTCGGGGCGCTGATTATCACCTCTCTGCTGATTATTCCTGCCGCCGCCGCCCGCCGTTTTGCGCGGACACCGGAGCAGATGGCTGCGGGTGCAGTTGTCACCGGGATGATATCCATCACCGGCGGATTAGCCTTTTCCGCCTTTTATGACACCCCGGCGGGACCGTCTGTTGTACTGTGTGCCGCCTGCTGCTTTATTCTCAGCCTGCTGGTGAAACCACATAATTAATTGTCTGTACAGCAAAAAGCCCTGTTCTTTCAGGGCTTTTTACTTTCAGCTAAACTGTGTTATTACGCTGTTTCTGATTTTGTCCGCACTTTCGGTTTCACCGGATTCACACTCAGCACCAGCTTATCGAGAAATGTGATTAGTTTTTCATTCATTTCACTGTAGCTGTGTCTGCGGATAGCGCTTGGTGTATCAACAAAACGGAATCCGGCGGCAGATTTCAGATCATTTTCGCCGTTGAGGATCAGATACTCCACCACATCACGGGTCAGTTCCATATGACACTGGAAGCCGTAAACGCGTTTGGTGTATTCAATAATCTGACGCGGACAACCGGCACTGAAAGCGATAATCTGCGCGCCTTCGGTTAATCCCGGCATATCATAATGCCAGTGGCCCACCCCCAGCGAATCGCCGAAATGAGAAAACAGCTGGCTGCGTTTTCCGGCGTTGGTCATATGGATGGTAAATTTGCCGAACTCTTTTTCCGGACTTTGTGTATACGGCGCGCCTAATGCTTCGCCGATAAGCTGTGCCCCGAGGCAGACCCCGATGACAACTTTATTTGAATTGATAGCATTGGCGATAAACGCCTGCTCTTTTTTGGAATCAAAATAAGAGCATTGCGCAGTGGTGGTTTCCGGGTTTTGCGGCCCGCCCATGATAATCAAAAAATCAATTCCGCTGATGCTGTCAGGTAACTTGTCACCTTCATACAGACGGGTGAACGTGACATCGTAATTATTCTTCCTTGCCCAATACTCGTAAGCGCCCGGTGCTTCAAAATAGTCATGAATGATAAAATGAACACGCATAGTCAGTTCCTTTTCCCTTTAACGAAATCCTCCTTTTTACATTACAGGGTTCAGACGATGCATGCCAATTTTTAAATGTCGAAAAACAACCAATTACAGAGATATCCTCCCGGAATAATCCCCAAAAAAGCCATTTAATTATCACATGGGCAAAATGGTAAACATATTATGTTTACCCTAAGGTTTGACGGCCGGGTTCTTAATCGTTTCTACTGTGATCAATACCAAAGTGACGATAGGCATGTGCGGTGGCAAGGCGTCCGCGCGGTGTCCGCTGAATAAAGCCCTGCTGGATTAAGAAAGGTTCGATGACATCCTCAATGGTTTCCCGCTCTTCACCGATGGCCGCCGCCAGGTTATCCAGCCCGACCGGGCCGCCCATAAATTTATCAATAATGGTGACCAGCAACTTGCGATCCAGGTAATCAAACCCGGCAGAATCCACATTCAGCATATCCAGAGCCTGACCGGCAATCAGCCCGTCAATACCGCCGTCACCTTTCACCTGGGCAAAATCCCGCACCCGGCGCAGCAGACGGTTGGTGATACGCGGCGTGCCGCGTGAGCGCATGGCAATCTGACGGGCACCATCATCCGAGATATCCAGCCCCATATAACGTGCACTGCGGCTGACAATATGCTGCAAATCATCAGTATTATAAAATTCCAGCCGCTGCACGATCCCGAAACGGTCCCGCAGCGGTGATGTCAGAGAGCCTGCACGGGTGGTGGCACCGATCAGAGTAAACGGCGGCAGGTCGATTTTAATGGAACGGGCAGCAGGCCCTTCCCCGATCATGATATCCAGCTGGTAATCTTCCATCGCCGGATAGAGAATTTCTTCCACCACCGGAGAGAGGCGGTGGATTTCATCGATAAACAACACATCGTGGGGTTCGAGGTTGGTCAGCATGGCCGCCAGATCACCGGCTTTTTCCAGTACCGGTCCGGAGGTGGTGCGCAGATTAACGCCCATTTCATTGGCGACAATATTCGCCAGTGTGGTTTTCCCGAGCCCCGGCGGGCCGAAAATCAGCAGATGATCGAGGGCATCCCCGCGCTGACGGGCAGCCTCGATAAAGATTTCCATCTGTGAACAGACCTGCGGCTGACCCACATACTCCGCCAGTAATTTCGGCCGGATAGCGCGATCCACCACCTCATCATCCGGCAGCGTTTCCGCCGTAATCAGTCTGTCAGCTTCAATCATGACCTGTCACCCCGTTGTGTCATCATCGTTTTTATTATTACAGCGCGGCGCGCAGTGCTTCGCGGATCAGTGTTTCGCTGTCTGAACCGGCTTTTGAGACTTTCGCTATCATGCGGCTGGCTTCCTGCGGTTTATAGCCGAGGGAAATCAGTGCCTCAATGGCTTCAGATTCCGCATCTGCCTGGCTGTTACCCGCCTGCTGACTGGCCGGAAGCGACATTTCCGCATCACGGAACAGGTCACCGTTAAGCCCTTTGAAGCGGTCTTTCATTTCCACGACCAGACGTTCGGCAGTTTTCTTGCCCACACCCGGCAATTTAATTAACTGTGCCACAGCCCCCTGCTCAATCGCCGCCACAAACTGCTGCGCAGACATACCTGAGAGGATCGCCAGTGCCAGTTTCGGCCCGACGCCATTCACTTTGATTAATTCACGGAACAGCGCGCGTTCCTGCTTATCATTAAAGCCGTACAGTAACTGTGCATCTTCCCGCACAATAAACTGGGTGAACAGAATGGCTTCCTGACCGGCATCCGGCAGTTCATAGAAACAGGTCATCGGCATATGGACTTCATAGCCCACACCATTGGTTTCCAGTAATACGACAGGCGGCTGTTTTTCCAGCACAATACCTCTTAAGCGACCGATCACGCGCGTCTCCTTTATGATTGCGGCAGAGCCTGTTTATAGCATAAAAAAAGCTGGACGTATATCCAGCCATCAGAAAATCACGGGTATCTGCGACACCGGTTACTCTTTCAGCCGTCCGCGTGCCATCACCAGACGCGGCTGCCCCATCTGCACCAGGTTCTGGTTAAAGTGACAGTGAGTAATAGCAATCGCCAGTGCATCTGCCGCATCTGCCTGCGGTGCCGCTGACAGTTTCAGTATTGAGCGCACCATATGCTGTACCTGGGCTTTTTCCGCCGCCCCGGTACCGGTGACCGTTTGTTTCACCTGGCGCGCCGCATATTCAAATACCGGCAGATTATTATTCACCGCCGCCAGAATAGCCACACCACGGGCCTGTCCCAGCTTCAGGGCGGAATCAGCATTTTTGGCCATAAAGACCTGTTCGATAGCAAAACAATCCGGCTGATACTGGGTGATGATTTCACTGACACCGGCGTAAATTTTGCCCAGACGGGACGGAAGATCATCCACCTGTGTGCGGATACAGCCGCTGCCGATATACAGCAGACGCCGTCCCTGCTGGCGGATAACACCATAACCGGTCACCCGCGAGCCGGGGTCAATACCGAGAATAATTGCCATAGGAGGACCGTATTGTCACAACAGGAAAAAAGCAAGAAAACAGAGGGATGCGCACAGTGGCGCATCCTCTGCGGAGTGAGTGACGGAAATTACAGCAGTGCTGCAACTTCGTCTGAGATATCGCCGTTGTGGTAGACTTCCTGCACATCGTCAGAGTCTTCCAGCATATCGATAAGGCGCATCAGTTTTGGTGCGGTTTCCGCATCCAGATCCGCTTTGGTGGACGGGATCATCGATACTTCGGCAGATTCAGCTTTGAAACCGGCTGCATCCATCGCGTCTTTGACATCACCCAGAATTTCCCAGGCGGTGTAAACGTCGATAGCGCCGTCGTCAAAGGTTTCAACGTCTTCAGCACCGGCTTCGAGCGCCGCATCCATCACCGCATCCTCATCCAGACCCGGTGCATAGGAAATGATACCTTTGCGGGTAAACAGATAAGCGACGGAGCCATCGGTTCCCAGATTACCGCCGGTTTTGGTGAACGCGTGGCGCACATCCGAAACCGTACGTTTACGGTTATCCGTCAGGCACTCAACCATCACAGCAGTACCGCCCGGGCCGTAACCTTCGTATACGATGGATTCCATGTTATCGTTTTCATCATTACCCGCCCCGCGTGCAATCGCACGGTTCAGGGTATCGCGGGTCATGTTGTTTGCTAACGCTTTATCCACTGCCGCACGCAGACGTGGGTTAGATGCAGGATCAGGACCACCAATGCGCGACGCCGTGACTAATTCACGAATGATTTTCGTGAAAATTTTACCGCGCTTCGCATCTTGCGCGGCCTTGCGGTGTTTGGTGTTGGCCCATTTACTATGACCTGCCATTCTCTAATCTCCAGATTAAGTCTTACGACGTTCATTCATTTAAATCCGCTGTCACTGCGGAAGAACACACTGACGAACGAATTCTTCAATTGCTTCCCCGTTACTGGGTGAGATAGTTTTCGCGGCGGCATCCGCTGCCGGTAACCACTCATACGCCAGATGCTCCGTTAAGGGAACCGCTTTCAGCGCGGGTAAGCATAACACAAACCAGTGTTCCGTATTGTGCGTCACGTCCGGTGCATACCGGTGACGGAAATGCGGAAAAATGGTATAGCGGACGGTGCGCTGACAATCCGTCAGCCGCAGTCCCTCCGCAAGGATATCAATACCGGTTTCTTCTTTTACTTCCCGCAATGCGGCATCGCGGGGAGTTTCTCCCGGTTCCAGACTGCCGGTGACGGACTGCCAGAAAGCAGGATCGTCACGGCGCTGTAACATCAGAACACGCCCCGTTTCCTGCTCACAGATAACCACCAGCACAGATTCAGGGCGTTTAAAAGCCATCAGATTCAGTCACTCTCTTTCTGAGTTACTGCAATCGCCAGCTCTTTCAGAGCATCGTCATTCGCGAAGCTCGGTGCATCTGTCATCAGACAGGCGGCAGCCGTGGTTTTCGGGAACGCGATAACGTCACGGATGTTTTCGGTACCGGTCAGCAGCATCACCAGACGGTCAAGACCAAAGGCCAGACCCGCATGAGGTGGTGTGCCGTATTGTAACGCATCGAGCAGGAAGCCGAATTTGCGGCGCTGTTCTTCCGGGGTGATCCCGAGGATGCAGAATACCGTCTGCTGCATTTCGTTACGGTGGATACGGACAGAGCCGCCGCCCACTTCGTAGCCGTTGATAACCATATCGTAGGCATTGGCGATCGCGTCTTCCGGCGCGTTTTTCAGCTCTTCCGGTGACATATCACGCGGCGAGGTGAACGGATGGTGCATCGCGGTCAGACCGCCTTCACCGTCGTCTTCAAACATCGGGAAGTCGATCACCCACAGCGGACGCCAGCTGTTCAGGTCGGTCAGGTTCAGGTCACGGCCGGTTTTCAGACGCAGCGCGCCCATTGCATCGGTTACGGTGCCTTTCGCGCCCGCGCCGAAGAAAATAATGTCGCCGGTCTGTGCGTCAGTGCGCTCCAGAATGGCTTCAACGGTTTCTGCGGTCAGGAATTTGGCGACAGGAGACTGAACACCCTCAATACCGGCAGAGCGGTCGTTCACTTTCATCCATGCCAGGCCTTTCGCGCCGTAGATGCCGACAAATTTGCCGTATTCATCAATCTGTTTACGGGTCATTTCCGCGCCGCCGGTGACACACAGTGCCACAACACGGCCTTTCGGATCATTTGCCGCATCAGCAAATACAGAGAACTCAGAATCTTTCACCAGGTCGGCGATATCTGTCAGTTCCAGCGGGTTACGTAAATCCGGTTTATCAGAACCGAAGCGGCGCATTGCTTCCGCAAATGTCATCACCGGGAAATCACCCAGTTCAACATTGATGATTTCATTCCACAGTGAGCGGATCATACGCTCCATGGTCGCACGGACCTGGTCCGCAGTCATGAAAGAGGTTTCCACATCGATCTGAGTGAATTCCGGCTGACGGTCAGCACGTAAATCTTCATCACGGAAACATTTGACAATCTGATAGTAACGGTCAAAACCGGACATCATCAGAAGCTGTTTGAACAGCTGCGGAGACTGCGGCAGTGCGTAGAATTTGCCTTTGTGGACACGGCTCGGCACCAGGTAGTCACGGGCACCTTCCGGTGTGGCTTTGGTCAGCATCGGGGTTTCGATATCGAGGAACCCTTCGGTATCCATAAAGCGGCGGACAAACCCGGTGATGCGTGCGCGGGTTTTCAGGCGGTTCGCCATTTCGCTGCGGCGCAGGTCGAGATAGCGGTATTTCAGACGCATCTCTTCGGTGTTTTCGTGGTTGCTGTCGAGCGGTAACGGCTCGGAGCGGTTAAAAATGGTCAGGCCATCTGCATGCACTTCCACACTGCCGGTCGCCATCTCTTTATTAATTTGATTTTCAGGTCGCGCGCGGACAGTTCCGGTAATCTGAATACAGAATTCATTCCGTAATTCAGAGGCTTTGGCAAATGCTTCTTTTTGGTCGGGATCGAAGAAAACCTGAACGATGCCTTCACGGTCACGCATATCGATAAAAATCAAACCCCCGAGATCACGACGACGGTTTACCCAACCACTAAGGGTTACTTTTTGATCGATGTGAGCACTGTTGAGCTGCCCACAATAATTAGTACGCATACGATATCCTTTTGTCCGCTATTGTGCGTTTCTGCAAAATTTTGGCATGGTTCTTTATGAAGAAATGTCAAAAAGGCGATCATTATAGTGGAAAATTCCTGATGAGATAAGTGCAAACAGCACATCTGCCGCAGAGAATTTAGCCACTAATTGATAATTTTCAAATAATTCAGTATGCATTAATATTAAGGATTGTGTTACCCGCTGCTTTGAGGTTTATCATTCTTTTGCTGTTTCAATTGGCCATGGAGTAAAAAATGGTTAGTTCCCTTTATATTGTACTGGGTGCGCTGTTAATCATTAAACTGTCACTCGATGTGATTAAACTGCGGACACTTTACCGCGTCGCTTATGGTGACGGCGGATTTTACGAGTTACAGACGGCGATTCGCGTGCAGGGCAATGCGGTTGAGTATATCCCCGTTGCACTCCTGCTGTTACTGGTGATGGAGCAAAACGGCGCCCAGGTGTGGATGGTCCATGTCTGCGGGGTTATTCTGATTGCCGGCCGGCTGTTTCACTCTTACGGATTAAAACACCGCGAGAACCGCTGGCGGCGTACCGGGATGGCGGCCACCTTCACCGCCATGATCCTGATGGTGCTGGCGAATATCTGGTATCTGCCGTGGCAGCAGATTTTTTCGCCGTACATGTAACCGCTCACGCCGGGACATAACACTTTCTGCGCCGGGTCACCTCTGTTAGAATGCGCGCATCTTTTTGTATTGCAGATCTGTGTTATGTCCAAAGAAATTCCGAATCCGCCGCAGGATACTCTGTTCGCGGCACCGATTGCCCGTCTTGGTGACTGGACGTTTGATGAGAAAGTCGCGGATGTGTTTCCCGATATGATCAAACGCTCAATTCCGGGCTACTCCAATATTATTGCCATGATTGGCATGCTGGCCGGCCGTTTTGTCACGCCCGGCAGTCAGGTTTATGATCTCGGCTGTTCCCGCGCTGCCGCCACCCTGTCTATCCGCCCGAATATCGCGGATAAACCCGGCTGCCGGATCATCGCCGTGGATAATTCCGCGCCGATGGTGGAACACGCCCGCCGCCATGTGGAAAGTTATAAATCCCCGGTACCGGTTGAAGTAACCGAAGGCGATATCCGCCATATTGCGATTGAGAATGCCTCAATGGTGGTTCTCAATTTTACCCTGCAATTCCTGGCACCGGATGACCGCGCCGCACTGCTGAAAAAAATCTATCAGGGCCTGCTGCCGGGCGGCGTGCTGGTGTTATCGGAAAAATTCAGTTTTGAGGATGAGCAGATCGGCGATTTGCTGTTCAGCATGCACCACGATTTCAAACGTGCCAACGGCTACAGTGAGCTGGAAATCAGCCAGAAACGCACCATGCTGGAAGATGTCATGCTGACCGACAGTGTGGAAACCCACAAATCACGGCTGAAAGCGGCCGGTTTTGAACATTGTGAAGTCTGGTTCCAGTGCTTTAACTTCGGGTCATTACTGGCAGTGAAAGAGAATAACCATGATTGATTTCGGCAATTTTTATCAGTTAATTGCAAAAAATGAGCGCCTGAGCCACTGGCTGGAAACACTGCCCGCGCAGATTGCGAAATGGAATAAAGAGTCCCTGCACGGCTACTATCCTGGCTGGGTAAAAACTATTGAAAATCTGCCGGACATGACTCCGGACATTCTCGATCTGAAAACCGGGGTTACTGCACAGCGCACACAGCCGCTGACCGACGGGGAAACCCGCCGTATCAATAACATTCTGCGCAACCTGATGCCGTGGCGTAAAGGCCCGTTCTCGCTCTACGGTGTGGAGATTGATACCGAATGGCGTTCTGATCTGAAATGGGATCGCGTTCTGCCGCATCTGTCCCCGCTTGCCGGGCGCACCATTCTGGATGTCGGCTGCGGCAGCGGTTATCACATGTGGCGCATGGCAGGTGAAGGCGCGGAACTGGTGATCGGTGTGGATCCGACTCAGCTTTTCCTCTGCCAGTTTGAAGCCGTGCGCAAGCTGCTCGGCAATGACCAGCGCGTGCATCTGCTGCCGCTGGGTATTCAGGAACTGCCTGCACTTCAGGCTTTTGATACCGTGTTCTCCATGGGTGTGCTTTATCACCGCCGCTCCCCGCTCGACCACCTCTGGCAGCTGAAAGATCAGCTGGTGTCCGGCGGCGAACTGGTACTGGAAAGTATTGTTGTTGAGGGTGATGAACATCAGTGTCTGATCCCGGGTGAACGCTACGCGCAGATGAGCAACGTCTACTTTATTCCGTCAGCCAAAATGCTGGCTGTCTGGCTGGAAAAATGCGGCTTCATCAATATCAGGATCGTGGATGAGTCTGTCACCACCACGGATGAGCAGCGCCGTACGGAGTGGATGATCAATGAATCCCTCGCCGATTTCCTCAATCCTGACGACCCGTCACTGACGGTTGAAGGCTATCCGGCACCGCGCCGTGCGGTTCTGATCGCCGAAAAACCATAGCCATCAGTAATACGTATATACCCTGTTATTTGCAGGGTATATACCTCCGAAAAACTGACTGTTCTCTCCCCGGGGATTCAGCTACCCTGCCTGTCATATTATGACGAATAAAGGCCACTCCGGATCATGAAATATCGCCTGTCCGCACTGTATCTTCCGCTTCTGTTGTCTGCCTCTGCGGCCTCTGCCACTGTGTTAACGGATAATAATCATCAGGTTTTTATCGACCCGGAAACCCTGCACATAGCAGTGGCGGATACCACTGTCAGCCGGGGAACAGAAAAACAGCCGGTCAGTGATTTAACAGAATATCCCCGCCGTGTCAGCTGGTTCTGGCCGGACAGAGATATGAATGTCACCGCTGTCCTCAATGATACCGAGCTGACCCTGACATTCACCACCAATCAGCCGCAGAATTTTCAGTGGTTCACCCTGCCGGATAACACCGTTTCCTCCCTCTATATGCCGCTGGGCGAAGGACGTCATATTCCGCTGAACAATGAACAGTGGCGTCACTATATGGTCACTGAACAGGACAATATCGATACCAATCAGGATTTGCAGTTACCGCTCTGGAGTCAGCAGCAGGATCGGGTCTACAGCTGGTTGTTACTCAGTCCGTTTCATAACCGTCTGCACTTTGAGGAGAAACAACAGCACCTGCAGATGAGCGCAGTACATCAGTTTAACCGCTTTAATCAGCAGCAGCCGTTTACCGTTTTGCTGCACACCGGTGACACCCCACTGGACGGTGCGCTGCGCTACCGTCGCTGGCTGCAGGATAATAAGCAGTTCACATCACTGGAAGAAAAATTCGCACAGATCCCGGACGGCAAAAAGCTGATCGGTGCCACCCATGTCTATTTATGGGGAAAAAGTATTATCGATCAGCAGGATATTACTGACTGGCCGGGACTGGTGCGCTATCTGCAATCCCCCGCCGGTAACGGGTTATGGTCGGCAATGGAGCCTCAGAGCCGTGATGCTTTTGCTGCTCTGAACGGCAAAACACCGGAAAAATGGCAGCAGCCGTTTCTGGCCGATGCTCTCAACCAGGCGCTGAAGAAAGTCACACCACTGAGCCGCACCCCGGATGACAGTGACTTTATCGCTGCGCAGAAAACACAGGCACAGGCGATCCGTTCTGCCGTAAAACAGCAGCTGAGCCCGTTCCTGGCACCGGAAGCCAGTTGGGGTCAGGGGTTATCCCTTCCTCTTTTAACCGCACTGACCGGAGCAAAACTGGATAAGCTCTGGCTGGGTACTGATAACTGGACTGCCACCTGGTATCAGCCGCAGGCGGTCAGCTATGCCAAAGAGCACGGTTATCTCATCGCCAGCTATGATTCCTACGATACCGCCATTCCGGCAGGCAAAAATACGGAATGGCTGACGGCACAGATCCCGTCAGAATTACGGGAAAAATGCGCGATTGTGACCGGAACAGGCAGAAAACTGCCGGGATTCGGCGGGGATGGTTATTACCTGAATCCGGGCTGCATGCAGGACTTTTCAGAAAAACGCATGACCGAACTGGTACAGCTGACCGGTATCAATAGTCTGTTTCTTGACGTGGACGGCACCGGCATGGTGTCTGATGATTATAATCCGGCATCACACACCGGTGCGGATGCTATGGCGGCAGCAAGAAATAACCGCTTACGGTCAGTGGCGGAAAACATCCGTATCCCGCTGGGTTCGGAAGATGGTAATGCCGTGACCGCACAATATCTGATGTTTGCCCACGGTACCGAAACCCGCGGCTTCGGCTGGAGTGATGCAGATATTCACCGCAACAAACAGTCCCCTTACTACCTGGGTGCCTGGTGGCCGGAAAATGAACCGGCGATCTTTTTTGCACCGGGAAAACTGAAAGATATCTACCTGACCACGGAATTTGATCCGCGCTGGCGGCTGCCGCTGTATCAGGCTGTATTTCATGATGCGGTGATCACCACGCATCACTGGACGCTGGATAACCTGAAATTCCCGGCGGTTACCACCACACGGGAACTGCTGAGCCAGCTGTATAACACGCCGCCGCTCTATAACCTCAGCCGTAATACGGTACAGAAGCGTCTTCCTGCGATGATAAAATCGGACAGTATTTTCCGCCCTCTGCATCAGCAGTTATGGAATAAAGCCCTGACCGGCTTCCGCTGGCTGGACAGTGACGGCCTGGTACAACAGACTCAGTTCAGTGATGGCTCTGTCATCACCGTGAATTTTGCTGACCATGCCATTGCCGGTTATCCGCCGCGCTCACTCAGTGCGATACCGGCAGAGGGAAAGCCCGTTAACGCCGCCTTCTGACAGCAAAACGCCCTCAGTATGAGGGCGTTTTTGATGTAACCGGAAATGAACCGGATCAGTGCACGACCATACTGTGCAGATCCAAAACCCCTTTCATCGCCTCGACGGTGTCCCCGTCCACACAGGTATGGGAAAACTCATCAGCTTCGCTGTCACTGCCCATCGCCACACCGACTTTGCGGTAGCGCATAGTGGACGGCTTGGTTTTGGATGCTGAACTGTGCACTTCCTGAAGGTCGATATCAAGGAACTTCTGAATATTCGCCAGCCGCACACCGGCACCGGCCATAATCACCGGCCCTCTGCTGGCTTCCTGTAACTCTTTGAGCAGAGGTAATCCCAGCTCCGCACTCAGTTGCTGGCCGGATGTCAGAATACGGCTCACACCCAGGTCGGTCAGTTGCTGTAATGCCAGCATCGGATTCGCACACATATCAAAGGCTCTGTGGAAAGTGACCGCCATGTCGCCCGACAGTTTACACAGCATCTTCATCCGCGGCAGATCAACATGCCCGTCCTCATCCAGAATACCGGTGACCACCCCGGGAAAACCCAGGTCGCGGATTTTGGCGATATCATTCTTCATAACCGCAAATTCCGAGGCTGTATAGCAAAAGTCACCGCTGCGCGGACGGAGGATCGGGTGAACCGGGATCCGCAGCCGGTCGATAGTCTGTTTCAGCATGCCCCAGCTCGGGGTCAGCCCGCCCTCTGACGGCGCGGCACACAGTTCAATCCGGTCAGCGCCGGCTTTTTCCGCAGTGAGGGCACATTCCACGCTGTAACAACAAATTTCCAGTTTCGCCATTGATTAGCCTCATCACTTAATTTCGCAGGTAAATATCTCTCGTAAACGATTCAGTCATCCTGATACACACTATTACATGTAATTTAGATTAATGAATTGTTAAATATCACAAGATGCGAAATATCCGGCCGATTCGCACAGGGAAATGTCAGAATTGCAGGTTACCGCTCACTTTCGACAATCTCCTGCAATGTAAACGGATGAAACTTGATGGTGATATTTTCCCGGCTGACAGCCAGTGTCGGGTTCGGTAACCGCTCCTGTTCGCCGCGCGGATGGCTGGCTTTGGTGGTCACCCCGGCCGGTAATGGTGACGGCAGCAATGCGGCAGCCCGCTCTGTCAGGATCTGCGGGTCACCCGGTAATACCAGTTCGATATGTTCCCAGCCCTGATGTGCGTACTGTTTGCCTTTCGGGAACGGCAGTTCCACCACCGGGATCTGCCAGTGCAGCAGTGTCAGCGGCTCATGCAGTAAAAACAGATAAATCGGGCGGCCGTTAATCTGATTATCCGATAACACGGTGCCGCATTTGCGGAATCCGGCCAGCCACTGTTGCGCCAGTGCCTTATCATGAGCCCGCAGTGAGATGTGATCTGCCTGATAGTGCGTGAGATCGAGCTGCAAATCCGCCGCAAACTGCGCTATTTTCCCGGCAAACACCGGCAGCTCTGCCATCAGACCGGCAAGGGATGCTGTCTGTACGCTGTTTTTCATTATGATCCCCTGTGAGAATTCATCCGCAAAGGCGCAGATAGTAGCATGAGACCCTGTTTTTGTGGTATAAAACCAGCCAAATTTCACGACAACATCCCGCCCGGACGAGCCCGCTCCTCCGCCGCTGTTTCCGGGGTGTCATTTTGTTCTTTATATTAAGGTAAACCGGTGAATATTCAGGCAATTCTTTCAGATAAGATCCAACAGGCTCTTATCAGCGCAGGGGCACCACTTGATTGTGATGCTATCGTTAAGCAGTCCGCCAAAGCGCAGTTTGGTGATTACCAGGCCAATGGTGTGATGGCTGCCGCGAAAAAAATGGGTATGCCGCCCCGACAGCTCGCTGAGAAAGTGATTGAACTGCTGGATCTTGACGGAATTGCGGAAAAAACGGAAATCGCCGGTCCCGGTTTTATCAATATTTTCCTCTCCCCTGACTGGCTGACCGCTCAGCTGGAAACCGCGCTGGCTGACGACAAACTGGGCCTGACCCCGGTTGAGCCGATGACCATCGCCATCGACTATTCTGCTCCGAACGTAGCCAAACAGATGCACGTCGGTCATCTGCGCTCCACCATCATCGGTGATGCGGCAGCACGTACCCAGGAGTATCTGGGCCATAAAGTGATCCGCTGTAACCACGTCGGTGACTGGGGAACACAGTTCGGCATGCTTATCGCGTATCTTGAAAAAATGCAGAATGAAGATGCCGGCGATATGGCACTGGCCGACCTGGAAGCCTTCTACCGCGAAGCGAAAAAGCATTACGATGAAGACGAAGTATTTGCTGAGCGCGCGCGCGGCTATGTGGTCAAATTACAGGGCGGTGATGAATACTGCCGCACCATGTGGCGTAAGCTGGTGGACATCACCATGCAGCAGAACCAGGAAACCTATAACCGTCTGAATGTCACCCTGACCGAAGATGATGTCATGGGTGAAAGCCTGTACAACGACATGCTGCCGGGCATTGTCAGTGACCTGCTGAACCGCCGTATCGCCGAAGAGAGCGAAGGCGCGATTGTCGTCTATCTTGATGAATTCAAAAATAAAGAAGGCGAACCGATGGGGGTTATTATCCGCAAAAAAGATGGCGGATATCTCTACACCACCACCGATATCGCCTGTGCAAAGTACCGTCATGACGTACTGCATGCCGACCGCGTCCTTTATTACATTGATTCCCGCCAGCACCAGCATCTGATGCAGGCGTGGACCATCGTCCGCAAAGCCGGTTATATCCCGGAGAGCATGACACTGGAACACCATATGTTCGGTATGATGCTCGGCAAAGACGGCAAACCGTTCAAAACCCGCGCAGGCGGCACTATCCGCCTGTCCGATCTGCTGGATGAAGCTGTTGAACGCGCGGAGAAACTGATCCGTGAGAAAAACAGCGATATGCCGGAAGATGAGCTGAAACAGCTGGCGGAAGTTGTCGGTATCGGCGCGGTGAAATACGCGGATCTGTCAAAAAGCCGTACCACCGACTATATCTTCGACTGGGACAACATGCTGGCCTTTGAAGGTAACACCGCACCGTATATGCAGTATGCCTATACCCGTGTGGCATCCGTCTTCAAACGTGCGGATATTGATGCGGACAGCCTGACACAACCTATTATCCTGACTGACGACCGCGAGCGCCAGTTAGCAGCCCGTCTGTTACAGTTTGAGGAAACCATTACTGCTGTTGCCCGTGAAGGTTTGCCGCATATGATGTGCAGCTATCTGTACGACCTGGCGGGTCTGTTCTCGGGTTTCTACGAACATTGCCCGATTCTGGCAGCGGAAAGCGAAGAGCTGCGCCAGAGCCGTCTGAAACTGGCGCTGCTGACACAGAAAACCCTGAAAGCCGGTCTGGATACCCTGGGTATCGGTACTGTCGAGAAGATGTAATCCCGGCATTACCGGTGATTATTTCTGCAAAAAAGGAACCTGACGGTTCCTTTTTTATTGCCTTCTGAGTCTCTTACAGCAATACCCGGCACCCTGCTGCCTGTAATTTTTCTGCCACCGGCGGAATGACGGAGAAATTATTCCAGCGCAGGTCCAGTTTGCGCAGCTGTGTTAATGCTGCCAGGCTATCCGGCAGCGTACTCAGCTGATTCGCACGTAAATCCAGATATAACAGGGATGATAATTCACCGGTGTTTTCCGGCAAGGTTTTCAGGGCATTGAAACGCAGATTCAGTGTATTGAGTTGTTGTAACCTGCTTATTTCCGGCGAAATAAACGCCACCCGGTTATTATTCAGATCAAGAATTTCCAGCGCTGCCACAGCTGCAATCTCATCCGGAACCGCGGTTATTTTATTATTCATCAGATGCATTTCGCGGGTATTTTTCAGCCCGCTGACAGCAGAAGACAGTTCCGTTATCCGGTTATTATAAAGACGGATTTCTTCCATTTTTTCCATTTCAGAAAACCATGCCGGTATTGCTGTCAGTTGATTATCCGTTGCATTAAAATAACGCAGATTTTTCAGTCCGGAAAATGACGACGGTAAGCTGCTGTATCCGTTTTCACTGAGATAAAGATATTGCAGCTGATGTAATTCACCTATTTCCGGCGGAACATCCGCGATACAATTATGTCCCAGATCCAGCATTTCACAGGCAGTCAGCTGTGCAATATCCGGCGGAATATAAGCCAGCTGATTACAGGAGAGATTCAGTACCCGTAATGACGTACAGTGACGCAGTGCAGCCGGATATTCAGAGAGCTGATTGTTATAGGCACTGATAACCTGCCGGGTATACGGCGGCGTGATAAACGCATCAATTGACGTATACCCGCCGTTATCCAGGTTCAGTTCAGCATCAGAAACAGTGTGTTGGTGCAGCATCAGAAACAGTGTGTTGGTGCAGCATAGAAACGCTCCGGCATCCGCGATTCCGCAGGGCTTGTTATCAGCCCCGTCAGAATAAGATAAAAACAGTTTATAAGCTGCGCTGTGCAAAGTCCCGCAGGCGGAAACCAAGCGCATACAGTGCGGCAAAATAGGCACCGGCACCGGCAATCACCACACCCATCAGGCGCAGCATACGCATCAGCATATTGCCCTGTGACCATTCCGGCATCAGGTACATCATACCCACCAGTACCGCGGCCATAAACAGCATTGCGATCACCAGTTTGAGGAAAAATTTTCCCCAGCCCGGCAACGGTGTGAAGATATTCTGTTTGCGCAGCTGCCAGTAAAGCAGCGAGGCATTGAAACAGGCCGCGATACCAATCGACAGCGCCAGACCGGCATGTTTAAACGGCCCGATAAAGGCCAGGTTCATCAGCTGTGTCAGGATCAGTGTGGCAATCGCGATTTTAACAGGTGTTTTGATGTTCTGGCGGGAATAGAATCCCGGTGCCAGTACTTTAATCACAATCATCCCCATCAGACCGACGCAGTAGGCAATCAGCGCCTGTTGTGTCATCAGGGCATCAAAGGCAGTGAAGTTTTTGTACTGGAACAGGCTGACCGTCAGTGCTTCCGCCAGAATCGCGAGCGCCACCGCACACGGCAGAGCCAGCAGGAAACAGAGGCGTAATCCCCAGTCCATCAGTTTGCGGTATTCGGTGGCATCCCCTTTGGAGAAGCTTTTTGCCAGTGACGGCAGCAGAATCGTCCCCAGTGCCACCCCGAGCACACCGGACGGCAGTTCCATCAGACGGTCGGCATAATACATCCAGGAGACCGAGCCGGACACCAGGAATGAGGCAAAAATGGTGTTGATAATCAGTGAAATCTGGCTGACCGATACCCCGAGGATCGCCGGCCCCATCAGTTTCATTACCCGCCAGACACCGCTGTTACGGAAAGAGACTCTCGGCAGCACCAGCATGCCGATTTTTTTCAGGTGCGGGAGCTGATAGGCAATCTGTAATACCCCCCCTGCCAGCACAGCCCACGCCAGCGCCATAATCGGCGGATCAAAATACGGGGCGGCAAACAGCGCAAAGCCAATCATACTGACATTCAGCAGAGTCGGTGCAAACGCCGGGACGGAAAAACGGTTCCAGGTATTGAGGATCCCCCCCGCCAGTGAAGCGATGGAGATCAGAAAGATATACGGAAAGGTGACTTTCAGCAGATTGGCGGTCAGCGTAAATTTATCCGGGTCATCAGTAAAACCCGGCGCGGTGACATAGATAATCCACGGCGCGGCCAGCATTCCGAGCACGGTGACCACCGCCAGAATCAGTGTCAGCATCCCGGAGACATAGGCGATAAAGGTGCGGGTCGCTTCCTCGCCCTGCTGGGTTTTATATTCCGATAAAATCGGCACAAAGGCCTGGGAGAATGCCCCTTCGGCAAAAATACGCCGCAGCAGATTCGGCAGTTTAAAGGCGACAAAGAAGGCATCGGCGGCCATCGATGCCCCGAAAATCCGGGCGATAATGGCATCGCGGATAAAGCCGAGTACACGCGAGAACATCGTCATCGAGCTGACGGCGGCGAGAGATTTCAATAAATTCATGCTGAGTGTGCTGGTCAGATAACAAAGGCGGAAATAGTATCACGATAACGCGGGCGGAACAGAAAAACCCGCCGTTATCGTGGTTTAACCCAGTCCGGGGTGGTCAGTGCGGTCAGAACATGGTCACGCCACCGGCCGTTAATCATCAGATAATCTTTTGCGTAGCCCTCTTTTTCAAACCCGAGCCGGGCAAGGAGTTGTCCGCTGCGCTGATTATGCGGCATATAGTTTGCCATAATGCGGTGCATGCCCTGCTGACGCTGCATATAGCGCAGTGTCGGCTCCAGGGCTTCCTGCATATAATGCTGCCCCTGCCATTTTTCTCCCAGTGAATAACCGAGAAAACAGGCGTAAAACACGCCGCGGATGACATTACTGTAGTTCGCCACCCCCATCACCTCATTTTCAGCCTGATCCAGCAGCAGAAAATGGAAAGCGGTGCCCTGACGGTGCATATCCGTCATCAGCTGCAGGCGCGATGACCAGCCGGAAGGATGATAGTGGCTGCGGTCGCGGAGAGGCTCCCAGGGTTTCAGAAATGCTTCGTTTTCACAGTAATATTCACTGATGCGGTACGCGTCCCGCTCGTGCGCCAGCCGGACCACCATTCTGTCCGTGTTAAAACGCAGCTGCGGCGTATTCGCGCGGTAGCCGAACAACATAATTCCTCTCTCAGAAGGCCGTAGTCAGGGTGTGCTTAACCACGTTCCGTCGATAAAAAAATATCATCCTGAATTCTCTGTTATCAGACGCTGAATAAGCAGAGAATAGAAGGTCTAATCATCTCCCTTTTTTCTATTCCTTTCAATATTTAATGTGGTGCTGAATGTCACTTGTCAGACAAGCCCGGACGCTGGGTAAGTACTGGTTGCTGGTGGATAACCTGCTGGTTGTTCTCGGCTTCTTTGTGGTCTTCCCGCTGATCTCCATCCGTTTTGTTGAACAACTCGGCTGGGCGGGGATTGTGGTCGGGTTTGCTCTGGGGCTGCGCCAGCTTGTCCAGCAGGGGCTGGGGATATTCGGCGGTGCGATTGCTGACCGCTTCGGCGCCAAGCCGATGATCGTCATCGGTATGTTTCTCCGTGCCGGCGGTTTCGCCCTGATGGCCATGGCGGATGAACCGTGGATCCTCTGGCTCTCCTGTATTCTCTCGGCTATCGGCGGCACGCTGTTTGACCCGCCGCGCACTGCGCTGGTAATCAAACTGACCCGCCCGTATGAACGCGGCCGTTTCTATTCCCTGCTGCTGATGCAGGACAGCGCCGGGGCGGTACTCGGGGCACTGCTCGGCAGCTGGCTGCTTATCTATGACTTTCATCTGGTCTGCTGGGTGGGCGCGGCAATCTTTATTATCACCGCCCTGTGTAATGCCTGGCTGCTGCCCGCTTACCGCATTTCCACCACCCGCACCCCGGTCAAAGAGGGGCTGACCCGCGTACTGAGTGACAAACGGTTCTCCCGCTATGTGCTGACACTGACCGGTTATTTCATTCTCTCCGTGCAGGTGATGCTGATGTTCCCGATCATCGTCAACGAACTGGCGGGCACACCGGCGGCGGTGAAATGGATGTATGCCATTGAGGCTGCATTATCACTGACTCTGCTCTATCCGCTGGCCCGCTGGAGTGAAAAACACTTCCGGCTGGAAACCCGTCTGATGGCCGGTTTATTCCTGATGAGCCTGAGTATGTTCCCGGTCGCACTGACTCATTCACTGCATGTATTATTCGCGATTATCTGTTTGTTCTATTTAGGATCAGTGATTGCCGAGCCGGCACGGGAAACCCTCAGCGCGTCACTGGCGGATCCGCGCGCACGCGGCAGTTACATGGGCTTCCGCCGCCTGGGGCTGGCATTCGGCGGTGCCATCGGTTATACCGGCGGCGGCTGGCTGTATGATCTGGGTAAAGAAATGCAATTACCTGAACTTCCCTGGTTTTTACTCGGTACAATCGGGCTGATTACGCTGATAGCACTTTACCGCCAGTTTAACCCGAAGAAGATAAGCCCTGCCGTATTAAATTGATCCGGATATTTGGGATTTGCCGCAGCACAGGTTAGTATCGGGTGGTATACAACAGGAGATACCGATGAGATTATTCCTTTTTACCGCGGCACTGGTCGCAGCAACGGTTTTAACCGGCTGCGATAAATTAACCGAAATCAGTGTCAGTGAAGAGACCATTAACAGTGCGGTGGCAGAGAATATCCATCTGAATAAACAGATTGGTATGGATGGTGTGGCAGATGCGGATTTTACCCTGGAAAAACTGCTCACTGAAATTGGCCGTGAAGAGCCGGGCAAAGTAAAACTGACAGCAATCGGCTCGCTGAAGCTGGTTTCGCTGTTCGGTTCACGGGATTTCACCATCTCGATGTCCCTCAGCGCCGCACCGTATTTTGATGCCTCCAGCGGGTCAATCTATATGCGGGATGTTGAAATTACCAATTACACGCTGGATCCGGACAAATGGGATACTCTGATTTCCGCGCTGATCCCTTATCTCAATCATACACTGAGCACCTTTTTCAATATCACCCCGGTGTATGTGCTGAATGGCGATAATACAGCCGAAGCGGCTGCGAAGAAGTTTGCCAAGGGCATTGAAATCCGGCCGGGCCGGATCGTTATCCCGTTAACCGAATAATTTCGATTAAAAATTTTAATTGTGATAGTAAATTATTAATTCACTAAATTATGATACCGTTCCTTAACTATCCCGCCGGGAACGGTATCACCTTCCTGTTTTGCAGAAGAATATGACGAAAATTCAATGCATACGAAAAGATACCAGGTTATCCCATTCTGACGCATCTGCAGTACGCTTCCTGTAAAACAGAGCGAAACACTGATTTTTCTGCTGTTACAGATAAAATTAATTTGTGATTGAGCGCTTTTTTCTGAATCTGCAGGATTCTTTTTTGATGATATATTTCACAATTCATAAACATTTTTAACACTCACCTAATCTCTTTCAGTAACATCAGAAAATAACTATTCCGGATAAGGATCATCTGATGCTGACACTGATTGGGCTGCTGATCATCATTTCTATTGTCGTTCTGCTGATGACAGGAAAAACCAGCCCTGTAATTGCCATGTCTGTTATTCCCCTGCTCGGCGCCCTGCTGGCCGGCTACTCTCTGCCTGAAATCACTGAATTTTTTGATTACGGCATCAAGAAAGTTGCCAGTGTCGCGGTAATGTTCCTGTTTGCCATTCTGTTTTTCAGCATTATGAAAGACCTGCATATCTTCAATCCGTTTATCCGGCTGATGCTCGGGCTGACCCGGGGAAATGTGGTAATTGTGGCGATGGTCACTGCGTTGGTGGCAGCCGTTGTGCATCTCGACGGTTCCGGTGCGGCAACCTTTCTGATTATTATCCCGGCATTTCTGCCTATCTACCGGCGGCTGGGTATGAGCCCGTATCTGATGCTGCTGCTGATGTGTATGAGTATGGGGGTGATGAATATGGTGCCGTGGGGCGGGCCGCTCGGCCGCGCATCTGCTGTGACCGGTATTTCCGCCTCAGTGTTGTGGCAGCCGCTGATCCCGGTGCAAATTATCGGTATTACCGCATCGGTGCTGGTTGCCGCACTGTTTGGTCTGCGGGAAAAACGCCGTATCGCCCGGGCGGCACAATACGGCACCACACCGTATGAGCAGGATTCGCTTCTTGAATTGTATGATGAGGCGGATAACGAACACGGTACGGAAAAACCACAGCGCTTTCTGATTAATATCTCGCTGATCCTGCTGGCGATCCTCAGCCTGGCTCTGGGGTGGCTCGCGGCACCGTATATCTTTATGCTGGCGCTCTCCGCCGCTCTCATTGTCAATTACCCGAAACCGAAAGATCAGGTGGCAGTGATTAACCATCATGCCCCGCAGGCGTTATCCATGGCAGCAATTATCCTGTCCGCCGGGGTATTCCTGGGGATTATGGATAAAGGCGGGATGCTGGAGTCCGTGGCTAAGGATCTGCTGCTGATTATTCCGGGACACATGGCGGAACAGTTCCACATCATTATCGGCTTTATTGGTGTACCGCTGGATATCTTTACCAGTACCGATGCCTATTACTTTGCCCTGCTGCCGATTGTCCGTGATGTGGTGGCGTCCGCCGGTATTCCCCCTGCGGATGTGGTGTATGCCATGGCTATCGGTAATAACGCCGGAACCTTTGTCAGCCCGTTCTCACCGGCTGTGTGGCTGGCTGTAGGGATTGCCGGGGTGGATATGGGACGGCATCTGCGCTACTCCTTCTTCTGGATCTGGCTGTTCAGCTTTATCACCCTGGCAGCAGGCTGGTTCCTCGGGCTGTTCTGAGCCGGATACAAAAAGCCCGGTCATCTGACCGGGCCTGAAAAATAACATGTGACAACGTCACACATTAATCATCGTTTTCGTCTTCTTCTGCATCTTCTGTCAGCTCTTCATACAGCGCGGACAGTGCTTCGCGGGTCAGAATAGCCAGGGTGCGGTAAAAGCCGTGCTGTGCATGTGACTCAACTTTCCCGAGAAATGCATCACTCCACGGCAGCAGATAGTCCGCAAACAGCGCCGTCTGCGCACTGACTTCATCTTCCTGTGCCTGATCTTCCAGCCAGGATGCCGCCAGCAGCAGAGACCCGAAACTGTCTGTTACCGTATCAGTCAGCGGCATACCGCGCTCACTGAGAAACTGACGGACTTCACTTTCCGGTTCACCGGTATAGTCCGACCGGTGCTGAGCCACCGCCCCGTCAGTAAACAGCTGCTGATAATCCGCTGCCAGTTCCGCACTGTCACAATGCTCAGCCAGCCGTGTCAGCAGTGCATCCTGCTCCAGCGGCCAGTGGGCTTTCAGTTGCCCCTGCTTAATCATCGTCAGAACCGGTGCCAGCACAGGATCAGCCGGAGCGCGGTTAAACAGCGTTCCGAGCAGGCGGCAGACCAGTGAAAATTCATTCATACTTCAAATCCTTATTAACTGAGTTGCCGCTATTGTCCGGATTGTCCTTATCGCTGTAAAGAATTAATACCCCAGTTCCATATTCACCACACCCTGCGGTGCTTCGCCCCGCTCAATCCGATCAATATTGGCGGCAATCGCTTTCATTGCCTCTGACGGAATGGTAAATGCAGCAATGTGCGGCGTGACATCCACCCGCGGGTGGGTCCAGAACGGGTGCATTTCCGGCAGCGGTTCGGTGGCGAACACATCCAGGCTGGCACCGGCAATCTGTCCGTCATCAATGGCTTCCAGTAAATCGTTATCCACCAGATGCGAACCGCGCGCCAGGTTAATCAGGTAAGAACTCTGCGGCAGCTTACTGAACAGTGACTGGTTGAGGATCCCCCGGGTCTGCGGTGTGTCAGGCAGCAGGTTGATCAGCAGGCGGCTGTGGCTTAAGAATTCATCCAGCTGATCGTTGCCGTGAAAACTGGTCACGCCGGGGATCTGTTTTGGTGTCCGGCTCCAGCCATGGACTTTAAATCCGAACTCTGCCAGCTTTTCCGCCACAGAACGGCCGAGAACACCGGTTCCCAGTACGCCGATTTCAAATTCATCAAAGGTGAAAGCAGGCTGAGCTTTCCAGATACGCTGCTCCTGCTGGCGTTTATAAATATCCATCTTGCGGAAGTACCACAGCGCCTTGGCAACCGCGTACTCCTGCATCTGCGCCCCCATCCCGGTATCTTCAAGGCGGATCACCGGCACCCCGGCAGGCAGTGTGCCGGGGTTTGCCTGTTCCTGTTTCAGAATGGCATCCACCCCGGCGCCCAGCGCAAAGACCCCTTTCATGGTGGTCCGCCCGGCCAGACACTCACGCGGCGGTAACCACACCAGGGCATAATCCGCCGGCTGGTTATCACCCGGAACCCATTTGCGGATATCCGCCTGCGGCAGGTGTTTTTTCATGCCGTTGATCCACAACTCAGAATCAAAAAAAGGATGGTAGAAAATAATATTCATGCGGCGCTCCTCTGTTTTTTTACCAGCCTGATAGGATTACGCAAAGAATTCAAGCCCCGGACAGATTTTCGTATCGTTAAAATGTTGTTATTGTTAACTGACCTGCATATTTTTCCGGCAGATGATTTTCCGCCGGAAAAAAAATCAGCGTTCATTTTTCAGGCAGCCGGTACGCTGTTTTCAGCGGATTTGCTATGTTAATCACCAATATGCTGTTTTTTTGGTTAAACAAACGAAAAAACACATTTTTTTTCATGGCGTGTATTGACGGGTTACGTCGCTTCCCCTATAGTAGCGCCCCGTTGCAGCGAGATATCAACGCAACGAACAGTACCCCGGTGAGATGTCCGAGTGGCTGAAGGAGCACGCCTGGAAAGTGTGTATGCGCGAAAGTGCATCGAGGGTTCGAATCCCTCTCTCACCGCCATCTTAAGAGAAGAGCCTGCTGAGCAATCAGCAGGCTTTTTTCGTTTCTGCTTTTTCTTTTTTATGCTGCTATCCGGTCCGGCGGCAGAATATCCTGTTTTATTACACCTTAACTTCTTCATATTTTTGATTTTATTTTAATATCCGCTATTGTATACAGCGTCATTTGATGTATCTCAGCTAAATCTCTCCCTGTTTTGCGTAGACTAATGCGCGTTGGCGTCTCCCTATTTTTTTCATATGACTCAGAGGTGACAGTTGTCCGGAAATGAAAATTTCAACATTTAAAGGATTATCTCTTTTTACTGCATTAATTGACTCGTGCTGGAAACAGCCTTACTCCGTTTCCCGTCTGATAAAAGATACCATTGCAGGTATCACCGTCGGGATTATTGCTATCCCACTGGCCATGGCATTGGCTATCGGCAGTGGTGTGGCACCGCAATATGGCCTGTATACGGCCGCTATCGCCGGTATTGTGATTGCGGTGACCGGCGGCTCCCGTTTCAGTGTCTCCGGGCCGACCGCCGCGTTTGTGGTGATCCTCTACCCCGTATCCCAGCAGTTCGGGTTAGGCGGGCTACTGATAGCCACTCTGATGTCCGGGATTATCCTGCTGGCAATGGGTCTGGCGCGTTTCGGTAAACTCATTGAATATATTCCGATTTCCGTGGTGCTCGGCTTCACCTCAGGGATTGCGATCACCATCGCCACCATGCAGGTGAAAGACTTTTTCGGTCTGACCATGGCGCATGTACCGGAAAACTATGTTGATAAGGTTATTGCCCTTGTCAGAGCCATGCCGACCATCAATCTGTCGGATACCCTGATTGGCGTAACCACACTGCTGGTGCTGATCTACTGGCCGAAACTGAAACTTCGTCTGCCGGGACACCTTCCCGCTGTAATTGCCGGGATGCTGGTGATGCTGGTGCTGTCCCTGTTCGGCATGGAAGCGGCCACCATCGGCTCCCGTTTCAGTTATACCCTGGCGGACGGTACACAGGGTGCGGGGATCCCGCCGATTCTGCCGCAGTTTATCCTGCCGTGGAATTTACCGACCCCGGACGGCAAAGAATTTGTGTTCAGCTGGGCCACCATTACCGCCCTGATGCCGGCAGCGTTTTCGATGGCAATGCTGGGCGCGATTGAATCGCTGCTCTGTGCGGTGGTGCTTGACGGTATGACCGGCAAAAAACATAACTCCAACGGCGAATTACTGGGTCAGGGACTGGGTAATATCACCGCACCGTTCTTCGGCGGCATTACCGCCACTGCTGCTATCGCCCGTTCGGCGGCTAACGTGCGTGCCG
Source organism: Morganella sp. EGD-HP17 (assembly GCF_000512315.2). Lineage (NCBI taxonomy): Bacteria > Pseudomonadati > Pseudomonadota > Gammaproteobacteria > Enterobacterales > Morganellaceae > Morganella > Morganella sp. EGD-HP17. The sequence continues at coordinate 117,750 of NZ_AZRH01000005.1, forward strand.
GTGCCACATCGCCGGTCTCTGCTATTATTCACTCTCTGCTGGTGCTGCTGACTCTGCTGATCCTGGCGCCGCTGCTTTCTTATCTGCCGCTGGCCGCGATGTCCGCTCTGCTGCTGATGGTGGCATGGAATATGAGTGAAGCGGCTAAAGTCATTGAACTTATCCGCCGCGCGCCGAAAGACGATATTATCGTGCTGCTGCTGTGCCTGAGCCTCACTGTGCTGTTTGATATGGTCATTGCTATCAGTGTCGGGATTGTGCTGGCCTCACTGCTGTTTATGCGCCGTATCGCCAATATGACGCGCCTGAGTGAGTCTTCCTATACCGATCACGACAAAGGGCTTCTGGTTGTCCGGGTTAACGGCCCGCTGTTCTTTGCCGCTGCCGAGCGGATTTTTGATGATCTGAAAGTCAAAAGTTCGGGATATCACACCATTGTAATGCAGTGGGATGCGGTGCCGGTACTTGATGCGGGTGGATTAAAAGCCTTCCGCCGTTTTATTGACGAAGCTGGTGTGGATACACACATCGTGGTCACCGATATTCCGTTCCAGCCGCTGAAAACCCTGGCGCGGGCACGGATTGTCCCGGTTGAGAATAAAATCAGCTTTTACCCGTCGGTCAGTAAGGCACTGATTGAACTGGGGCTGATGGATGGTGTGACATCAGAGGCATGATAACCTCTGTAATCAGGCTATAATGAACAGAGCGGCGGGCGTAATGTCCGCCGTTTCTTTATCTGTTACCGGAGAAAAATCATGGCCGTATTCCGTCTTCCCTTTCTTAACTGGCTGATTATCAACGCCGTTGCAGCCATCTGGCTGTATGCCAAAGATGCACTGGTGATTCAGTTCAGCGGCTGGAGCGGCATTTTAGCCATATTGATCGGGCTGGAAAGTCTCGGCTGGATTGGTGCATCACTGGTGTATTTCCGCCGCCATAACACCACGCCGAACCCGCTCGGCGAAGCGACCCATCTCATCACCGGCGGACCGTTCCGTCTGTCACGCAATCCGGTCTACCTCGCGCTGACCACTGCCTGTATCGGCTTTGCCCTGCTGACCCACTCTTACTATTTTCTCATCGGCGGCCTTATTTTCTGGCTGATCACCGATCTGTTCAGCATCCCGCAGGAAGAAAAATTCCTTGCCGGAAAATTTAAACAGGAATGGGCGGCCTATTGCCAGCAGACACGGCGCTGGCTGTAATTCACGCTCAGATTGCGCTGCCCTGGCCGCCGTTTGCCAGCAGATACTGCCACAGGCCGTTCATGCCGAGCCAGCGGTTGCTGCACCAGTCCGGTGCCAGTAAGGTCGGACGCCGTGCGCTGGCGCAGATGCGGTGATAAATGACATCCGGCGGTGTGTGGCGGATTATCTCTCCTGCGGTGGCGACATACTCTTCGAGGGAAATGGTGGGCAAGCGCCCTGCCCGCCAGGCTTTTGCCATCGTGCTGCCTTCCACAATATGCAGCGGATGCAGTTTGATGCCTTCAACGCCGGTCTCCAGCACACGCTCAAGTGTGATGAGATTATCGGCTGCGGTTTCTCCCGGCAGACCGGTGATCAGATGACAACACACTTTCAACCCGCGTTCACGGGCGGCCCGGGTGGTAGCCTGATAACAGGCAAAATCATGACCGCGGTTGATACGTTTCAGGGTTTTATCATGGGCGGTCTGTAATCCCAGTTCCAGCCATACCTCATAGCCCTGCTGCTGATAGCTTTGCAGCAGCTCCAGCACCGCCTCCGGCACACAGTCCGGCCGCGTACCGACACACAATCCCACCACATCGGCCTGAGTCAGTGCGGATTCATACATCTCACGCAGCAGTTCAACTTCCGCGTAGGTGCTGGTATAGGCCTGGAAATAGGCAAGATAACGTTTGGCACGGGTGATTTTGCCGGACTGCTGGCTCAGTTGCTCCTCAATGGAATCATACTGTGCATTTTCATCCGCAAAAGAAGCCACATTACAGAAGGTACAACCGCCGCGCCCGAGGGTGCCGTCACGGTTAGGGCAGCTGAAGCCGCCGTGGAGGGTGATTTTATGGATTTTTTCGCCATAACGGCGCTGAAGATCAGCGCCGAACATGTTAACGACTGTGTGAAGCTGCATCGGAAATTATTCGGTATCCAGCTCAGGGAAGCTTTTCACCAGATCGTCGATGGCTTTAACCTGCTGCAGGAACGGCTCCAGTTTTGCCAGCGGCAGCGCGGAAGGACCATCACAACGGGCATTATCCGGGTCCGGATGTGCTTCCAGGAACAGACCGGCCAGGCCGACGGCCATCCCGGCGCGGGCCAGTTCAGCCACCTGACCACGGCGGCCGCCGGATGCGGCACCAAACGGGTCACGGCATTGCAGGGAATGTGTGACATCGAAAATCACCGGGCAACCGCCGGACGCTTTTTCCATCACTTTAAAGCCCAGCATATCCACAACCAGGTTGTCATAACCGAAGTTTGCACCGCGATCACATAAAATGATCTGGTCATTGCCGCCTTCACGGAATTTTTCCGCGATATTACCAACCTGCCCCGGGCTGATAAACTGCGGTTTTTTGATGTTAATGACCGCACCGGTTTTCGCCATGGCTTCTACCAGGTCAGTCTGACGCGCCAGGAAGGCCGGTAACTGGATCACATCCACCACGTCCGCCACCGGCTGTGCCTGCCAGGATTCGTGAACGTCGGTAATAATTTTCACACCGAAGGTTTTTTTCAGCTCTTCAAAAATCTTCATCCCTTCCTCAAGGCCCGGACCACGGTAAGAATTGATGGAAGAGCGGTTTGCCTTGTCAAAAGAGGCTTTGAAGACGTACGGAATATTCAGCTTCTGCGTGACAGTCACGTAATGTTCGCAGATTTTCATCGCCAGATCGCGGGATTCAAGGACGTTCATGCCGCCGAACAGAACAAACGGCAGCGCGTTGCCGACACGAATATCCCCGATAGATACGACTTTCTGTTGCATGGTATAACCTTTTGGCAGAGGCAATTAAATTGCGTTTATGAAAATATGTAAAACGATATCCGTTTATCAGTGCAGAACGATATGCTGCTGTTCGTAAGTGTGGATCTGCATTTTTATCATTTCAGATACCGGATCCTGCGGACATTGCTCAATAAAATAATTCAGATCGGAAACTGCAATATGGCTGCAGTCCAGCTGGGCATAAATCAGCCCGCGATCACGGATTTCATACGGGTCATCCGGATCAAATAATAAAATGGTTTCGCTGACTTTCAGTGCCTGCTCCATTTTTTTCTCTTCCATCAGCGCGACTTTAATACTGTCGAGGTATTTGCGCACCACATGGCTGTTTTCGGCTTCTTCGAGATCATCCCCGGTCAGGTGATGCGCCGGGCTGACTGTGCCTTTAATCCAGACATCCAGCGTGTGCTGATCCAGCAGATCGCCGTTAATCGGGTTAATAAACAGGGTTTCGTCATCAAGATCCGCCCGCAGAATCAGCTGGGTCGGGAAAACCACCGGCACAACCGGCAAACCGATGGCCTGTGCAATATGCAGAAACAGGATGCCGAGTGATACCGGCGAGCCGCGCTGAGTACGCAGCACATTATCCAGCCACAGCGTGTCAGACAGCGAATAAACGCCGCTGGCGCCGCTGAACTGCCATTTGTGGTAAAAGAGTGTGATCAGGGTCTGTAAACAGGTATGTTCGTCGGAATACGGCGGGAGGCGTTTACGGGTCTGACGGATAAGTTCATTGATGTGTGCTTCTGCCTTTTCCCGGTCAAAATCCGGACGGACAGTTTTTAACACTAACATAATGCCGCTCAGTAACGGCGCACCATTGAATTCAAAATCGGCAATGCTTTTCATTTCTCTTCCCGTTGACCTAAAGTAACCCGATCATTTCCGCCATAATCGCGGCGGGTTTCCACCCGGTAAAATCCGTTTTCCCGGAACAGTTCGCGGACAGCGTCTCCCTGCCGCCAGCCATGTTCCACAATCAGCCACCCGCCCGGTGTCAGATAATGAGCGGACTGCGCAGCGATTTCCGCCAGATCGGCCAGGCCGTTCTGCGGGGCGACCAGCGCACTGCGCGGCTCGAAACGGACATCCCCCTGCACCAGATGCTCATCATTCTCATCAATATATGGCGGGTTACTCACTATCATAGCAAATTGATGAATCGGCAGTGAAGCAAACCAGCGACTTTCTTTAAAGGTTGTATTCGTCAGCCCCAGACGGGCGGCATTGCGCTGTGCCAGCGCCACCGCATCCGGCTGGATATCCGCCCCGGTCACATGGCAATCCGGCCGTTCAGAGGCCAGTGCCAGCGCAATCGCGCCGGTGCCGGTACCGAGATCCAGAATATCGCAGGATGCTGCCGGTAACAATTCCAGCGCTGCCTCCACCAGACATTCGGTATCAGGACGCGGAATAAGTGTGGCGGGAGACACTTCCAGCGGCAGTGACCAAAACTCGCGCACACCGGTGATATACGCCACCGGCTCGCCCTGCTCCCGGCGGACAAGCAGCGCCTCAAGACGCTGCTGTTCATCCCCGCTGAGCGGGGTTTCATCAAAAGCAATAATGTAGCTGCGGGTTCGGCCGGTGACAAACGTCAGCAGGATTTCCGCATCCCGTTTCGGGCTGTCGCTGTGACTTAAACGGCTGACAGCCTCTGCCAGCCAGGTCCGGAACGTCATCAGTCCTGCTCAGACAGCGCGGCGAGCTGATCTGCCTGATATTCGTTCACCAGCGGCTGGATCAGTGCATCCAGCTTACCTTCCATGACCTCATCCAGACGGTACAGAGTCAGGTTGATACGGTGATCCGTCACCCGTCCCTGCGGGAAGTTATAGGTGCGGATCCGATCCGAACGGTCACCGGAACCCAGCAGGTTGCGGCGCTCAGAGGCTTCCGCCTCATGACGGCGGGACTCTTCCGCCGCTTTGATTCGTGCGGCCAGCACCGAGAGTGCTTTGGCTTTGTTTTTGTGCTGCGAACGCTCGTCCTGGCACTCCACCACAATCCCGGTCGGAATATGAGTGATACGGATAGCGGAATCCGTGGTGTTAACGTGCTGACCACCGGCCCCGGATGAACGGAAGGTATCAATGCGCAGATCCGCCGGGTTGATATCCGGCAGTTCCGCTTCCGGGACTTCCGCCAGCACCGCGACAGTACAGGCTGAAGTGTGAATACGGCCCTGGGATTCGGTTTCCGGCACACGCTGCACGCGGTGGCCGCCGGATTCAAATTTCAGGTTACCGTAGGCATTTTCACCAGTGACTCTGAAAATAATCTCTTTATATCCGCCGTGCTCGCCGTCGTTACTGTTCATGATCTCAATCCGCCAGCGGCGTGATTCCGCATAACGGCTGTACATACGGAACAGATCACCGGCAAACAGCGCCGCTTCATCGCCGCCGGTGCCCGCACGGACTTCCAGGAAGCAGTTGCGTTCATCATCCGGATCTTTCGGCAGTAATAAGACCTGTAATTCCTGTTCTAAGGTTTCATTCCGCAGTTTTGCGTCTTTCAGCTCTTCCTGTGCCATTTCCTTCATTTCAGGATCATCAAGAAGCATTTGGGCGGTGTCGATATCATCCTGAATGGTCTGCCAGGCTTCAAAACATTTCGCAACGTCAGTCAGCTGCGCATATTCTTTCGACAAGGCACGGAATTTATTCTGATCAGCGATAACATCGGCGTCCGCTAGGTGCGCCTGAATTTCTTCATAACGTTCTTTCAATGCTTCCAGTTTTGCGACAATAGAAGGCTTCATTCGTAGTCTGCTACCTTAAAAAATATATAGAGGAAGTTAATGATGCTCCAGCCCGAGGCTGTCGCGTAACAGAGTCAGACGACCGGTATCACCGTCACCGGCGGCCTGCTGAAGTGATTTGGTTGGTGAGTGGATCAGGCGGTTGGTCAGCTGCTGTGACATCTGGTTGATAACCTCTTCCGGGTCATGCCCCTGCTGAATCAGTGCCACGGCTTTTGCGGCCATGGCGGCGCGGATCTCTTCAGCCTGTTCGCGGTATTCGCGGATCGTATTGACCGCGCTCTGGGCGCGCAGCCATTCCATAAAGTGCCCGCTTTCCTGCACCACAATGGATTCCGCCTTTTGTGCCGCCACCTGGCGCTGCGCCAGATTGTGCTCAATAATCGCCTCAAGATCATCCACAGTGTAGAGATAAACGTTACTGAGTTTTTCCACATCGGCTTCGATATCACGGGGAACCGCAATATCCACCAGCAGCATCGGGCGGTTACGGCGCGCTTTCAGGGCGCGTTCCACCATACCTTTACCGATAATCGGCAACGGGCTGGCCGTGGAGCTGATAACAATATCCGCTTCCGCCAGCCGGCTGTCGATTTCCGGCAGTGTGATCACCTCTGCATTGACTTCCTGCGCCAGCACGCGGGCCCGCTCGCGGGTACGGTTGGCGATCATCATGTGTTTTACGCCGTGCTCGTTCAGGTGACGGGCCACCAGCTCGATGGTTTCCCCCGCCCCGACCAGCAGGATATTCAGTCTGGATAAGGATTCGAAAATCTGACGCGCCAGGGTACAGGCGGCAAACGCCACCGATACCGCATTGGCACCGATATCGGTTTCAGTACGCACCCGTTTGGCGACAGAGAAAGATTTCTGGAACAGGCGTTCCAGTTCACGGGAAAGTGAACGGTATGTCTGTGACTGAGCAAAGGCTTTTTTGACCTGCCCCAGGATCTGCGGCTCGCCGAGTACCAGGGAATCCAGCCCGCTGGCCACCCGCATCAGATGACTGACAGCTTCATTATCCTGATGCCAGTAAAGGCTGGACATCAGTTCCTGCGGGTTGATGTTGTGATAGCGGCACAGCCAGTCAATCAGTTGATCGCGCTGATTATTCTGTTCATCCACACTGAGATAGATTTCTGTCCGGTTGCAGGTAGACAGCACAACGCCGCCGCTCACGGACGGTTGTTCGAGCAGATTGGTTAATGCCGCTTCCATGCTGTCCGGTGAGAAAGTCACTTTCTCACGTAAGGCAACAGGTGCGGTTTTATGGTTAATGCCGAGAGCTAATAGAGTCATATCCTGCAATACAGACCGGGGTAAGTGTGTAAAATACCGGTTAAGTATACCGGAAATCAACACCCTTACTAAGGATAACTGCATGCATTTTAGCAGCCGATCCCGCGCAATTAAAGCGTTAAACGGGAAACAGTGATAATAAGCACGTAATGCGGTGCGCAACAGGCCGTGTCAGCCGGGCGGATAATTGCGTAAATCAGCGTAAGAGAGGTAGGAAACAGCCACTGAAACAGGCACAATACTGTTATTGCTTTTATAAGTTGTTAAAGGAAATTACAACGTGGCCTCTATTCAATTACCGCGCTTTATCCGGCTTCTGCCCCTGTGCAGCCTGATACTTGCCGCCTGTACCCTGCCCGACAATACAGAGAAAGGCGATGTTTCCGCCACCTCTGCCGGCTGGAAAGCACAGACAGAACAAATAAATCAGTTACAGCGTTATCAGACGCGCGGCTCGTTTGCCTACATCGGTACCACCCAGAAAACCTATGCCCGTTTCTTCTGGCAGCAGTATTCCCCGGACAACTACAAACTGCTGCTCACCAACCCGGTCGGCAGCACCGAGCTGGAACTGATTGTCAAAGACGGCCAGACCCAGCTGACCGATAACAAAGGTCAGAAATATTACAGTGATGATCCGGACAGCATGATTTACCAGCTGACCGGTATGACTATCCCGATGGAAAATCTGCGTCAGTGGATTGTCGGCCTGCCGGGTGACGCGCAGTCCTATGCCATCAGCAATCAGTATCACCTGAAAGCGCTGAGCTGGGCTCAGGGCATGGAAAAGTGGAAAGTCACTTATCAGTCCTATGATGAAAAAGTCTCCCCGCAACTGCCGAACCGCCTGGATATCGAACAGGGTGATAACCGCATCAAGCTGAAAATGGATTCATGGACACTCAACTGACATCACTGACCTGGCCGTCCCCCGCCAAGCTGAACCTGTTTTTATATATCACAGGCCGCCGCGCGGACGGCTATCATACGCTGCAAACCCTGTTTCAGTTTCTGGATTATGGTGACAGCGTCACAATTACACCACGTACTGACGGTGAAATTCGTCTGCTGACCCCGCTTGCCGGCGTACCGGATGAGCAAAACCTGGTGATCCGCGCCGCCCGTCTGTTACAGATTTATGCACGGGAGCATCACCTGACAGCGGATTTACCCGGTGCGGATATTGCCGTTAAAAAAATTCTGCCGATGGGCGGTGGTATCGGTGGCGGTTCCTCCAATGCTGCCACAGTGCTTATCGCTCTCAACTATCACTGGCAGTTACAGTTACCCGACGAAACGCTTGCAGAGCTGGGTGTGATGCTCGGTGCGGATGTCCCGGTATTTGTCCGGGGCCACGCGGCAATTGCTGAAGGAATAGGCGAAATTCTGCACCCTGCGTCTCCGCCGGAACGCTGGTATCTGGTTGCACACCCCGGAATTTCGGTTCCGACACCGCTTATCTTCACAGATCCGCAATTAATTCGCGACACGCCGATCCGCTCTCTGGCCGCATTATTACAGGCTCCGTACGCAAATGACTGTGAACCGATTGCAAGAAAACGTTTTCGTGAGGTTGATTGCCTTCTTTCCTGGCTGCTACAATATACTCCGTCACGCCTGACCGGTACGGGTGCATGTGTGTTCGGAGAGTTCGAAAACCAGGCAGCCGCCCGACAGGTGTTAATTAACGCGCCGGCGTGGGTGAAGGGCTTTGTGGCACGTGGTGTCAACATTTCGCCGCTTCATCAGTTCCGCGCTGGTCTACTGTAATTGCCCCTGATTCCGTCTCCGGACGCTTTCAGGTTCACAATTCAATCTCTCTGGACGCATGCCTGAGGTTTTTCTCGTGCCTGATATGAAGCTTTTTGCTGGTAACGCCATCCCGGAACTAGCACAACGTGTTGCCAACCGCCTGTACACTAACCTCGGAGACGCTGCGATCGGTCGTTTCAGCGACGGTGAAGTCAGTGTTCAAATCAATGAAAACGTGCGTGGTGGTGATGTTTTCATCATCCAGTCCACCTGTGCGCCGACCAACGATAACCTGATGGAACTGGTTGTCATGGTTGATGCACTGCGCCGTGCTTCTGCGGGTCGTATCACTGCTGTTATCCCGTATTTCGGCTATGCCCGTCAGGATCGCCGCGTCCGCTCAACGCGTGTGCCAATCACCGCGAAAGTGGTCGCTGACTTCCTCTCAAGTGTGGGTGTTGACCGTGTGCTGACAGTGGATCTTCACGCTGAGCAGATTCAGGGCTTCTTCGATGTTCCGGTTGATAACGTCTTCGGCAGCCCAATCCTGCTGGAAGATATGCTGCAGAAAGATCTGGACAACCCGATTGTGGTTTCTCCGGATATCGGTGGTGTGGTCCGCGCCCGTGCGATCGCCAAACTGCTGAACGACACTGATATGGCTATCATCGACAAACGCCGCCCGCGTGCGAACGTTTCTCAGGTGATGCATATCATCGGTGATGTTGCCGGTCGTGACTGTGTACTGGTTGACGATATGATCGATACCGGGGGCACGCTGTGCAAAGCTGCGGAAGCACTGAAAGAACGTGGTGCGAAACGTGTGTTTGCATACGCAACTCACCCTATCTTCTCCGGCAACGCGGTCAACAATATCCGTGATTCTGTGATTGATGAAGTGATTGTCTGTGACACCATTCCGTTATCAGCTGAAATCAAAGCACTGAATAAAGTCCGTTCTCTGACTTTATCCGGAATGCTGGCAGAAGCCATCCGCCGTATCAGTAATGAAGAGTCTATCTCCGCGATGTTCGAACACTGATTTCATAATCAGTATACACATTGCGTGCTTAAACCCGTTGTGAAGACAACGGGTTTTTTGTTGGCAGGCATTTTAACCGTTAGCGATAATATTTCGTTTACGGCATCCGGCGGCGGTAGCGGCTGTGGAAATGACGCAGCCAGTAATATTTATCCGCAATGGATTCACGGCGCCCGCTCAGACCGGCTCCGCCCAGCCACACCAGGGCACCGATAAAGATCCCCATCAGGGAGGCTTCGGAATAGATATCCGGTAAAGGAAGTGCAAAAATAAGGACACCGACAGTAAAGGCCATACTGCCGACCATCAACAGCATACCGACAACCATCAGCAGGTTACCGAGCAATAAGGATAATTTACGTTTCATAGGGACCTCCGCCACTCTTTTGTCTGCTAACAACTCAAAGTACGAAAGTAGGAATTCCTTCTTGACATAGATTATAGCCCGAATTGATACGTATATGTTGCGTATGAGATCACATAGACCAAAAATAAAACTTTTTATTTGGCTTATTGTGCCAAAAAGCGAAACTTAATAATTCATCGCTAAATTATTGCACAAATAGTCACATCCGTCCGGGAAGGACGTTTCTTTTGTACTCCGCGCGGGTGACGGGTAGAATAGCCCTCTTTGCAGTCAAAACCTGCCTGAACAACAAGTGATACAAGTGTGAGTCAGATAAAATTAATTGTGGGGCTGGCCAACCCCGGTGCGGAATACGCCCAAACCCGCCACAATGCCGGTGCCTGGTATGTGGATGAACTGGCCCGCCGTTATAATCAGTCATTAAAATCAGAAAGTAAGTTTTACGGTTATACCGCGCGTCTGAATATTCAGGGGAATGATGTCCGCCTGCTGGTACCGACCACCTTTATGAACCTGAGCGGCAAAGCAGTCGGTGCCCTCGCCGGTTTTTACCAGATTGCCCCGGATGAAATTCTGGTGGCACATGACGAGCTGGATCTCCCGCCCGGCGTGGCAAAAATGAAGCTCGGCGGCGGCAACGGCGGTCATAACGGTCTGAAAGATATCCAGAGCAAATTGGGTAACAACCCGAACTTTCATCGTCTGCGTATCGGCATCGGCCATCCGGGTGATAAAAGCAAAGTTGTCGGTTTTGTACTGGGCAAGCCCCCCGCCTCCGAACAACAACTGATTGATGAGACCATCGATGAAGCTGTGCGCTGCACCGATGTGCTGATGAAAGACGGCATGGCAAAAGCCATTTCACGTCTGCATACATTTAAAGCCGGTCAGTGAGCCGCAGGTATCGTCTGTTTATCCGTAACCGTGTATAATCGGCGGCAATATTTAACGTGCTTGCAGGCCGTTTTGGTCTGCTGTCATTTTTAAGGTGAAGAATTTATGGGTTTCAAATGTGGTATCGTCGGTCTGCCGAACGTCGGGAAATCAACGCTGTTTAACGCGCTGACCAAAGCAGGTATTGAAGCGGCGAACTTTCCGTTCTGTACAATTGAGCCGAACACCGGCGTGGTGCCGATGCCGGATGCCCGTCTGGATGCACTGGCGGAAATCGTAAAACCACAGCGTATTCTGCCGACCACCATGGAATTCGTCGATATCGCCGGTCTGGTGAAAGGCGCCTCCAAAGGTGAAGGTCTGGGTAACCAGTTCCTGACCAACATCCGTGAAACAGAAGCTATCGGCCACGTTGTCCGCTGCTTTGACGATGATAACATTGTTCACGTTTCCGGCCGTGTTAACCCGGCAGAAGATATTGATACCATCAATACCGAACTGGCGCTGGCTGACCTCGACACCTGTGAACGTGCTATCCACCGTGTGCAGAAACGCGCCAAAGGCGGCGACAAAGACGCGAAACTGGAGCTGGAAGTACTGGAAAAATGCCTGCCGCTGCTGGAAAACGCACAGATGCTGCGCACACTGAACCTGAATAAAGAAGAAATGGGGGCGATCCGCTACCTGAGCTTCCTGACCCTGAAACCAACCATGTACATTGCCAACGTCAATGAAGATGGCTTTGAAAACAACCCGTATCTGGATCAGGTGCGTGAAATCGCAGAGAAAGAAGGTTCAGTTGTGGTGCCGGTATGCGCGGCAATCGAATCCGATATCGCTGAGCTGGAGGATGGTGACCGCGAAGAGTTTATGGCTGACCTCGGTATCGAAGAACCGGGCCTGAACCGCGTGATCCGCGCAGGTTACGCCCTGCTTAACCTGCAGACCTATTTCACCGCCGGTGTGAAAGAAGTCCGTGCATGGACTATCCCTGTCGGCGCAACCGCCCCGCAGGCAGCCGGTAAAATCCACACCGACTTTGAAAAAGGCTTTATCCGCGCCCAGACCATCGCATTTGAGGATTTCATCCAGTACAAAGGCGAACAAGGTGCAAAAGAAGCCGGTAAAATGCGCGCAGAAGGTAAAGATTACATTGTGAAAGACGGCGACGTACTGAATTTCCTGTTTAATGTGTAATCTATATTCATAAGGCATCCGGGAGGATGCCTTACCTGATATATATTTATTTCCGTTTCTTATATAATTTTATTTTATTAAACAGCATCTTTCTTGCATCCAGAGTGTATGATAAAAACAGCATATACTTAAATCGGAATACTGATACGAGTAATATCACTATAGCTAAAAAACCATATACCAATCGTTGTTCCTTTATTAATTTCACAAGATAATCCTGGTCTGATTTATTATCAAAGGTGTTACAAATCATAGTGACCGTATCCTTATCTAAGGTTGATTTTATTTCTTCCGGAGATAAACAGTTATCTTTATTTACTATCCACGCTGGCGTATTCCCGCCAAAATACTGATATTCACGGGCACCATCTTTATTAATCAAAAACCACTCTGAATTATTGATACTGACCAATCCGGCAGGTTTGACGGCTATATTTAAAACCGGAATAAAAACCAGCGTAAGCAAAAATGCAATCTCTACCGGAAGGGAGAAAAATAATATCTTATTGATTTTTTTAATTTTTAATCTCTCAATGCAGAGGTTGCTTTTAAGCTTAGATATTAATTTAAAATCCAATTCGAACTTTCTGACCCAATGTTGAAATTTCTTTTTTTGCCGCTTCGATACTGCACTCGTGTTATAATAATAATTAAATTCTTCAATTTCTAATATATCATTAATAAAATCATTTTTATCCTTATAATTAAACCCAATACAAACCCTCCATATCCTTCTGACAACAGAAAATCCTGATTTTGATTTCTTCCTTATATAATAAAACAAGCCAATTGTTATTGATAAACATAAAATAAAAACCATTTCTTTGTTAAAAATTGATGATACATAAGATATTGATGTCTCAAATGAAATTGGCATTTTATTTATCATCCGCTAGTTAAATTGAGAATAAATTTTAATAAAAATTATGGCTGTAAACAATAGTGTTGTTACCTTTTATATCTCAATTTTTTATCAGCGATAACCTTCATCAGGATGATTTTACTATCTGCATCATTGTTCCGTGAATTTACGGAGATTAGTTATTGCTTTCAAAATCTTTGACCCGGGTAAAAGATATTATTTGTCACTGCGGTACATTGACCCTGTGCTTAATAGGTTCTATTAGTCAGGAGATAACATCTCCATAACGGAGTCATATAATGTCCGCAACAAAAATAATTATCATCATTTCCGGTATTATTATAGGGATCAGTGCTGTAGTCCTTGGTATATACGGAAACCCGCCAAATATGGGTGTTTGTGTCGCTTGTTTTATCCGGGATAGTGCAGGCAGTATGGGATTGCATAATACCGAAACCGTCCAATATCTTCGTCCTGAAATTTTTGGTTTTATTCTCGGCTCATTCGGGGCTGCGGTTATTTTTAAAGAATTTCAGTCCAAGGCCGGTTCTGCACCGGTTATCCGCTTTACACTCGGTTTTCTGATGATGGCCGGTTGTCTGGTTTTTTTAGGATGTCCGCTGCGGATGATCCTGCGGATTGGTGCCGGTGATTTAAATGCGGTTGTCGGGTTATTCGGCCTGGTCGCCGGTATTGGTATCGGCAGTCTGTTTATTAAGAAAGGATTTTCATTACCGCGTAATTATCAGCAGTCTGCCGCTGAAGGCTTAATATTACCGGCGGTGTGTCTGGTCTTATTTGTGCTGTTTATTATCGACAGTTCCATTTTCAAATCCAGTGTCAAAGGGCCGGGAGCCGCTCATGCTCCGGTCTGGATGGCAATAACCGCCGGGCTTATTATCGGGGTGATTATTCAGCGTACCCGTTTCTGTTTTATCGGTATGGCTAAAAATATCTTCCTGTCCCGCAATTACACGATGGCAATCGGCGTTCTCGCCCTGCTGCTGGTTGTTATTGCCGGTAATATGCTCACCGGAAAAATCAATATCGGGTTTGATAATCAGCCGATTGCCCATAATGACGGGCTGTGGAATTTCCTCTCCATGTCACTGGTCGGATTATGTGGTGTCTTTATTACCGGCTGCCCGCTGCGGCAATTAGCCAATGCCGGACAGGGTAATACCGATGCGGCTGTCAGCGTGCTGGGGATGCTGACCGTTGCGGCTTTTGCGCATAATTTTTCCTATGCCTCAAGCCCTGCCGGTGTGACTGAAAACGGCAAACTGGTTGTTATTATTGGCCTGGTACTGACCATCGCCGTCGGTATTATTTATACCCGGCTTGCCAATAAAAAATCCGGAGCTGAGAATGCCGCATAACGGTCTGTTTCATAACTATCTGTTCCTGTTCCATGTGCAGCACGGATTAAAAAAGCTGAAAATCCGTTTGCAGGAAGATTCCGTGGCATCATCCGTTATTGATGCGCCGCGCAGGATCACCACGGAATGTGAAACCGCGCTGGCTGTGCAATTTTCCGCTGAAAATGATTATCTGAAGTATGCCGGTGAAAATGTCCGTGAAATCTGGCGGACGGACGGTTCGGATTATCAGCGGGTGTGGGCTGACGAAACGATGTAATATGGCTTTTTTGTGCCGTTATACTGACAGAAGGCTGCTGCCGGTTGCAGCCTTTTTTGATCCTGCTGCGCTGTTCAGCTGAAAACAATTTACAATCAGCGGCAATCAGTTCACTATCAGCTATTTCGTATTATCTGCTGTTTATTTTAGAAAATCCGGTGGTCATCCTGTGATATCAACCCGTTCCCGAGTCATTATCCATCTGAGCAGTTTTCTGATAGTGATTTACAGCCTGACACTGCTATTACCGATGCTGGTTGCGCTTATTGCGCAGGAGCAGAGTTTTTTCGCGTTTGCCGGCAGTTTCCTGATTTTCTTTCCGGCCGGGTTAGTGTGCTGGTACCGCAGTAAAACCACCGGGCTGCAATTACAGACGCGGGACGGCTTCCTGGTTATTGCGGTATTCTGGCTGTTATTTTCTGTTATCAGCGCCATGCCGTTCTGGCTGGATGACCATCTGAATATGGCTTTTGAGGATGCCTTATTTGAAGGTGTTTCCGGTATTACCACCACCGGCGCCTCAGTATTTCACAATGTCACTGATTTGCCCCGCTCGGTTTTATATTACCGCGCCCAGCTTAATTTTATCGGCGGTCTGGGGGTTATTGTCCTGGCGGTGGCGATATTTCCGCTGCTGGGTATCGGGGGAATGCGTTTATATCAGTCCGAAATGCCGGGTCCGTTTAAAGATGAGAAATTAACGCCCCGTTTAGCCAGCTCCGCCCGCAATTTGTGGTTCACCTATTTATTACTGGGATTTTGCTGCACCGTTGCTTTTAAACTGGCCGGAATGACCTGGTTTGATGCCTTATGCCACGGGCTGTCGACCGTCTCTCTCGGCGGGTTTTCCACTTACAGTGAAAGTATCGGCTATTTTAACAGCTCCGCGATTGAGTTAGTGGCAGGGGCTTTTTCATTATTATCCGCCGTCAACTTTACCCTTTATTTTGTGGCGCTGGCAAAACGCAGCCTGAAGCCCTTATTCAGTAATACGGAATTACGTTTCTATTTTGCCGTGGCGGCATTGATTATCGGGCTGGTCTTTTTTGAAGTATGGCGGGCAAATATGTATTCGTCTGCCGAAGAATCCTTTGTGCATGCTTTTTTCCTCACCAGTTCCATGCTGACAGATAACGGGCTTGCCACCGGTGATTATGCGCAGTGGCCGTCTCATATTATTGTTCTCTTATTATTTGCCAGTTTTTTCGGTGGTTGTGTCGGCTCCACCTGCGGCGGAATAAAAGCGATCCGGTTTTTAATTCTCTCCAAACAGAGCTGGCGGGAAGTCTATTCCCTGATCCACCCGAAAGCACAAACCCTGATCAAAGTCGGTGATACCGTTGTGCAGCACCGGCTGATCAATTCCGTTCTGAGCTTTTTCTTCCTTTATGTTATTTGTACCTGCTTTTTTATCTGGTGCCTTAATCTGATGGGGTACGATTTAATGACCTCATTTGCCAGTGTCGCCGCCTGTATTAATAATATGGGGCTGGGATTCGGGTTAACAGCCCCCGGGTTCGGGGAGATCTCTCCGGCGGCAAAATACCTGCTCTGTTTCGCCATGTTATTAGGCCGTCTGGAGATTTATACCCTGCTGGTGCTGTTATCGGTCAGTTTCTGGCGTAACTGGCCGTAGTTCACATCACATTCCGGACGCAAACACATTGGTTTTCCCTGTATTTTTGATTACCGTGACCGGTAGTCAAAATAAGAAACAGGGAAAGCCGTATGTCTTCATCAGATAATATCCTCCGCAAAATCACCACCCTTCTGGATAATCACCATGCCCGCTATGAAATCATGAGCCATGATGCACTCGGTTTTACCTCTGATGAAGTGGCTCAGGTGCGCGGTGTTGAATTGGGGCAATGCACCAAAGCCGTGGTGTTAAAAGTGAAAGGCAACGGCGTGAAGAAAAATGTGCTGGCGGTATTGCCCGGAGATGAAAAAATTGACGGCGAAAAACTGGCCGGTTTTTTCGGTGCGAAAAAGATTTCCTTTGCCACCGCTGAACAGGTGAAAACACTGACTGATTGTGTCCCCGGGGCACTGGCACCTTTTACATTTAATCCGGAACTGGAGCTGGTGATTGACCCGGTTTTGTTTGAACGCTACACCGATATCGCCTTCAATGCCGGAACGCTGACAGAAACCATTGTGCTGAATGCAGAGGATTACCGGACGATTGTGAAACCACAGGAGTTCAGTTTTATTCTGTGATACGTTTCAACAACCACCAGCGAAAATTACAGTAAAATCAAATAATAAGTAAATCACATCTGTTGTTTGTGTTGTTTTATTTCAGAATTAATATCACCTGCTGATTTTATTTTGTGATTTAAGTTACATTAAAATGAAACACATTACATTGTTGCATTACAAACAATCGGTTCAGCGCGATTTTATCGTAATCCGTAAGTATTTTCACAAATGTCAATAAAAATACTTTCCGTATGGCAATAATAAAACGCATGAATTGTTTCTATTTGTGGGTTATTTTGTTAATTTTACGTTTCATTGATATGGTTTCATGTAATTTAATTACAATCATCGTTAACTGAAACAATTTGTTATCAAATTAATAACACACATATATCAATAATGGGCACAGATCACATTTTTAAGTTCTTCCTCCCCTTTTTATCATTCCTGCTCCTATAGTCAGGCTTCTATTTGGTCTCCCTGCAACACTCTCTGTATCCATATAAAAAGGGTTATTACCGATGAAGAAATCATTTTTTAAAGTTGCGGCATTATCTGTTGCACTCTTTTCCGCCAGCGTCATGGCAAAAGAATACGAAATCGTCAACGTCGTCAAAGTCTCCGGGATTCCGTGGTTTAACCAGATGGATAAAGGGGTTCAGCAGGCGGCAAAAGATCTGGGCGTCAATGCTTACCAGGTCGGGCCTTCCACGCCGGATCCGGCTCAGCAGGTAAAAATCATTGAAGACCTGATTGCCAAGAAAGTTGATGCCATCACCGTGGTACCGAATGACGTGACTGTTCTTGAGCCGGTCTTTAAGAAAGCCCGCGAACAGGGAATCATTGTGCTGACTCACGAAGCACCGGATGGCCATAACGCTGACTGGGATATCGAAACTATCGATAACGATGCTTATGCCAAAGCAACCATGGATGAACTGGCGAAAAACATGGGCGGCAAAGGCGGCTATGTGATTTATGTCGGCTCCCTGACCGTTCCTCTGCACAACAACTGGGCAAACCTGGCGGTTGAGTATCAGAAGAAAACCTATCCGGAAATGTTTGAAGTGACCAGCCGTATGCCGGTTGCCGAAAGCATTGATGCCTCTTTCGCGGCAACCAATGACCTGATGAAAGCCCATCCTGAAATGAAAGGGATTGTTTCTTACGGTTCACTGGGCCTGATTGGTGCCGGTGAGGCCATCAAGAAAAAACGTGCGAAAAACAAAATCAGCACCGCGGGTATCCTGATGCCTGCACAGGCTGCACCGTATCTGAAAGGCGGCGAAATCAAGAAAGGTTTCCTGTGGAACCCGGCTGATGCGGGTTACGCGCTGGTGTCTGTCTCCAAAGATATGCTGGACGGCAAAAAAGTAACTGACGGTGTGGAAGTCAAAGATCTGGGTAAAGCTGAAATCGATACTCAGAAACAGGTGATAAAATTCAATAAAATCCTGGAAGTTGACGGCAATAACGCCACCTCGCTCGGTTTCTGATCCTTCTTCATTTTTTGTTAAAAAGGGCAGCATCCGTGCTGCCCTGTCATGGGCTGGTATATGTCAAAAGACGCACTGATTACCTTAAAACAGGTTTCCAAACACTTCGGCTCCGTCATTGCACTCGATAATATAAATCTGACGTTTAACCGGGGTGAGGTTCATTGTCTCGCCGGCAAGAATGGCTGCGGCAAAAGTACCTTATTCAAGGTGATCTCCGGGGTTCATCCGCCGGAAAAGGGCGCAGAAATTATTATTAACGGGCAGAGCTACAACAGGTTAACCCCGCAGCAATCTATTGAGCAGGGTATCCAGGTGATTTACCAGGATCTCTCGCTCTTTCCTAACCTGACTGTTGCTGAAAACATTGTGATTCAGGAACATGTTAAGTGGTACAAAGGGCTGGCTAACCGCCGCCGCCAGATGAAACAGGCGCAGGAAATTATCAGCCGTATTGGCTTGTCCCTGCCCCTGCATAAACGTGTTGAACAACTTTCCATTGCTGAATGTCAGCTGGTTGCTATCTGCCGCGCGATGGCAAATGACGCCCGGCTGGTAATTATGGATGAACCGACAGCCTCACTGACGCGCAGTGAAGTCAATCAGCTGATCCGCGTGGTCGCTGATCTGAAAGCCAACGGCGTCACCGTGGTGTTTGTCAGCCATAAACTGGATGAAGTGATGGAAATTTCCGACCGGATCTCCGTGATCCGTGACGGGAAACTGATCGGAACTTATGATGCGGATAAGATGAACAGCGATGAGCTGGCATATCTTATGACCGGTCAGCGTTTCGAGTTCACACCGCTTTCTGCGTACAACACCGGGGGACTCTTACGTCTCAGCGCAGAGAAACTGACAA
This sequence comes from Morganella sp. EGD-HP17, assembly GCF_000512315.2. NCBI lineage: Bacteria > Pseudomonadati > Pseudomonadota > Gammaproteobacteria > Enterobacterales > Morganellaceae > Morganella > Morganella sp. EGD-HP17. The sequence continues at coordinate 137,125 of NZ_AZRH01000005.1, forward strand.
AGCAACATCAATTTTATGATATTGACCTGAAGCTGCATGCCGGCGAAGTAGTCAGCATTACCGGGCTGCTCGGTTCCGGACGCACAGAGTTGTGTCTGTCACTGTTCGGCATGACGAAACCGGACAGCGGCACCCTGCTGATCAACGGTTCACCGGTTAAGCTGCACTCCAACCGGGATGCGATTAACCACGGCATAGGCTATGTGTCGGAAGACCGCATGAGCACGGGGCTGGTGATGGCGCAGTCCATTCACGACAACACCACCTCCGTGATGCTGCCGCGTCTGACCCGCAAAGGCGGACTGCTCGATCACACCCGGGCGCATGAACTGGTCAGCGGACTGATTGAGGCACTGCAGATAAAAGTGTCCGATCCGGCGTTGCCGGTCACCAGTCTGTCCGGCGGGAATGCCCAGCGCATTGCGATCGCCAAGTGGATTGCGGCAAAACCGGATATTCTGATCCTCGATTCCCCGACAGTCGGCGTGGATGTCGCCAATAAAGAGAGTATTTATCAGATCATCAGAATGCTGGCCGCCGAAGGCATGGCGATTTTAATGATCAGTGATGAAATTCCTGAAGTATTCTATAACAGTCACCGGGTCATTGTGATGAAAGAAGGTCGTTTTACCCATGAGTTCAATCCGTTAACCACAACGGAGCAGGCAATCACGGAGGCGGTTAATGCTTAAGTCATGTCGTCATCTGTTTGCACATCATGAGTTCTGGCTGGCGGTATTAATTGTGCTGCTCAGTGTGTTTCTCAGCATCACCAATGAAGATTTTATGACATTGGGCAATGTGTTTGATATGACCACCAGCACCGCCATTCTGGCGATTATGGCCTGTGGTCTGTTTGTGGTGCTGGTCTCCGGCGGGATTGATATCTCCTTCCCGGCCACGGCGGCCACCGCGCAGTATGTGATGGCGACGTATGTGCTGTCACAGGGCGGCAATTTCTTTATCGCCTTTGCTATCGCAGCGGTTGTTGGTTTACTGCTGGGGCTGATCAACGCCCTGCTGATTTACCGCCTGAAAGTACCGTCTATTATTATCACCATTTCCACCCTGAACGTCTTTTTCGGCCTGCTGATCTATTTCACCAACGGCGAATGGCTGTACGGCTTCCCGGAGTGGTTTATGGATGGGGTTGAGGTGATGTCATTTACCGGCAGCGACGGTTATGACTACGGCCTGTCCCTGCCGATCCTGACCCTGATCACCGTAATTATTTTCACCGGCTTTCTGATGAGCAAAACCCGCATCGGCCGTCAGATTTATGCGGTCGGCGGTAATGCGGATGCCGCAAAGCGTGTCGGTATCAGTATTCTCGGCGTGATGCTGTTTGTTTACGGCTATATGGGCGCGCTGGCGGGGATTGCTTCTGTGGTGCAGACGCAGATCACCCAGTCCGTTGCACCGAATGCCCTGATGGGCTTTGAACTGACAGTGCTGGCAGCCGTGGTATTAGGCGGTGTCAGTATGACCGGCGGCAAAGGCTCTCTTACCGGGGTGATCCTCGGGGTTGCCCTGCTGGCAATTGTCAAAAACGGCCTGACCCTGGCCGGTGTTCCGTCTTACTGGCACACCGTACTGACCGGGCTTATCATTGTTATCAGTATCAGTTTCACCGCGTATAACGAAAAACGCCGTGCCGCTACGGGAGGTCATCTGTCATGATGTCAATGCTGAATCTGCGGAGTGACCGCAACATTATTTACCTGCTGGTGATCATGGCCGCTATCCTGCTGTTGCAGGGGATGTTTAATGCAGGTGCGTTTTTCTCTGTTTCCAACTTCCAGTCAATGACGTCCCAGATGCCGCTGCTCGGTATGCTGGCACTGGCGATGTCTGTCTGTATGCTGACCGGCGGGATCAACCTGTCCATTATCGCGACCACCAATGCCTGCGGGCTGGTGATGGCGAGTGTGATGGCCATGAGTCCGGGTGATGGCGCCATGTTACTGCCTGCCCTGCTGGCCGGGCTGATCACTGCCGTGATTATCGGGCTGATCAACGGTTTCCTGATTGCCTTTGTCGGCGTGTCTCCGATCCTCGCCACCCTCGGGATGATGACGTTAATCAACGGTCTGAATGTGCTTATTTCCGGCGGTACCGTGATTTCCGGCTTCCCGCCGTCACTGCTGTGGCTCGGTAACGGTACCCTTCTCGGTATTCCGATGCCGCTGATCCTGTTCCTGCTGTTTGCGTTCCTGCTGTGGGGATTACTGGAATATACGCCGCTCGGCCGTACCGTTTATCTGATGGGTTCCAATGAGAAAGCAACACGTTTTTCCGGCCTGAATACACAGAAAACCATTATGGCGGTGTATGTGATTTCATCTGTTCTGTGCTGGGTGGCCGCGATTATTATGATGGCTAAGTTTAACTCCGCCAAAGCGGGATACGGGGAGTCTTACCTGCTGATCGCTATTCTCGCCTCTGTGCTCGGCGGCGTGAACCCGGACGGTGGTTTCGGACGCATTATCGGCATTGTGCTGGCCTTGTTTGTCTTACAGATGCTGGAAAGCGGCCTGAACCTGCTGGGTGTCAGCAGTTACCTCATCATGGCACTGTGGGGCGGTATTCTTATCTTATTTATTGCATTGCAGAAAGCCCGGTCATAAGGGAGCGGATTATGAGTGTCTATTTTATTGGTGTGGATGTCGGGAGCGGCAGCGCCCGGGCCGGGGTTTTTGATGCTGCCGGACGCAAAAAAGGCGAAGCAAAGCGGGATATCCGTCAGTTCAAACCACAGGCGGATTATGTGGAACAATCCTCCGATGATATCTGGCGCAGTGTGTGCCTCGCGGTAAAAGATGCGGTGGCACAGGCACGTATCGACCCGATTCAGGTCAAAGGCCTCGGTTTTGATGCCACCTGCTCCCTGGTGGTGCTGGATAAACAGGGTCAGCCGCTGACGGTCAGCCCGACCGGCCGCAGCGAGCAGAACATTATTATGTGGATGGATCACCGGGCTATCAGTCAGGCGCAGCGGATCAATGACACCAAACATCCGGTGCTGGCGTATGTCGGCAACCGCATCTCGCCGGAGATGGAAACACCGAAACTGTTATGGCTGAAGCAGAACATGCCGACCACCTGGGCGAAAGCGGGCTATTTCTTTGATCTGCCGGATTTTCTGACCTGGAAAGCAACCTATACCAACAGCCGGTCACTCTGCTCCACCGTGTGTAAATGGACCTACCTCGGCCATGAAGATCGCTGGGATACCCATTTCTTCCGCCAGATTGGCCTGGAAGATCTTCTGGAAAACGATGCGCAGATTATCGGCCGCGAAATCCGCCCGATGGGTGAGCCGGTCGGTAACGGCCTGACACCAAACGCAGCGGCAGATTTGGGGCTGATCCCGGGCACGCCGGTTGCCACCTCGATTATTGATGCACACGCCGGCGGTATCGGCGTGCTGGGTGCCGCAGATGCCACCGGCGCACAACCGGATTTCAACACCCGGCTGGCGCTGATCGGCGGTACTTCATCCTGTCATATGGCGGTATCCAAAAATGCCCGCTTTATCGACGGGATCTGGGGTGCCTATTACAGTGCTATGATTCCGGGTTACTGGCTGAATGAAGGCGGACAATCCGCAACCGGCGCGCTGATCGACCATATGATCACGTCACACCCGCAGTACAGTGACGCGAAAAAACTGGCTGAACAGAACCAGCAGACGGTGTATCAGCTCCTCAACGACCGCCTGCTGGCACTGGCGGGTTCAAAAGAGGATATTGCCCTGCTGACACGGCATATCCATGTGCTGCCTTATTTCCACGGCAACCGCTCGCCGCGTGCAAACCCGAATCTGCGCGGTGTGGTGACCGGTCTGCGTATGACCCAGACCCTTGATGATCTCGCGCTGATTTATCTGGCGACCATCCAGGCGATTGCGCTGGGCACCCGTCATATCATTGAAGAGATGAATAAAGCCGGATATGCCATTGATACCATCATGGGTTGCGGCGGCGGCACCAAGAACCCGATCTTTATTCAGGAACACGCTAATGCCACCGGATGCGCCATGCTGCTGCCGGAAGAGAGTGAAGCGGTTCTGCTGGGTTCGGCCATGCTCGGCTCTGTGGCTGCGGGCTTTTATGCCTCTATCCCGGAAGCGATGCAGGCCATGAGCCGGATCAGCAAAACCGTGACACCGCAGACAGAGAGCATCAAACAGTTTTATGATGCCAAATACCGCGTATTCCATCAGTTGTATCATGATGATCAGCGTTACCGGCAACTGATGTCCGAAGTATAATATTCTGGTTTTATCTGCAGAGGCGCGTTTTTTAACGCGCCTTTTTCTTTGCCTCTGATTTGACCCTCATCACAAAATCACTGCGCAATCCTGTTGCTTATAACCTGCATGAGTGCACAATTCTGTTGCTTTTCGTGATAATCCTCACAGTTTACAGGGGTAACGCGTGTGTCACCTTCAGGGTTTCCATCGGCACTTCCGTTTTAACGCTTTGAATACTTGGGATTTGTGTCAGATGATCGGCATGAAAGCGGCGGTATGAGGTCAGGTCTTTGGTCACAATGCGGATCATCGCATCGCATTCACCGGCCATCAGATGACACTCCACAATCTCCGGCATTTCATTAATGGCCGCGACAAAATCATTGATAGTCTGTGCGTCCTGCCCCTTAAACCAGATACGGGCATAGAGCATCAGCCCAGCGCCTATCTTGCTGCCGTCCAGAATCGCCGCATAGCGCCTGATAACGCCGGTTTCCTCCAGACGACGTACCCGTCTCAGACAGGGTGACGGAGAGAGCCCCACTTCGCGTGCCAGCTCCACATTCTGCATTCTGCCGTTACGTTGCAGCTGGTCCAGGATCCGCCGATCCATCTTATCCAGTTCAATTGACATTTAAATCACCACCTGATAGTTTCCGCGCAATAATATTGCTAAGAATAGTTTTTTCGGGTCAATTTAACAACCTAATTTCCCGCAAAGCCCCGTATAATTTGCATAACAAATCATGACGTCACAATATTGAATTAAATTCTTAATATTCAACAGATTGTGAATTATTCATATATTTTTTGAACTTGGGGTGTCGTATGGTCATAAATACATTGATGGTGTTTGGCGCAACCGTGTTACCCATTGTATTTGCTCCCGGACCCGATATTTTATTCGTTTCATCACAAGGTCTCGCCAGCGGTTCCCGCGCGGCACTGAAAGCCAACATGGGCGTGCTGCTGGGTTACGGTATGCATTCCATTCTGGCGGCATTCGGGCTGGCAGCCGTTGTGGTGGCATCCCCGGTTCTGTTTAACGGCATGCGCTGGTTCGGCGTGGCCTATATTGCGTATCTGGCTTTCCGTATGGTGATGTCTGCCATGCACAAGAGCGAAATGCCGCCGATGCAGCCGGCAGCAAAATCGGTTATCACCAAAGGCTTTTTTACCAGCTTCCTGAACCCGAAAGGCCTGCTGGTCTACTTTGCTATCCTGCCGAACTTTATTTCCGGCAGTGAGAGTGTTGCGATGCAGTCCCTGTTGTTATCCGGTGTGTATATCGCCAGCTGTGCCATTGTTTACAGCGGTGTGGCACTGATTTTCGGCCAGATGAGCAAAGGGGAATATAACGACAAACGCCGCCGTATCGGTGAAGGCGTTGCCGGGGGATTACTGGCCACCGCTGCAATGAGCCTGGCATTCAGTTAATCTGCGGAAAGTCAGCGTAATCAGCAAAACGGGCACTGAAAAGTGCCCTTTTTTATATCTGTGCCATGACAAATTTGTATTACCCCTGTGTTTTCTTCAGTACATGACACAGCTGCCCCAGCACTTTCATGGCGTTATCCAGCCGCTCATTCCATTCAAATGAGCAGTTCAGGCGGAAGGCGTGATTAAACTGGTCACTGGTGGAAAACATCGAGCCGGGCGCGATGCTGATCTGTTCATTGAGTGCCATACGGTACAGTTTGACGGCATCAAACGGTGGTTCAAATTCCAGCCAGAGGAAATAGCCGCCCTGCGGGCAGTTGACCTTCACATCTGACGGGAAATATTCGCTGATGGCATACAGCATCCGGTGCTGGCGCTGCTCCAGCTGCTGACGCAGTTTTTTCAGATGCGCATCATAACCGCCCTGACCGAGATATTCCGCAATCGCCTGCTGTGTCGGCATACTGGCGGATACCGTACTCATCATCTGTAACTGCTGGATTTTCCGGGCATGTTTACCGGCCGCCACCCAGCCGACGCGGAAGCCCGGCGCCAGACATTTGGAAAACGAGGAGCAGTGGAAGAAATTGTTATCTTTATCCAGGCTTTTCGCCGGTTGCGGCGCATTGCTGCCAAACCAGAGCTCACTGTAGACATCATCCTCTATCAGCGCGATTTCATGCCGCGTCAGGATCTCCACCAGCCGCCGCTTGTTTTCCGGCGGCATGGTGCCGCCGAGCGGGTTCTGGAAGTGCGTCATCAGCCAGCAGGCTTTGATATCATAGCGCCCTGCCACCTCTTCCAGCGCATCAAGGTCAATCCCGGTCTGCGGATCGGTTTTGATCGCCACCGCTTTCAGGCGCAGACGTTCAATTGCCTGCAATGCGCCGTAAAATGCCGGTGATTCAATCACCACCCAGTCCCCCGGTTCTGTGACCGCCTGTAAGCTCAGTGACAGAGATTCCATTGCTCCGGCGGTGATGACAATATCATCCGGTGAGACATGGATCCCCTGTGCGGCATAGCGCCGGGAAATATTACGCCGCAGTTTTTCATTGCCGGGCGGCATATTGACCACCGCGCTCTGCGGTGCGATGCGACGGGCCACTGCACCCAGCGCTTTGGAGAGCTTCGGCTGCACCAGCAGCGAAGGATCGGGAAATGCCGACCCGAACGGAATAATGGCCGGGTCTTTGCAGGCCTGAAGGACATCAAACAGCGAGGCGTTGATCTCCACATTTTCACTCAGGTGCATACCCAGACCACCTTTGGCCTGGGCAAACGCCGGGGCGCGTTTGGCGACAAAATACCCGGACTGCGGACGGGCCACCACCCATCCCTGGCTCTCCAGTAACTGATACGACTGTACGACAGTCATCAGGCTCAGTCCCGACTGTCTGGCACTTTCCCGTAATGACGGCAGCCGGTCACCAACCTGCCAGATATCATCTTCGATCTGCTGTTTTATCTGCTCTGCTAACTGTTCGTAGCGTGTCATGGAGCGCTCTCCGTAAAACTGTTATGGACATTTCATGACTAATTGTCACTATTATACTTTAGCAACTCATGGTGTACTGTGCCACACATTTCATCTGCGTAATTATCATTTACATAGCTATAACAACGAGAGGTCACAATGTTTGGGTTAAGTGCCCTTGAGCTTGCGCGAATTCAGTTCGCCTTCACTGTGTCGTTTCATATCATTTTCCCTGCAATCACCATCGGCCTGGCGTCATTCCTGGCGGTGCTTGAGGGGATGTGGCTGAAAACCCGCAATGAGGATTACAAAAAGCTCTTTCATTTCTGGTCAGCCATCTTTGCCGTGAATTTCGGTATGGGGGTGGTTTCCGGTCTGGTGATGGCCTATCAGTTCGGTACCAACTGGAGTTTCTTTTCTGAGTTTGCGGGATCAATCACCGGTCCGCTGCTCACTTATGAAGTACTGACTGCGTTCTTCCTGGAAGCCGGTTTCCTCGGCGTGATGCTGTTCGGCTGGAACCGTGTCGGTGAAAAGCTGCACTATTTCGCCACCTGCATGGTTGCGCTCGGTACACTGATGTCCACTTTCTGGATCCTGGCCTCCAACAGCTGGATGCAGACCCCGCAGGGGCACGAAGTAATAAACGGTGTTGTGGTGCCGGTGGACTGGTTCGCGGTGATTTTCAATCCGTCCTTTCCGTACCGCCTGCTGCATATGACAACCGCCGCATTTCTGGCATCCGCCTTCTTTATCGCTGCTTCTGCCGCCTGGCACCTGTTGCGCGGCAACAAATCCGGTGCCATGAAAAAGATGTTTTCCATGTCATTGTGGCTGATTGTGGTTCTCGCACCGCTCCAGGCACTGATTGGTGATGCGCACGGGCTGAACACACTGAAACATCAGCCGGTTAAGGTTGCGGCAATGGAAGGTCACTGGGAGAACAAACCCGGTGAGGCCACACCGCTGATTCTGTTTGGTATTCCGGATAATGCACAGGAAAAAACCCGCTATGCCGTGGAAATTCCCGGGCTGGCCAGTCTGATTCTGACACACAGCCTTGATAAACAGGTGCCCGCACTGACCGAGTTCCCGCCGGAAGACAGACCGGACAATGTGTTCGCCGTGTTCTGGTCATTCCGCGTGATGGCCGGCCTCGGCATGCTGATGCTGCTGGCTGCCGCCCTGAGCCTGTGGCTGCGTTACCGGGGGCGTTTATATGATTCCCGGCCTTTCCAGCGCTTTATGTTATGGATGGCACCGTCCGGGCTTATCGCGATTCTCGCGGGCTGGTTTGTGACTGAAATCGGCCGTCAGCCGTGGGTGGTTTACGGGTTACAGCGCACAACGGATGCCGTTTCAGCACACGGTGAGATGCATATGAGCATCAGCCTGCTGATCTTCTTTATTGTTTATGGTTCTGTGTTTGGTATCGGCTACATCTATATGATGAAACTGATCCGCAAAGGTATCGCGCCGGAGGTGTCTCATGGGCATTGATTTACCCCTGATTTGGTTCGTCATTATTATATTCAGTACGCTGATGTATATCGTAATGGACGGCTTTGACCTCGGTATCGGCATCCTCTATCCCTTTGTGAAAAGCAATGCTGACCGCGACCTGATGATGAACAGTGTCGCCCCGGTCTGGGACGGTAACGAAACCTGGCTGGTGCTGGGCGGGGCCGCGTTGTTCGGTGCTTTCCCGCTGGCCTATGCCGTGATTCTGGATGCACTCGCCATTCCGCTGACACTGATGCTGGTCGCGTTAATCTTCCGTGGTGTGGCTTTTGAATTCCGCTTTAAAGCAGATGAACATCACCGTTATTTCTGGGATCGCGCGTTTCTGATCAGCTCAGTTATCGCCACTTTTGTACAGGGTGTAGTCGTCGGCAGCGTGATTGAAGGTTTTCCGGTTGCAAACCGCGCCTTTACCGGCGGTGCCTTTGACTGGCTGGCGCCGTTCCCGCTGTTCTGCGGTTTCGGTCTGGTGATCGCGTATGCCCTGCTCGGCTGCGGCTGGCTGGTGATGAAAACGGAAGGTCATTTACAGCAGCAGATGTATAAGGTGCTGAAACCTCTGACCCTGGTGATGCTGGCGGTACTGGCCGTGATCAGTCTGTGGACACCGCTGGCGCATGACACCATTGCGGCGCGCTGGTTCAGCTTCCCGAATATTCTGTTCTTCCTGCCGGTACCGCTGCTGGTGCTTGTCTGTGCCGTTGCGCTGTTCCGCAGTGTCAGCCGTCATCTGCACTATACGCCGTTTTTTGCGGCACTCGGCCTGGTTTTTCTGGGTTTCACCGGACTCGGTATCAGTATCTGGCCGATGATTATTCCGCCGGTGATCGATTATGAAATGGCCGCCGCCCCCGGCGAAAGTCTGAGCTTTATGCTGGTTGGCGCTTTATTCATCATACCTGTGATCCTGGTATATACCTGGTGGAGTTATTATGTCTTCAGAGGAAAAATCACCCATGACCAGGGCTACCACTGAGTCTGCCGCAGCGGCCCCCTGGTGGAAAAAAGCCGCCTGGATGGTCGCTATCTGGGCAGGCAGTGTTCTGGCATTGTTTGCAGTCTCATCGCTTTTCCGCTTATTAATGACGGCGGCGGGAATGAAAGTAAGATAGTCGTCATGTCTCATCAGTAAGTACCTCATCAGTACGTCATGCACTGTGTAAGCAGCTGCATTGCCCGGCACACCGTACCCCCATACGGTGTGCTTTTTTAAATAATTTTATTGATAATGATTACCATTCTTCTGAATTCCTGATACACTCCGCGAAATAGATATAACGAAACTAATAACAATAGAACGGAGAATTGCGCATGAGCCGGGAAAAAAATATCTACCGCCCTGCACCGCCGCGTCTGATTCAGGTGAAATCCTTTACCGACGTCACCCCCAATCTGCGCCGCATCACCTTTACGGCTGAGTCACTGGATACCTATCCGGCAGATTGCGAAGGTGGTCACCTGAAGCTGTTTATTGCCAAAGATGCGCCGAATCCGCCTGCTCTGCCGGTATTGTCCGATAAAGGACCGGTCTGGCCGGAAGATAAACCACGGCCGACCGCCCGTACCTATACCGTGCGTGCGATCCGCCCTGAACTGAAAGAAATCGATATTGAATTCGCTATGCATGATGATGCCGGTCCGGCGGTGGATTTCGCCAGAAATGCCAAACCGGGTGATTATATCGGTATTACCAATCCCGGCGGACCGGATCCGCTGCTGCCGGTGGCGAAACACTACTATATGGCAGCTGATTTAACAGCACTTCCCGCTGTTGCCGCGCTGCTGGAAAAAATGCCTGCAGAGGCTCAGGGCAATGTGGTGATCCGCATCGATCACGCGGATGACCAGCAGGTGCTGAACAAACCGGCGGGTATCACCCTGCACTGGGTGACCGGCGGCACAGAGAAAACCGCTGAAGTCACCGCACTGTTTAAAAGCTGGCCGGTCGCCGATGTGACAGAGTGTACGTTCTGGATTGCCGGAGAAGATGCGATGGTCAGGGATCTGCGCCGCTATGTGCGCCGTGAACTGAACGGGGAACACAGTCAGATGTATGCGATCCCGTACTGGCGTTTCGGTTATGACGAAGAAGGTTATCACCGCCTGCGCCATGATGTGATGGATGCTGACGACTGAGAATAAACAGGCTGCGGCAGTGTCTGCCGCCGCAGCCGCTGTGATCAGTTATACGCCTGCAATGCCCGCAGACAGAGTGACGAACGCACACAGTCATCCTGCGTGAAAGACACCACTGATACCATATCGTCATCCCGGAAACGGCGCAGCACATCGGCCAGCCCGGACGGGACATTGCCCGGTAAATCACACTGACTGACATCACCGTTGACAATCACTGTCACATTCTCCCCCATCCTGGTCAGGAACATTTTCATTTGTGTGACAGTTACGTTCTGTGCTTCATCGAGGATCACCACCGCATTCTCAAAGGTTCGTCCGCGCATGTAGGCAAACGGTGCAATTTCCACCTTACCTATCTCCGGACGCAGACAATACTGTAAAAATGAAGCCCCCATCCGTTTCACCAGAACGTCATACACCGGCCGGAAATACGGCGCGAATTTTTCACTGATATCTCCGGGCAGAAAGCCCAGATCCTCTTCCGCCTGTAACACCGGACGGGTGACAATAATCCGCTCGATTTCCTTATTGATCAGTGCATCTGCCGCCAGTGCGGTACTGATAAAGGTTTTGCCGCATCCGGCCTCGCCGTTGGCAATAATCAGTTGTTTATGCGCTATCGCTCTGATGTATTTATCCTGTGCATCATTTCGCGGTACAACAGCACTGTTGTCGCGTTTTTCCCGCGCCATGCCGATAGCTTCCACCCCGCCCGCCGGGATAAAAACCGCCACATTATCATCATTAAAACGTGCCCTGCGCGACTCTTTCCGGCTCATTCGTTTTGCCTCTTTGCGTGCTCTGACTACCGCTTTTTGTCTGCCCATAATCTTAATCCTGTTGATTTCTGATGACGGAATAACTGAAACAGTGAGTTGGCAACCGGCGGCTCCCTTCAAGCCATGAGTGAACATTCAGATAAAAAAAAGCCGGTGATAAATCCGCCCTGTTGTTCAGGGTATTTATCACCGGCCGGTACTGTCGTTCGTCTGTATGTCGCATTCGTTATCCTCAGATGACAAACTAAAGCGAACACTAAACTGACTTTGTGACAGTATAATGACAATACTTTCTTTTCAGCAATTAAAATCGGCGGATATTTAACATTTTTGCCACATTTCTGTTATCCGCCGCACATCAGCGTGCTTTGCAGTTCTTCGCCATACTATAGCCTGCGGCCTGTGCAGAAGCGGCATCAGGGAACATTTCAACATTTTTACTGCTGATCCGGTTATAGCCCGGGCAATCCGGAAAGTGGTAAATCTTACTGTTACGGTTACCGCGGATACGCTGATTTTCAGACTTTTTTTCTGCCTGCGGCGGTACGTTTACCGGTGTCACCGGCACGGACGGCAGGCGGGTAAAAATACCGTCAGCACTGTTGATATGCCCCGGCTCCCAGCGGCGTTCGCCGGTCACAAACGGGTTTGACTGCCCGGTAACCGCACGGATACGGCGATCCCGTTCCCGCTCGGCGGCAGACGGCGGAAATTCGCTGTCCCACACCATCAGTAATTTCTGCTGCTGTTCTGACATTGCCAGATCGTAGCGGTCATGCATATAGAACCAGACCCGCGCCACCTCGCCTTTGACTTCATCGCGCGGCTCGAAAACCCGCTGCTTAAAATCCACCCGGCTGGTGCACTGCCCGTAGCTCTGTGAACCGGCGCCGCGTGCGATCCCGTAACGAAAATTACTGCGATCCCCGTTGACTTCGCCGACAGACGGCGCCAGGTTGTGGAGATCTGCTTCCATTGCACGGAAGACCGGGTCCTCACTGACACAGTTTTTGCGCCCGCCGTTCTGCCAGCACTGACGCTGATGCCCGAACACCCAGGCAGGAACAATATGCTCCCACTCAATCCGCTCTGCGCGGGTCAGCTGTGACCGTACACGGTAACCGCAGCTGTTCAGATCCACCCGGCCGCCGGATTTTCCGGTCCACTCCCACTGACAGCCGCAATACAGTGTTCCTTCCCCCTGCGGGTTACGGTTCTGGTCGTAATAAATTTTTTCACGGGCCACTATTTTGGCCTCGTCAAACCGTTCCGGCGCAGCTGCAAATACCGCAGACGTAATAACACACAACAAGAATAATGAAACACGAAATGATTGAAAAATACGCATATAAATCATAAACCAACAGAATACCAGGGGTGGCAATTATGCCACGCCGTGCGGGAATTATCGCCACAGATTTTTTATTAATCTGTCAATCCGCCGGATAAGACAATTTCAGGGTGTTTTTTTACAGAATGGTTTTAATTCAAAACGTTATACTACGCAGCCATCAATACGAATTCCGGAGAATAACGATGCATCCGCTGGTCGATGAGATGATAGAAGAAATAGTCGGCACCGCCTGTGCCTACGATGATAATGAGGTTGATGTCCGTGTGCAGGAAAGCCGCAACCGGGTGCAGATTCAGATTAGTGTGACCGATAAACCGGTTATGGACATTATCCTGAATCTGACCCGTATCAGTTAAACGCGCGGACGCTTGCGGTACAACCACAAACCGGGAACAGACAGCCCGATAGACAACGCGCCGACCACAAAGCCCGCCCGCAGGAAATTGCTCACCAGCATCTCCAGCAGTTCCGGGGTAAAACCGGACTGTGACAGTTTGATCACCGCCAGCATTGCCATATAGGCATTAATACCCGGAAACATCGGGATTATGGCCGCTACGGTAAAGACTTTCGGGTGTGCCAGCCACCAGCGGGACCACTGAATACCGATGATCCCCACCAGCACCGATGCCCAGAATGTGGCGGCAACGATGTCAAAACCGGCGGCAATCAGCATAAACCGGCTGCCGTGACCTATCGCCCCCAGCAGTGCGCAGTATTTCAGTGCCCGTTTCGGCACGTTGAATACCATGGCAAACCCTGCCGCCGGAATAGCTGCCAGCAGCATATCCTGCGCCAGTGCAGCCAGAAAAGAGAGTACCGTCATCATATCCAGTCCCTCAGGCTGCCGAGTGTGATCGCGGTAAAAATACCGATACAGGTTGCCAGGGTGAGCAGGCTTGCCATCGCCCAGCGGGCAAGGCCGGTGTTAACATGCCCTTTGAACATGTCCGCAACCGCGTTGATCAGCGGAAAACCCGGCACCAGCAGCAGCACACTCGCCGCCATAGCAATGCCGGACGTTGCCGAAAACAGCGGAATTTTCAGCATCATTCCGGCCACCATCGTGGCAACAAACGCCGTAAAACAGAAGTTAATCAGCGGGTTCATATGCCGTGCGGTCAAAACCTGACGGACATACATCGCACAACCGCTGGCGGCAAAGGTAATCACCGCCCCGTCCCAGCCGCCGTTATTCAGCTTACAGAAACAGGCACAGGACAGCGCCACCATCAGCACCATCACCCAGCGCGGATAGCGCAGTGGTTTCATATGAGCGAATTTTTTCTGCACCCCTTTGCAGTCAAGATGACCGTGCTCCGCGAGGATCACCACATGCTGCACTTCTGTGACGATATGCATATTAATACCGCGATCGACCACCTTGCGGGTGGATGTCAGGCAATGCCCGTCAATGATCGTGGTCAGCACAATGGCATTCGCCGAGATGGCGCAATCCACCTGGTCAGCTCCCAGAGCCTTCCCTGTCCGTCCCGCCAGCTCCTCCACCAGCATACTTTCCGCACCGTGCTGTAACAGCAGCAGCCCGCACTCGATACACAGGCGGGTGATAGTCCGCTGCATATCCTGTGTAATCTCTTTCCCCTGTCCCATAACTTTACCGTTAACCGTTGATGGTCCGACTTTCCCGCTATTCTAATTCTTTGTATTAACAACTCACTGGGTTTGATCAATAGTTTGATAATAAATAGTCTTACTATGCCGTAATTGCAGTATGGCAGGGAAACAGGCTATTGAGCAATCCTGCGCGGCGTGGTTAAATCAGGACATATCACTGTCACAGGAGCCTGTATCTGTTATGTCATCCACCCCGTCACCATTAACCCCGAAAGGGCAGCGCCGCCGTCATGCCATTCTCACCGCCGCTGCGGATGTTTTTATCCTCCATGGTTACGAAGGCACGACTCTGGATATGATAATTGAACAATCCGGCGGGTCACGTTCCACTCTGTATACCTCTTTTGGCGGGAAAGAAGCATTGTTTCTGGCCGTTATAGACCATCTTATCAGCGGAATTTTTGAGGATAATGAAGAGGAAAAACCGGAAACAGCACCCGATGCAGAGACACTGTTATACACCAGCGGCAGACGCTACCTGTACAGTATTGTTCACCCGCAGTCACTCGGCTTATATCAGCTGATTCTGGCGGAATCACAACGCTTCCCGCAAATCAGTGAACAATTTTACCGCGCCGGTCCGCTGCGTGCCGCACAACAACTGGCGGCCGGGCTGAAAGCACTGCCCGGCATCACCGCGACTGAGGAAACATTGCTGGCCGTTGCCGCCCGTTTTCTGGAAATGCTGAAAGCCGACCTGTATCTGCCGGTTTTCAGTCATCGTCATAACAAGCCAACGGCGGAATTTATTGAAAAACAGCTGCCGTTATCTGTGGAGATAACGGCCTGTTACCTCCGCCACACATTAACCCCCCAATGAGCAGCGGTTATCATTAGCATCTGCCTTCAGGCGGTCACTTCTGCCGCCTTTTCCCGGGCCGCTGCCATGTCATCAGCAACAAACACCGGCACACCGTAGACTGCACCGGCCATCGGCGCGAATTTCTCCAGCTCCGCTTTGTCCCCGGTTTCCTGATTGACGGTCAGGATCATCACACTGCAATATGCCGCCATTTTCTCTTTTCCGGTTTTCAGCCAGCGGCGGACATACTTACGCGCATCCATATCTTCCTGTGTATCCGGCTTTTCCGGCCCGTCTTTCGGCGGGTAAATTAATGCGAATGGTGTCTGCTTGTCCAGCAGCGCATCCAGCTCTTTCACCCACTGTTCTGTTTGTGCCATATTTTCCGGGAATGACTGCATTATCACCACCGGGAAGACGCCTGTATCCATATGAACAAAATTAACTGCTGACATAATAACTCCGTAATCCTTTTTGTATTTATCGGTACATTATTATTCCGGCAGAAACCTGTCAACAAATAAGAATGCGTTTCAATTGCATCAGCACAAATTGCGCATTATCTGCCCGCAGGTGCCGGGCTGTGTTATTCTTATGCATAAAGTAAGTAATTATTCTGAGATTCATCTTATTCTTATATATATTCCATGATATTTCGGGGCATATTGATTAATTATTCATATCCGTTCCTGCCTACAACATAAGGTCTATAATGAAAAAGCTGACACTAATTACCCTGGGATGCCTGTTCTCTGTTACTGCTTTTGCTGCCAATGCCAGCAAAGTCTGTGATGAATATTTCACTGAAATCGACGAAATGGTCAAACTGGCAGAGCAGGAAGCCAAAGGTGATGCTGATGCGACTGCACAGATCACTGCCATGAAACAGCAGCTGGAAACCGCAAAAACACAGATTAAATCTGTACCGGAAGAGACTCAGGACATGGCGTGTCAGCAGGGCCTTGATGCACTGAAGGAATTCAAAGCATCGATGGCGAAACAGTAATTCTGTTTTCACGAAAAAGGTCCGCGTTTGCGGACCTTTTGGTTTTTATCGTTATACTTAATATTCAGCGGACAACCAGTACGGAAACCTGCGCATGTGCCACAATCCCGGAGGCGGTTGACCCCAGCAGATGGGTTGAAATACTCGGGTGACGCGAACCGACAACAATCAAATCAGCATGGATCTCTTTTGCTTTTGCCAGCACTTTATCTCTCGGCGTGCCGTAATCCACAAAATAACTGACCTGCTCTGCCGGTAAATCCACTTTTTCGGCAATCGCTTTTAACTCATCTTTTGAACGGGCAACGGCTTTTTCCGCAAATGAGTTCAGCAATTCATAGTGGTAATTATAGCTTATTGAGAATTTCGAAATATCCGGTACAGAGTGAAACAACATCAGTTTCGCCTGTGACATCTTTGCCAGATAAATCGCGTGTTTCAGGGCATTACTCGTCAGTACATCTTCTGTCACATCAATAGGAACTAATATCGTTTTATACATACCATCCCTCATTGTCAGTTCAATGTGTATTTGAATTAAGTATAGGCAATAAACAGGAAACCGCCGTGCCGGGCATCATAAAATTTCACTGCCTTTTTATGATTTTGTGTTTTCTATCCGGAAAAAAATCCGGCTATACCACGTATTATTCCTCTGTATTTTCGTATGAGACAGGCAGATAACCAGCAAGAAGAGAATGATTCTTTTATGAGTAGCGGGGATGACGGCAGGAAGAACAAAAAATACCGGTGGCATCATCGATACCACCGGATACAGATTACATCAGCGGACAACCATTACTGAAACCGGTGCGTAACGGACAACACCGCCGGCAGTCGAGCCCAGCAGATGAGTGGAGATATTCGGACGGCGGGAGCCGATAACAATAATATCGGCTTTTACCTCTTCCGCTGCCTGGATAATTTCATCACGCGGCGAACCGAACGTAATCGTGTAAGCAAGACGCTCCGGCGGCAGATCAATAGAATCCATCAGCATATGAAGATCTTCTTCCGCTTTAATGGTCGCTTTATCTTTTATCTCCATATAACCCAGCGCATACGCATTAATAATCGCGGATGAGATCGGCAGGACATGGACAATATGCAGCTTAGCCCCTGTTTCTTTCGCCAGATAGAGTGCATGGCGGACAGCCTTACTGGTCAGTTCTTCTTCTGAAATATCGATAGGAACCAAAATTGTATTATACATACTGCCTCCTTGAATAAATCATGCGATATATTGTCACTATATTAAACAGAGCGAAAAATATCTGTGAGATTGATACCGTTAACTCTTATTACCCGGCATTTCTGTTATCAGGCGGTTACGGATTAACCGCACATAATCAATAATTTCATGAGCAGTTAATCCGGCAGGGCCGATACCGGCGGCCACACATTCATCTGCCGCCGCGCCGTGCAGCCAGACCCCGCCACAAACCGCTTCCTGCACCGGCAGCCGTTGTGCCAGCAGACTACCGATAATACCGGATAGCACATCCCCGCTGCCGGCAGTCGCCAGCCCGCGGTTACCACTGTGATTACACCATAGCTCACCGTCCGGTGAGGCAATCAGGCTGCGGTGCCCTTTCAGCACCGCCCAGCAGTGATACTGAGCTGCCAGCGCCAGCACTGCCGCCGGGCGATCCGCCTGAATATCCGCCACGGTGGTATGCAGCAGACGGGCGGCTTCCTGCGGATGCGGGGTTATCACACAGTTATCATCCAGCGCGATACCCGGCGTGGCGGCCAGAATATTCAGTGCATCCGCATCCAGCACCTGTGGTTTACCGGTCTGCATAAATGCCGCTTCCGCCAGTACCCGGCTCTCTGTACTCTGCCCCAGTCCCGGACCGGTAACCTGTGCGGTCAGCGCCGGGTCATCCGCAAGGGCGCGGGCAGTACGCAGCATCAGCTCCGGTGCATTCTCAACAAACGGCACCGGCAACTGCGGCTGATTAAATCCCAGGATCACTTTGCCGCACCCGGTTTTCAGTGCGGCGCATCCGGCCAGAATAATCGCACCGGTCATTCCGGCAGCCCCGCCGGTGATCCCGAGGGTACCGAATGTACCTTTATGGCTGTCCTGCGGATCCGGCCTTTTTAATACCGGGTAATCGCGGGTTATGGCATTGATATCAATAATATTCATCTGATTATTTTGCCTTTTTCAGCGGATAATGAACGCACCCTGTTTATCAGCATAACGGGAAAATAAAAAAGAAGGTAGAGCAGTGACGGGCAGATCTGGTATTCTTTGCGGCTGATATATCCGGGACTGATAAATATAACGGTTGAGGTTAACCATGAATAACGCATTTAAAACTGAAAACGATACTGAAACACTGGCTGCGGAAGTGACCTGCTTAAAAGCACTGGTGACATATTTACTGAAGGCGGTGGGTCAGGCGGATGCCGGCCGTATTATCGTCAATATGGAACGCCAGATCAGCGAAATTGATGATGAGCATCTGTCAGGTACCTTTAAAAATACCATTGCCCAGATTAAAACTGAGTACCGGAAATAATTTCCGGCCTGGCAATTAATGCTGTCCGGGGATAATGCAACGAATCGCTAAAGAGAGAGGCCGCTGTTTGTGTCAGGATAATGTTCCTGTACTAAATACCCTTTCTTTTTTATTTTCGTTTCTGTCCGCACGCTGTTATACAACGTGCGGACTTTTTTTATGCTGTACGGTTATTTCTGTTCCGTTTTCATTTCTTTCAGCAGGCGGACAGCAAATAATCCGAGTATTACCACACCAGCCACCAGCACACCCCATAACAGCCAGGTTTTCCAGGCAAACGGCGGCGGGGCTTCCGGTTCAGGCAGTAACTTCGCTTCCCCGCCCAGTGTGACCACTTTTTCTGACACATCAGCCCGCGGAATCGCATCCTGACTATTCAGATTATTGCCCGGCAGAAGCTGGGACAGCGGTAAAAATACCGCATTGGCATCATGCGCCCCCCATACCAGCAGATACGGCGCAGAGCCCTGGGCGTTGAAGGTCAGATATTGTGCATATTTAACCCCGGTGACCTTCGGTGGTGTCCCGCGCCAGCTGCTGTTAATCGCGGTCAGTCTGACCTGGCGGACCGGCAGATCATTCAGCCGGATGTTACTGTTGCGGTTTTCCGCATCATCCGACACCAGTGAATAAAGCACTTTATTATCCAGCGGCAACCAGTTCCCTTCTGTACCACTCCGGTATTCTACCCGTACCGGCAGCACCGTATTTTCCCGGTCAATATGAAAATCCAGACGGCTGAGACTCTGGGTATTCGGCAGACTGTAAATCATACTGCCGTCAGTGTCCTCCGCAGGCACAAAATCAAAACGGTTCACCTCACGGCGCTCCACAGTCCGGGAACTCATCCCTTCTGCGGTGGTGATTTGCGGTGGTGCCTGATTGTTATCTCCGGTCACGGAAAGCAGCCAGTATTTCGCCCTGCTTTCATCACCGCTGATATAGCCCGGAATTTTTATCTGCTGCGCCAGCAGTGCATCCTCACCGGATTTCAGATCCATCAGCGGCACATCGAGGATCACCGGCGACCAGTTCTGTTTGTCATCACTGCTGAACAGTGAGGCTTTGGCCTGCATATTACCGGTCTGCTGCGGCCAGTTCAGAGTGACTTCCCGCAGCGGCAGCGGGAGCTGCTGTTTGTTATCCGGCACCAGCAGGTAAGTCGCGGTGGACGGACGCGCCAGGCTGTCCGCACTATCATTGTAAATCGTCAGTTCTGTACCGTTATCCGCTTTCAGGCGGATTTTGCGGTTGCCATCCTGCTCTTCCGTCCGGCTTTGTGACAGCGGATAAATAACGAAGCGAACACGCGCGCTTTCATCTTGTACCTGCTTCGCCGCCGTCAGTGACATCGGCACCGGCGTACCGGAGCTGTCAAAGATACGGATATCCCGCAGATCCGGCCAGGCACTGTTGAGCCAGACATTATCCGGGACTGTCAGCCGGTAAAATGGGGCATTCTCCGCCCGGAGCTGTAATTCCGCCCCCTGATTAAAATCATTCAGTGTCTTCGCCGGGGTATCCGCCCGCGAAAGGGTCGTCACCGATGTCAGCACCGCCGCCAGGAGCACAGCCCCGGTATGCCATTTGCGGCGCAGTGCCGCCTTTTTACCTGTGATCATCAGTTATCTTCCTTATTATTCTGTATGTCAGTGCCTGTTTTCGGCGGTAACGGCGAGAAATATCCCACAACCAGTATCAGCAGTGCCACCCCGATAAATGCACCGGCTCTGGCAAGCCCGCTGCTCTGGTTCATATCAACCACAAAGAGTTTAATAATCACCACGGCAAAGACGGCCGCCCCGGCCAGCCACAGATGGCGTTTATGCCGGCGGGTTGCGGAGGTCATCAGGATCACGGCAGTCAGTGCCCAGACAATCGCCAGCGTGGTCTGAATAAGACGGGACTGCAGCAGCCCGGTGGTTGTCCATGTGGTGCCGTCCACAAAGGCCAGGGCGCGGATCAGAATACCGTTCGCCCACCAGATACCAAGCACAGCGATGGCAATACCCAGGCCGCGCACCACATCTGCCCGGAAATGCACTGCCGGTGTGGTCCGTATCAGCGCATCACGCAGACACCACAGTGCAGCAAGCCCGAACAGCCCGGCTTCATCCAGCGGGTTCAGCAGCGGCACATACTGCCAGAGCGACAGCTGACCATCCTGCATATTTCCGGTAAACAGCGCCAGCCCCAGTAACACAGCCAGTGGATAGGCACTCTGCCAGTACAGCGCGGCATGATTGTCCATCGGCGGCCGGCGCAGGCGCTGCATGGCGTAAAGCACGAAAATCACACCGCACGCCGACAGCATGGCGATAAAGTAACCCCACTCTTCCATGCCCCACGGCAGCTGCATTTCCGCCCACATCACTTCGGCGGCGACCAGGCCGATGACGGTCCAGAGTGACGCGCCATGCATCAGATTGCTGACAATGCGCGGTGCCTGTTCCGGCAGCAGCCGGATAAAGGTGATCATACTGCCGATAACCAGCAACCAGATAAAGCCGCCGTACAGCGAACCGGCCGCATGTGTTCCGGTAAGGATATAGTCACACAGTATCAGCAGGCTCACTATCCACAGCGCACTGATGCAGTAATACAGCTGAGTCCACTGCACTTTGCGCGCCAGGAAGAACCAGCTCCAGACCGAGATCACAAGCCCGGTCAGCACATATTCCTCACCGGACAGTAATTCACCCGCCGGTGATAACCACGGCAGCATCCACAGCCACGAGAGCCAGGTGATCATGGCCGGGATAATCAGCAGTCCGGAAATCAGTTTGCTGCGGTTCATCAGGCGAAAATGGTGATGAAGCGCCCCGGCAACCAGCAACCCGCCCCACTGGAAGATATACATCCAGACGCTTTGTTCTGACCAGTAAATAAAGTCCATGCTGTAGAGCAGAGACGCAAACCCGAGCAGCACCAGCCCGGTGGCACTCCAGCCGACAATCCGCTGTTTTTGCAGACAGGCGAACCACAGTATCGCCAGCCCTTCAATCGTCCAGGCCACGGATGTCCACTGCGGCGACAGTGCCAGCGGTACCGCCAGCGAGATAAAGCCGATACTGAGCAGCAGGAAACCGAGCGACAGGCGCTGCCCGTCAGCACGGAAGCGACGCAGACTGACCACCGCCAGCAGCAGATAAATCAGCCCGAAGGCCAGCGATGACATTGCGGTACCGAGATAGAACGGCTCCGTAATGGCATATTGCAGGGAAAACGCCAGCACCGGCGGCGCAAACAGCAGCACCGAGTCCACCATCAGCTGTTTTCGCCCGTCATCTGTCCGGACATGATGCCGTGCATATTGCTGCGTCAGCAGCCCGTAGACCACCAGATTCAGAATAATGAAGATCTGACAATTCAGGTAATACTCCGGCTGATAGTTATCCACGCCCCAGATCACACCGACCACAAAGGTAAAGGCGAAACCGGCGATATTCAGCACCCGCCAGCCCTGCCAGTAGTTCATGATCAGAATGGAGACGGAAAGCATCAGATAATAGGAGAACAGCGCGATATAGTTACCGCTGCCGGTGGAGAGCAGCACCGGTGCCGCATAGCCGCCGATCACAGCCAGGACCGCCAGGCTGACCGCGTTCTGTATCACCGCAAAGAAAACAGATGCCAGGCAGATAACCACCATCAGCGGCAGTGCAAAGGCCAGCGGCAGGAACTCATAAAGCTTATAGGCGGCAAATATCGTGATATAAAACGCACCGAGGCTGCCGCCCTGAACAATCAGGCTGTACAGCCGGTTTTTATGGCGGACACACCAGCCGACAACAAAAAGTGTCACTGACAGGATTGCCGCGCCGATCAGACGGACTTCCGGTGTCAGGATATTATTTTCGATACTGAATTTCAGCAGATAGGAGAGGCCGATAAACAGCAGCAGAATACCGATTTTGGCCGGGAGGTTGCCGTTAAGCAGCCATTCGAGAATATTGGCCGCCGGGCTTTTGCGCTCCGCTGCTGCCGTATCCGCCGGGAACGGTATTGCCGCCGCGATAACAGGTTCCGGTTCAGAAACAGGATCAGATTCCGGTTCATACTGCATTTCCGGTGCCGGCTGTACTGGGATCGTTTCAGACAGCGCAGCGGCCTGAACGGTGGTCTCCGCCACCGGCTGACCGCCGGTCAGGGCATTCAGCTCGCGGCGCAGTGACTCCGTTTCCTCAGTCAGAACACTGACCTGCAACTTCAGCAGCGTTGTGCGCCGCAGCGCCGCAACAGCAATAAACGGCGTCACAACAATGAGCGCCACTAACACAAAACCCCAGAAGAGTAATGAATCCATGTTTATCCTGTTTTTCAGTCTTTAACTTAGAGTGTAGACAATTTTTAATTTCCGTTGTCTCACATACTGCCTGTTATGCTGCTAAAAATCAGGTGAATAAATCCGGGTATTTAACAAATGCCATAAAATGCTGTTTTGTCCCGTTAATCCGTTGTTAAAACACCGGAAACATCTGCGGATGCACGGGTTTCACACCTGTTTTGACTGAAAATCATTTTTCCGGTTTTTAAATATTGACTGTTATCACAAAAAGGGGCAATTTTGAGATACAGATCACAACAACATAAGGACACTCATTATGCGATTTTTAGCCCGCTTCTTAAAAGAGTTAGACAACGTCACCGCGTCCTTCTGTGTGGTCGCATTTTACCGTAACCGTCTCTGACGGACAGACTGAGCATTTTTGAGCTGTATCGGTTCAAATCAAATTTAGTTTAAATGTTAAATTTAATTTGTGAGAAAGATTGACACTCATCAACAAAGTGCTAAAGTTATGTCATCGAATTGTGAGAACGCAATAAACAAGAACGCAATTATGTTACCTGCAATAAAAAATATCAGACGTTTTATCTCAGAGCTCAATAAAATCGCCCGTATTATATTCTGAAGATAAACGCACATCGTTTTCAGGCTCCCTCTGCGGAGCCTTATTTTTTTCTGCCTGTACCCCATCCCCCTCTGAAAGGTTTATACTGACCGCATTATTTTTTATGAAATAAGGAGCAACTGTCGTTATGCAACATGACATCCAGCGTCTCAGAAGAATTCGTCAGACCCCGCAGATGCGTGATCTGTTCCGGGAAACCTCATTAAGCCTCAATGATCTCGCGTTACCGATTTTTGTCGAAGAAGGCGCTGATGACTATAAAGCCATCGACAGCATGCCCGGCGTTATGCGCATTCCGGAAAAGCGCCTCGCTTACGAAATCGAGCGGATCGCCAAAGCCGGTATCAAATCCGTCATGACTTTCGGTGTTTCACATCATCTGGATGCAACCGGCAGTGATGCCTGGGCGGAAGATGGTCTGGTTGCGCGGATGTCCCGTATCTGCAAAGAGACCGTGCCTGAGATGGTGGTGATGTCCGATACCTGTTTCTGTGAATACACCAGCCACGGGCACTGCGGTGTGGTGCATGACGGCGTGGTCGATAACGACGAAACCCTGCATAACCTCGGGTTACAGGCAGTGGTTGCCGCACAGGCAGGGGCTGATTTTATCGCGCCTTCCGCAGCCCAGGACGGCCAGGTACGGGCTATCCGTCTGGCACTGGATGCCGCCGGGTTCCATCAGACCGGGATTGTGTCCTACTCCACCAAATTCGCCTCTGCCCTTTACGGCCCGTTCCGTGATGCAGCCGGTTCCTGCCTGAAAGGCGACCGCAAAACCTATCAGATGGATCCGATGAACCGCCGCGAGGCTATCCGTGAATCCCTGATTGATGAGCAGGAAGGTGCGGATATGCTGATGGTGAAACCGGCCGGAGCTTATCTGGATATTCTGCGCGATGTGCGCGAGCGTTCAAATCTGCCGCTGGCGGCCTATCAGGTGAGCGGTGAATACGCGATGATCAAACTGGCTGCACAGGCCGGTGCTATTGATGAAACCCGCGTTGCACTGGAGACTCTCGGCTCCATCAAACGTGCCGGGGCAGATTTAATTTTCAGTTATTTCGCCCTGAGCCTGGCAGAGAATAAGATCCTGAGCTGATACGCTGAATTATCTTCTTTGCTGAAAAATCCCGGTTCGCCGGGATTTTTTGTGCTGTGACGCTTCCGGTACAGGCAGACAGAACGAAAAAACGCTGTAAATACATCCCTGTACGCTCGGATCGCGCCATCCGTGGCGCTTACGTTTTCCGTTCGCCTGTCTGCCTGTACCTGCGCGTCAGTCAGGCCGCCGATATGTCATCAGGATAATTTTTCTTCCAGAAATGCCTTCAGCACTTTAGCCTGGTTATGTTCTTTATCTTTTGCCGCAAACAACAGTGTCAGATTGCCCTGCACCGCTCTGGCCACCAGCGGTTGCCAGCTTTGCGGCCTGCTCTCCAGCTCTTCACGGTAACGCCGTTCAAACTCCGGAAACTGATCACTGTTAGCGTGGAACCACTTGCGTAATTCCGTATCCGGCGCAACATCCTTATTCCATTCATCGTAATTCAGATCGGTTTTTTTAATTCCGCGCGGCCACAACCGGTCAACCAGTACCCGGTAACCGTCACTTTCCGCGACCTCATCATAAACCCGTTTACAGAAAATCATGCTGATGCTCCTTTAACCTGTTTTTCATGAGCCAGTAACCAGGCTTTGCGGTCCGTTCCTCCTGCATAGCCGGTCAGTTCGCCGTTTTTGCCGGTAACGCGGTGACACGGTACCAGCACGGAAACCGGATTCATCCCGTTGGCCCGCCCGACAGCCCGGACAGCGCGCGGTGAGGATAATGACACCGCCAGCATACTGTAAGTAACGGTGCTGCCAAACGGCACAGACAATAATGCATCCCAGACTTTTTGCTGAAAAGGCGTTCCCGGCAGCACCAGCGGAACGGTAAATATCATCCGTTTACCGGCAAAATAGTCCTGCAGTTGTGACTCCAGCAACGCCAGGTGAGGATGATTTCCGTCTGTTACCGCCATTTTCAGCCGGGAAGAAACCAGCTGTAAGGTATCTTCACGGCGGTTGTCTTCCGTAAATTCCAGAAAACAAACACCCTGCTCTGTTGCCGCTGCCGACATTTCACCCAGTACCGTGCTGAATTGTGTACGAAATATCATCAGAATTCCTTTATTTTCCGTGTATCACTGTCAGGTGTACCGTTTTCTTTACAAAATCGTATATTTTATGAGTTAAAATTGATTTTATTGCGCTCAACTTCTTTTGAGTGAAAACTTGATTGAACTCACACTAATGAGTAAAGTACATCCCAACGATACAGCACATTAACTGTACCAGTTTAGATTAACAGATAAACACGTTCACCTGAGTATTGAACATTATTTTCAGAAATAATGGAGGAATTGTTATGGCTAAATTAATTAAATCCACAAAAACAACTTTTGATCGTATTACCACTGCAGTTATGACAATTTCTGTACCGCGCTTCTTTTAATTAATACGCGACGAATTGCCGGTGCCGCTGTGTTTATGCGGCACAAAAAAAATCGACAGCCTGAATGCTGTCGATTTTTTTATTGATGTTATTCCGTAAAATAACAGGTTATTGCGCACTCTTACTGATATCCGGCACTTTTGCCAGATCTGCTGCAATCTTAACGGTTTCATCAAGATACGCGTCCGGCCCTTCATAATCTTTCGGCAGTGCCTCGAGATTTGCCAGCGGTTTCTTGCCTTCACGGGCATAACGTTCATTAATCCGTTTCAGCTTAATCCCTTCCAGCTCTTTATCTTCTTTATCACGCTTCGCGTAATTCAGGGAAATAATATACTGAGTCGGTTTATTGGCTTTAAACCGTGCCAGGTCTTCGTAAATATAAGCGAATTCCGGATCGGTTTTTGAACGTTCCTGATATTTCTGAGCCAGTTCAGGTACCGCTTTGCGGATAATATCTGTCTGTGAATACTGCGCCGGGGCAATGCTGTCCCACGGTAATGCATTATCCTCAAAGCTTTCACCGATATCGTCGTTATCAAAGCCGGTCGGCATAATGATATCCGGCGTTACCCCTTTACGCTGGGTACTGCCGCCGTTAATACGGTAGAATTTCTGGATAGTATATTGCACAGAGCCCAGATCCGGCCATTCAGGGCGCAGCATCTGGTCATAAATACGGCTGACAGGGCGATGCTGCTGCACAGTACCTTTACCGAAGGTCGGTTCACCGACAATCAGTGCACGGCCGTAATCCTGCATGGCTGCTGCGAAAATCTCAGACGCGGATGCGCTCAGGCGGTCAACCATCACCACCAGCGGACCTTTGTAGTAGATAACATCATCGCTGTCCGCATCTTCACGGACACGGCCGTTGTTATCCCGCACCTGCACCACCGGACCACTGGTGATAAACAGGCCGGACAGATCAACCGCTTCTGTCAGTGCACCGCCGCCGTTACCGCGCAGATCGATAATCACCGCATCCACTTTCTCTTTGGCCAGTTTCTGCAGCTGGGTTTTGGTGTCATTGGTCAGACCCACATAGAAACCCGGAATATTGAGCACTGCGACTTTCTGGTCGCCGACCTGTTTGATGGTCATTTTCACCGCTCTGTCTTCCAGACGGATCTGCTCACGGGTCAGGGTCACAATACGTGGTTTGGCCCCTTTGGTATCACCCAGCACTTCCAGGCGGACTTTACTGCCTTTGGCACCTTTGATTTGTGATACCACATCATCCAGGCGCCAGCCGACCACATCCACCATCGGCTTGCCGGTCTGACCAACAGCCAGAATTTTATCCCCGACCGCCAGTTCCTTGCTCTTCAGCGCAGGACCACCGGCGACCAGTGAATTAATCACAGTGTAATCATCATCCATCCGCAGCACGGCACCAATGCCTTCCAGAGACAGGCTCATTTCTGAGTTAAACTGCTCGGTATTGCGCGGGGAGAGATAACTGGTGTGAGGATCGATCTCGCGGGCAAACGCGGTCATGATCAGCTGGAAAACATCCTCACTTTTCGTCTGTGTCAGACGCTTCAGAGCATAGGTATAGCGCTTGGTGAGGGTTTCTTTGATTTCATTGTCATCTTTGCCGGACAGTTTCAGGGTCAGCCAGTCATATTTGACTTTGGCATCCCACAGTTTATCCAGCTCGGCTTCTGTCTGCGGCCACGGTGCTTTGCTCCGGTCCACATCAATGACATCGTCGCCGTCAAAATTCATCGGCTGTTTCAGGCGGTTCAGTGCATACTGAAAGCGCTCGAAACGGCGTTTTTGTGACAGGTTAAACAGATCGTATAACGGCTGTAATTCCCCTTTGCGGAGATAATTGCCGACATCTGCTTTGTTTTTACTGAATTTCGCCACATCAGACGCCAAAAAGACGTTGTGGCTGTAATCCAGCAGATTCAGATAACGTTCCAGAATTTTCGCTGAAAATTCGGCGTCCAGCTGAAACTGACGGTAATGGGAATGCAGAAACCGGGACGTCACACGCTCACTGACCGTGGAGTGCTCCGGTGCCTGCTGAGTATCCGGCAGCTGGCTGATTTTGACATCCGGCAGCGCAGAGGTGCCGGTTTTTGCCATCGTATTGCCGGTTAAACTAAATCCGATGAGCAACGCCAGGGGTAAAAATTTGTTCATGCCTCGGTTGACTCCGTATCAGAATTTTAAGTGTTCCGCACGCACGATCATTGCCAACCCTGAAGGCAGCTGAACACGTACACCGTCTTTGGTGATCTCGAGAACCTGCGCATCCATAACGCCGGAACCGACTGTCACCTTCAGTTGCTGCCCCACCTTCAGTGCCTGAATATCAGTGATTGGTGTCAGTTCAGACTGAGATTCGGGACGTGGTGCACGTGGTTTACGTGGTGCATCAGCGGATTTCGGCGACGGAGCTTTACCGGTACGCGGCGCTTTAGGCTTATCCGTACGGCTGCGGCGGGAGTCAGCGGCGGCTTTATCTGCCGGACGCGGTTTTTTCTCACCGTCCTGCTCACGTTTCTGCGCGCGCTGCGCCTGGACTCTGGCTTTCGCTTCCGCTAACTGGGTACGGGCATGTTCAACATGTTCCGCTTCCAGATCGCCGCAATCGTTACCATCCAGGTCAACACGTTTGGCCCCTTCTTTGACGCCGTACAGATAGCGCCAGCTGGAGGTGTACATCCGCAGTGCGGTACGTAACTGTGTTTTACTGATACCATCTTCTTCAGTGATACGACTGACGATATCGCGGAAGATGCCGATTTTCAGCGGGCGGGCTTCGCCTTCTGCCACAAAGCATTGCGGGAAGCGCTGAGCCAAAAATGAAATAATTTCTTTACTGCTATTCAACTTGGGTTGATTTTCCATGAATTTTCCTGATTACAACGGTGCTTTGCCAACCAGCAGGCATGAACAGGCGTCATTATAATAGTGTTACAGACAAATGCTATGCTCCCGGAGGCCTAACTTGCGATCATTTCACGATATTTCGGCATAAAGCACGTTGCCAGATGTGCGCAGAGCGCGTCATTCAAGGCTTTGAGACCAATTTCATCATTATTATCAAAACGATTAAAAACCGGGCTGTCGATATCCAGTACGCCGATAATCTGACCATTTACCACGAGCGGCAACACTATTTCTGAGTTACTGGCCGAATCACAGGCAATATGTCCGGCGAAATCATGCACATCATCCACACGGATAACCTGCCCCTGAGCAACCGCAGTTCCGCAGACACCACGACCAACCGGAATGCGGACACAGGCCACTTTCCCCTGGAACGGCCCCAGCACGAGGGTATCCCCCTGAAGGAGATAGAATCCGGCCCAGTTTATCTGTTCCAGCTCGTCAAAAAGGACGGCACTGACATTGGACAGTGTCGCGATGACATCTTTCTCATCACTGATAAGCGATGTTAAACGGCGGGTTAAATCCTGATAAAGCGCGAGTTTATTCATGTGTCACACTACAGTTACGGGTTAATTATCCGGTTAAAGTAATGTTTAATTTATATCAAATAACGGGGCAGCCCTATAGGATTATTACAAATCCTTTCGCATTTTTCGTGAAAATGAGGGAGAAGAACGGCGGGAATAAAAAAGAGACCGGATAAAGTCCTCTATCCGGTCCAGGGAAAAAGGCTCATAGCGAGCCGTGCGCTAAAATTGCCATTGAAAATATCGTACAACCTACATGATTAAGATTAGTCGGTTTGGTTACATATGCAAAATATTTATTTATCAAATCGTTAACATATATCTGATTTAAATGGCTTATATTTCAGATGGTTAATTAATAACCGAATATTAATCGTTAAATTTCATAATTAATATGTGTTATTTATCACCACACAGCGCACCGGCAGCCTCAATGATCGGAGTAAGATCCATGCCTTTTTCCGTGTCTCCGGTTTGTTTTAATGTGATAACTGAGAGATCAGTCACCTTTATTTTCTGCTCTTTTGCCTGTTGTGCCGCCACATCATTCAGCGGATACGACATCAGTGTCGACGGATTAATCACCCACAGTGCATTTCCGTCCCGGCAGTTGATCATCACTTCCTCACGGGTAAACGGCCACTTTTCACCAAACTCAAACTTGCTGATGGTTTTCAGCGGCGCAGCCTGTGCCGCACCTGCCAGTAAAAGAGGAATAAATGCCAGAGCTTTCTTCATAGTGTGTCCCGGTTGTCAGCCTGTCCGGAGTTATGCAGGCTGATAAGTTGCAAAAATCGCCACCATTAAAATGGCCAGTGTGCCGAGAATTATCTCAACCCAGCTGTTAATCATCAACAGGCGGAAGCGGCCTGATTGTGCGATTTTCGGTACCACCGCATAACGGTTTATCACCGCCAGCAGCACCATCGTCAGCACCAGCCCGGTTTTCAGCCATAACAGTGCCTGATAATCACTGCCGCTCCACTGCGGCCAGTCCGGCAACAGCAGCATGGTGCTGATAAGACCGGTTGCCAGTACCAGAAAGACAGCAAGATGCCCCAGGTTTGAAAAACGGATCAGGGTTGCCACCACTTCTTTCGGCAGTCCCTGCGCGAGTGTGTCACGCCGCAACAGGATCAGCAGACAGACCAGGAACGGCCACAACCCGCCGAACCAGTAAGCGGCACTGAGCAGGTGAACAACCTGATTAAACTGATAGAGCCGCCCTGTCCAGCCGCTGTGCAGCATGCCGTGGCCGGTAAAGGCGTGCAGAGTCAGCATCGCCGCAGCACAGATCAGAAACAGGCAGCTTTGCGCCCGGCCGGACGGCAGCAGCAGTCCGCCGCAGAGAATAACGGCAAGCACCAGCTGCCAGCGCCAGATCTCCCCGAAAGAGGTGGAAAGCACCGCGAGGATAATATCCGGATCCTGCATATCCGCCCAGCCGTCCCCCATCAGTGCTGCCTGTAACAGCAGCCAGAGGAACGTTGTCAGGACCGTAAACACAGCTGCACTGCGGGCGGTATAACGCAGACGGACCCGCAGCAGCAGTGCCACCCGGTCACCGGGCAGCAGAACAGTGAACAGGCCGCAGCCCGCAAGGAGCATCACGGCCGTAAAATGAATGAAGCGGCAGATAATCAGCAGCGCTTCCGGTGTCAGTTCCATAACCGGTTTATTTCACCGTAAACTGATAGTCACCGTTGGTTTTGTGCCCGTCAACAGAAACCACTTTCCATTCAACGTGATAGACACCGGCCGGCAGAGTTTCTGTCAGCGGCAGGATCAGACGGGTATCATTCCCTTCCGCCAGCTCCGGTTTTCCGGCAGCAACCGGTTTATTCTGTGCATCTTTCACGCTGATTTTACTGAATTTCAGTTCAATCCCTTCCGAAAAATCCAGAGAGATATTTTCCGGTGAGCCGGTCACCGCCGCATCTGCCGCCGGAACCAGGGTTTTGACATGAGCGTGAGCAAACGCCTGCTGGCCGGATAAACCGACAAATAAAACAACAACAGCAGATAATTTGCGCCAGTGCGCGGTCAGGTTGGTTAACATGATGGTATGCCTCATTTTTGCAGGTGATGTAATTATGCGGGACATACTAGCGCAACCGGGGGCATTGCGGAAACCTTCACAGGCCGGAGAGTGTTTTTTGTGATCGGTAACACAAATAAAAACCACACAAATATCAGTATATTATGATAATTGTGTGGCTATATTATAAATAATAATGCTGTCAGAAATAATCAGCTTGCGGATGGTTCGCTTGCCATACGGCCCAGATCTTTATCCAGCAGGAACAGCGACTTACCACTATCACCCACCATTGCGAATTTATCCAGCACAGATTTGAACAGTTTTTCTTCTTCGTGCTGCTCAGCCACATACCACTGCAGGAAGTTAAAGGTAGAGTAATCCTGTGAGGTCAGCGCAGCATGAACCAGCTTATTAATTTCATCAGTAATTAATTTTTCATGTTCCAGCGTCAGGGTGAAAATATCACTCACTGAACTGAATT
Organism: Morganella sp. EGD-HP17; assembly: GCF_000512315.2. Taxonomy (NCBI): domain Bacteria; kingdom Pseudomonadati; phylum Pseudomonadota; class Gammaproteobacteria; order Enterobacterales; family Morganellaceae; genus Morganella; species Morganella sp. EGD-HP17. Next base: position 169,439 of record NZ_AZRH01000005.1, read on the forward strand.
CTGACGGTGGTGCATCTATGGCCCCGAGCAGCGGCATCGCGCCGGTATCGCTGAGGTAATTAAACAGGCGCTGCATATGCTCCATTTCTTCCGCTGCGTGCGCTTTCAGGAATGCGGCAGCACCTTCGTAGCCTTTATCTGCACACCATGCACTCATCTGCAGATATAAATTTGAGGAATAAAATTCAAGATTCAGCTGGGCATTCAGTTGATTGACCATATCCGGCTTTAACATATACAGGCTCCTGTCAGTCGTTTATTTCATCATCTGCGGTCATTATGCACACTCCTGCCGGGAAGAAAAGTGCTATTTAATAAATTCACAACATATTGAAAACAAAATGATTTTGTAAAGATAATCAGAATTAATCGCATTCTCTTTATGGGGATGCCGAATACACGTCAATCCGGGCTTGCAGTCAGGCGGCAGCTCAGTTAAGTTAAGGCCGTCAGCCGTTACAGGAGCATATCGTGAGTTATAATCTTGCCGAACTCAGTCAGGAAGAGATGGATAAAATCAATGCGGACTTAGCCGCATCCGGTGTCGCCTTTAAAGAGCGCTATAACATGCCGGTGATCGCCGAGCAGGTGCAGCAGACACTGCCTGAATCCCTGCGCGCCTATTTTGCCGAACGTCTGGTGTTTTACCGCCAGCGCAGTGCCGGGCTTTCCCGCCTGCCGTATGAGCCGAATGCCAAACGCTGAATATAATAAAGGCGTGCCTGAGCACGCCTTTTTACGGTTTAACAGCCAGTATCATTACTGCGGCAGACTGTATGTCATGGTCTTCGCCGCACAATTGATATCAACGGTGTAACTGACCTGTTTTTTCGAGCCGCGCACAACCAGCGGCACACTGTAATTACCGTCTTTCTCAGTCACTTCCGCCACATTCACCCAGGCAACCGGCTTGCTGCCCAGCAGCGCTTTATCATCCTGCCAGCGCGGGTAGCGGCTCTGCACAAAGTCATATTTTACCTGTGCCGCTATCTGATCTTTATTCAGCGATTCACACGCCGGGAAAGTCACCATACGCTCATTTTTGACTTCCGCCGTGGCCGGAGCCTGTGCGCTGACGGTGAATGCCAGCAGAATACCTGCGCCTGCCAATCCGGTACGGGTGAACAGATTCATTGCCTTCATAAAACCTCCTGTTTTAATCCCGAAAGAGACTAAATGTCATTTTTATACAATAGCGCTTAATTAAATTTCACTTAATGCTTATTGCTGCAAAGTAACATATTTATTATCAGGAAATTGTGACATTTGTTAAATATTTGTTTCTATTCTTCGCTGTCGTCATCTTCCTCATCAAACAGCGCGCGGATCTGCTCACCGCCGTGATGCCGTTCGCGTAACTCCGCCGCGACCTGTGCGATAGCCTCACCACTGCTCATACCTTGCTGCATCAGGGTGTGGATCCGCTCAACTGCGGCCTGCTGTTCTTCATGACTTAACGCGGGCATTCCGGTAAACATAATCACCTTCTATAACATTTCAGTAAAAAACACATTATACTCATAAAGATGGCGGGACGCATCCGCCTGTTTTCCGATAAGATAACCGCCAGTTTCCGGACACAGATTACTGACAGACTGAATTATGACATCACATTCCGTACCTGTACTGACACCACTTGACTATCATCCCGGTCTCGCCCTGACCCTGTTTGCCCCGCTGTCACATCAGCCGTGGGCCATGCTGCTGCACTCCGGCAGTGCTCAGCATCAGCATAACCGCTTTGATATTCTGACCGCCGATCCCCTGATGACACTCACCACCAGAGGCGATGAGACCTTAACTGAAGATAGCCGGGGGCAGCGCCTCCGTCAAAATGATGACCCGTTTCAGTTACTGGATGCGGCGCTGACACAGTGCGGACTGGATCCGCAACCGCACGATGACTATCCGTTTGCGGGCGGCGCGATGGGATTATGGGGCTATGATCTCGGGCGGCGTACCGAGTCTCTGCCGTCACTGGCACGTAATGAGCTGTCGGTGCCGGATATGGCCATAGGCATTTACGACTGGGCGGTGATTGTTGACCACCAGCGCCGCTGCGCCACATTAATTACCTATACCGATCCCGCCGCGCGTCTGCACTGGCTGGAGAATCAGAAGGCACCGGAGAGTCTGCCTTTCGCCCTGACCGGCCACTGGCAGTCCGATATGACCGAAGCGGAATATCACGAAAAAATTGCCCGTATTCATAACTATCTGCAGGCCGGTGATTGTTATCAGGTCAATCTGTCACAGGGTTTTTCCGCCCCGTATGAGGGGGATGAATGGCAGGCGTTTCTGCGGCTGAATGACGAAAACCGGGCACCGTTTTCCGCGTTTCTCCGTCTGCCGGAAGCCGCCATTCTGTCGGTTTCACCGGAGCGCTTTCTGTGGCTGAAAGACGGCACCGCAGAAACCCGCCCGATTAAAGGCACCCGTCCGCGTCATCCCGCTGATCCGCAGGCCGACGAAGCAGAAAAACAGGCGCTGGCCGCGTCAGAGAAAGATCGCTCGGAAAACCTGATGATTGTGGATCTGATGCGCAATGATATCGGCCGGGTGGCACTTCCCGGCTCGGTCAGTGTGCCGTCACTGTTTGCGGTCGAGCCGTTCCCGGCAGTCTGGCATCTGGTCAGCACCATCACCGCACAGTTACCGGCGGCATGCCGGGCAGCACAGTTACTGCGCGCCTGCTTCCCGGGCGGTTCGATTACCGGTGCGCCGAAAATCCGCGCGATGGAAATTATTGAAGAGCTCGAACCTGTCCGCCGCCACACCTATTGCGGCTCCGTCGGTTATATCAGCGCCTGTGGCACCATGGATACCAATATCGCGATCAGAACCCTGATTGCGGAAAATAATCACCTTTATTGCCGGGCAGGCGGCGGGATTGTCGCAGACAGCCGTGCCGCAGATGAATACCAGGAAACGTTCGATAAACTGGGCCGCATACTGACGGTACTGCCGGAGAAAATATTATGAGTCCGCTTGAGCGCTTTATTCCCCGGTTTCAGTTAACCCGCCCTTCCGAAGCAGAAATTGCCGGTGAGCGGGATCGCCGGGCCGCCGTTTTGCTGCCTATCACCAATAAAGCCCGGCCAGGGATCCTGCTGACACAACGGGCGGTATCGCTGCGCTCTCATCCGGGACAGATTGCCCTGCCCGGCGGCGCGGCAGATCCGGGCGAGATTTCCCCCATCGCCACCGCACTGCGCGAAGCGCGTGAGGAAGTCGGCATTCCGCCACAGGCCGTGCAGGTACTGGGACAAATGGCACCGGTGGACAGTGTGACCGGCTTCCGGGTCACCCCGGTGGTCGGGATTATTCCGCCATATCTGCCGCTGGCCGGTAACCCGCAGGAAGTGTCAGATATTTTTGAGCTGCCGCTGGATGCCGCCCTCGATCTGAGCCGCTACCGCTACATTGATATGACCCGCAATACTGTGGAGCGCCGCCTCTATTTTTACTTATATGAGGGACGGATGATTTGGGGGTTAACAGCGGGTATTTTATATCGCCTCGCAACGCAAGTGAAAAATGATTGATTTGTAACCGAATTCACACTTCTGCCCTATTTCCCCCTGCTTTTTTTCATCAGGTATGCCCGAATTTTATCCGAAAGCGCTGTTCCGCAGTGAAAAATGCGATAAACTACTTTATCCGTGTGAGCAAATAACAGTAAAGTAACGCGCTTTACGATAAATCACTATTACATTGTTTTTTAAGGAGTCTGACGTGATTAGCGTTTTTGACATGTTTAAAGTGGGGATTGGTCCTTCCAGCTCCCACACCGTAGGGCCGATGAAAGCCGGGAAGCAGTTTGCTGATGAGTTGGTTGAAAAAGGTCTGATTTCCCGCGTGACCCGCGTTTCTGTTGATGTCTACGGATCACTCTCCTTAACCGGGAAAGGTCACCATACCGATATCGCTATCATTATGGGTCTGGCCGGTAACTTGCCGGCAACTGTCGATATCGATGGTATCGCCGGTTTTATCCGCGATGTCGAAGAGACTGAGCGTCTGTCCCTGGCCAATGGTCAGCAGACTGTGGACTTCCCGCGTGAAGGCGGCATGAATTTCCACACCGGTAACCTGCCGCTGCACGAAAACGGCATGAGTATCACCGCATTTGCCGGTGATGAAGAGCTGTACACCAAAACCTATTACTCCATCGGCGGCGGGTTTATCGTCGATGCCGAGCATTTCGGTCAGGATAACGCCAACGAAACACCGGTATCCTACCCGTATGCCTCAGCGGAAGAGCTGCTGAATCACTGTCATCAGACCGGGCTTTCCGTCTCCTCCCTGATGCTGAAAAATGAGCTGGATATGCACAGCCGTGAAGAGATCGACGCGTATTTCGCCGATGTCTACAAAACCATGACTGACTGTATCGCTCACGGTCTGGAAACCGAAGGCATTCTGCCGGGGCCGCTGCGTGTGCCGCGCCGTGCCGCTGCACTGAACCGCCTGATCAACTCCGCCGGTAAACTCTCCAAAGACCCGATGAACGTGGTTGACCTGGTCAATATGTTTGCTCTGGCTGTCAACGAAGAAAACGCAGCGGGCGGCCGTGTGGTTACCGCACCGACAAACGGTGCCTGCGGGATCGTCCCTGCGGTACTGGCGTATTATGATCACTGCATCGAGAAAGTGACACCGGAAACCTATCTCCGCTACTTCCTCGCCTGCGGCGCGGTCGGCATTCTGTACAAAATGAACGCGTCTATCTCCGGTGCGGAAGTTGGTTGTCAGGGCGAAGTCGGTGTGGCCTGCTCAATGGCGGCAGCCGGTCTGACTGAAATCCTCGGCGGCAGCCCTGAACAGGTCTGTGTGGCCGCTGAAATCGGTATGGAACACAACCTGGGTTTAACCTGTGACCCGGTTGCCGGTCAGGTTCAGGTGCCGTGCATCGAACGTAACGCCATTGCCTCTGTGAAAGCGATCAACGCTGCCCGTATGGCTATGCGCCGTACCAGCGCACCGCGTGTTTCTCTCGATAAAGTCATCGAAACCATGTATGAAACCGGGAAAGACATGAACGCCAAATACCGTGAAACATCACGCGGCGGTCTTGCAATCAAGGTTCAGTGCGACTGATTTCGTGATTTAACTCACAAAACATAATTCGCTGACATTAATATCCCTGCAACATTGCAGGGATATTTTTTACCTGAAGCGCATCAGCATCGGTCATTTTTCGACCGATTTGTAATATTTTCAGATGTGAATGTTTATAATATGTAAAATATCATAGTGTATAACTCTGCAAAACAGTCAAATATCACCTCATCACTCTGACAAATAGCTCATTCAACACAATAATTAACTATAATTAAGTGTTTAATGTTTCTGTTTTGTTGTTTTCTGACGGAAAGCAAGTTTTTTTACCTTCATAGAATGTTAACCTTCTATTTAATTAGTGCCCCGAAATTAATTATCGCTGTTTAAACGTAAATAATTAGCGGTATCACGGGCCTGAGACTATCTTTACACCGGAGTCTTACGGTTTTTTCCTGACCCATAAAAGATTCTGTGTAATACACAAGAACCATCCTGACTGATGTTAAGGGGGAACAGAGGTGAGTATAGCCATTATGATTGGCACCCACGGCAAAGCCGCTGAGCAGTTACTGCGCACGACGGAAATGCTGATCGGTGAACAGGAGAACGTCTCCTTCATCGATTTCGTACCGGGGGAAAATGCCGACACACTATATGCGAAGTACAATGAGAAGCTGCCCGGTTTATCAACCGCTGACGGGGTATTATTCCTCGTTGATACCTGGGGCGGCAGCCCGTTCAACGCAGCAAACCGTATTGTGACTGAACAGGATCAGGCCGCAGGCGGCAACAGCAATTATGAGATAGTCACAGGCGTTAACGTGCCGATGCTGGTCGAGACCTTTATGTGCCGTGATGATAATCCGTCATTGCAGGAACTGGTTGCGGTGGCGCTGGAAACCGGCCGTGAAGGGATCCGCGCCCTGAAAGCACAGGACGAACCAGCTCCGAAAGCGGCACCTGCACCAAAACCGGCCGCACAGCCGGCGGCACCGGCAGGCCCGGGCGGACACATGACTATCGCTCTCGCCCGTATCGATGACCGTCTGATCCACGGCCAGGTCGCCACCCGCTGGACCAAAGAAACCAACGTCAAACGCATTATTGTCGTCAGTGACGAGGTTGCCAAAGACACCGTCCGCTCAACACTGCTCAAGCAGGTTGCTCCTCCGGGTGTAACCGCGCACGTGGTGGATGTGGCGAAAATGGTGCGTGTCTGGAATAACCCGAAATACGCCAATGACCGCTGCATGCTCCTGTTTACCAACCCGGCAGATGTTCTGCGCCTGGTGGAAGACGGTGTGGAGATTAAATCAGTCAACATCGGCGGGATGGCCTTCCACGAAGGTAAAAAACAGGTTAACAATGCGGTTTCTATCGATGAAAACGATATCGTGGCATTCAAAGCGCTGAATGACCGCAACATCGAGCTGGAAGTCCGCAAAGTCTCCACCGATTCAAAAATAAAAATGATGGATTTAATCAGCAAAGCTGAAAGTTAATTTGACCCATTACTCAATACAAAATTTGTTGTCTGCAAAATGACTGGTTAAAGGAGAAACACAATGGAACTTTCCGTTGTACAAATCGTCCTGGTCTTCATCGTTGCCTGTGTTGCAGGTATGGGGTCAATCCTCGATGAATTCCAGTTCCACCGCCCGCTGGTCGCCTGTACGCTGATGGGGATCGTACTGGGTGATATGAAAACCGGGATCATGATCGGCGGTACGCTGGAAATGATCGCACTCGGCTGGATGAACATCGGTGCGGCAGTGGCACCGGATGCGGCGCTGGCATCCATCATTTCCACTATCCTGGTTATCGCCGGGGGCCAGAACATCGGTGCCGGTATCGCGCTGGCTATTCCGCTGGCGGCTGCCGGTCAGGTGCTGACCATTATCGTCCGTACCATCACCGTGGCCTTCCAGCACATGGGTGACCGTGCGGCTGATAAGGGAAATCTCACCGCGCTGGGGATGATCCACGTCGGTGCCCTGCTGTTACAGGCAATGCGTATCGCTATTCCGGCGGTTATTGTGGCCGTGTCTGTCGGTACTGATGTTGTCCGTGAAATGCTTGACTCGATTCCTGACTGGGTCACCAACGGTCTGAATATCGCCGGGGGCATGATTGTTGTGGTCGGTTACGCGATGGTTATCAACATGATGCGTGCCGGCTACCTGATGCCATTCTTCTATCTGGGTTTCGTTACCGCGGCATTTACTGATTTTAACCTGGTTGCGCTGGGTGTCATCGGTGCGGTTATGGCTGTGCTGTATATTCAGCTCAGTCCGAAATACAACAAATCGGAAGTCGTTGTCGCTGCCGGCAGCAAAAACGACCTGGATAACGAGTTAGACTAAGAAGGTGAGCAACATGGTTGATACTACAAGCAACGTAACCGGCAGAAAACAGTTAAGAAAGAGCGACATCCGGGGTGTCTTCATCCGCTCAAACCTGTTTCAGGGTTCATGGAACTTTGAACGTATGCAGGCAATGGGCTACGCCTTCTCCATGGTACCGGTGATCCGCCGTCTTTATCCGGAAAATAATGAAGAACGCAGACAGGCTATCAAACGCCATATGGAGTTCTTTAACACCCACCCGTATATGGCTGCACCTATCCTCGGTGTAACCTGTGCGATGGAAGAGCAGCGCGCTAATGGTGCGGCTATCGACGACGGTGCCATCAACGGTATCAAAGTCGGTCTGATGGGGCCGCTGGCCGGTGTCGGTGACCCGATTTTCTGGGGTACCGTGCGTCCGGTCTTTGCCGCCCTCGGTGCGGGGATTGCCATGACCGGCAGCCTGCTCGGGCCGTTACTGTTCTTCTTCCTGTTTAACCTGGTCCGCCTGGCAACCCGTTACTACGGCGTGGCTTACGGCTACAAAAAAGGCCTGGATATTGTTCAGGATATGGGCGGCGGCTTCCTGCAGAAACTGACAGAGGGGGCATCAATCCTCGGTCTGTTTGTCATGGGTGCGCTGGTGAACAAATGGACAAAAGTGAATATCCCGCTTGTGGTGTCGGAAATTAAAAACCCGACCACCGGCGAGATGGAAATCACCACTGTTCAGACCATCCTCAACCAGCTGATGCCGGGCCTGATGCCGCTGCTGCTGACATTCGGCTGTATGTGGCTGTTGCGTCATAAAGTGAATGCCCTGCTGATTATTATCGGCTTCTTTGTGCTGGGTATTCTGGGTTATGTCTTTGGTTTCCTGGGATTGTAACCGGTAAAAAACACGTTCTGACGAACGCGTATTTTCAGAAAGAGTATGGTAGTTTAAACGGGAGGCTCGCCTCCCGTTTTCTGTTTCACTTCAGGGGAAAAGAACCACAATGAGTGTAAATGATATTGTTCTGCTGGCTGTGATTGTGCTGATGCTGCTGTTTGCCGTCTACGACGAATTTATTGTTAACACACTAAAAGGCAAAACACAGCTGCGGATAAAACTGCGCCGTAATCACCGCGCTGACGCTGTGATCTTTATCCTTCTTATCGGTATTGTTATTTATAATAATATAACCGGACACGGCAGCCCGTTAACAACTTATTTACTTTCCGGCTGTATTATCATTGCTATTTATCTGGCTTTTATACGTTCACCGAAGTTATATTTTAAGCAGGACGGATTTTTTTACGCCAATGCATATATTAAATATGACAGAATAAAAACAATGAATTTATCAGAAGACGGTATTCTTCTTGTGGGTTTGGAAAATCGTAAAATTTACATCAAAGTCACGCATCTTGATGATTTACAAAAAATTTATAATTTTATGATTAATAATAAATAATAACCCCTTCTTTTTATCCCCCTACAGAAATAAAGACTAATGATGATATTAGTCTTTATTATCTTATTAAAATACCATGTAATGAAAATCATTCTCATTAGCATCTTTTAAAACTAAAATATATATTCTTGCCTTTTTTATTTTCTGTGATATCTTTCCGGTCACGTCATTGGGGAGTAGCCTGTTCTGTTATTAACCTCTCAGGGAAATAACAGAAAATCCGTGTCAACATACTTGCGTGATATTATATCAGCATGGTGCGGATGCCGTTTCGGTTGGCAAGACCATAGACACGCAGTTCACCGGAGGTCGGGGTTGGATTGTGTGTATATGGATAAGCTACCCGACCGAGACTGAGTTTATGAGTTTTTACGCCACCCTCGTCCTTGCCCTGGCCCTGTCTATGGATGCCTTCGCCGTTGCTGTCTGCAAAGGCGCTACCCTGCACAAACCACCTTTACGCGAAGCACTGCGCACCGGATTTATCTTTGGTGTGATTGAAGCCCTGACACCGCTGATCGGCTGGGCTATCGGTATTTACGCCAGCCGCTACGTGATGGAATGGGATCACTGGATTGCCTTCTCACTGCTGTTTATTCTCGGCGCCCGCATGATTTACAACAGCGTCACCGCCGGTGATGACTGCTGCGCCCGCCATGAAAAACCACAGCGCCACAGTGCATTACATCTTGCCACCACAGCGGTTGCCACCAGCCTGGATGCGATGGCGATTGGTGTCGGCCTTGCGTTTCTGGAAGTCAATATCGTCCATACCGCGATGACTATCGGGCTGATGACCATGATTATGGCCACCACAGGGATGATCCTCGGGCGTTATATCGGCCCGATGCTGGGTAAGCGTGCAGAAATTGTCGGCGGGATTGTACTGATCCTGATCGGATTTACCATTCTGTATGAACATATTGGTTAATCGCTTAATCACTTCTGATGACCCGCTCCGGCGGGTCTTTTTGTTTCTGAATCAGGCTTCCCGGCGGTAAACCCGGATCAGAAAATCTGTTTCGCAGGAAAAGGCGGTTTCTGCTGCCAACTGATGTTTCACAGCCTCTGTCGCTTTCCAGGCAAACGGTGTCATTGAAAGCAGCGCGAGTGCGTCCGCACCGTTCAGCAACATCGGGTAAGCCACCTGCTGCTCTTGTGCCGGACCGAATCCCGGGAAATGCTCTTCCTTCAGCGGGTGCAGATGAACTTCATCATAAATAAGGGATTTCAGCTGATACAGATGACGCGGCCCCGGGGTCACGGTAATCACAATGCCGCCCGGTTTCACCACACGGGTTAACTCATCCGGATTACACGGCGCATAGATCCGCAGCACCCCATCCAGACTGTTATCCTCAAACGGCAGCCGCTGGCTGGATGCCACACTGAAGCTGACCTGCGGATAGCGTTTTGCGCCGTAGCGGACAGCAACCTTCGCCACATCCAGCCCGTACACCGTCACCTGCCGTGCCGCAAGGCTTTCCGCCAGTGCGCCGGTGTAGTACCCCTCGCCGCAGCCGATATCCAGTACCTGCTCCGCCTGTGCCGGTAAATGCTGTTCAAATGCCGCGATTACCTGATCCCGCATCGGGCGGTAATGGTGATTATCCAGAAATGCCCGGCGCGCCTGCATCATCTCTTTACTGTCACCCGGCTCTTTCGAGCGCTTGAACTGGACAGGCAGGAGATTGATATACCCCTCTTTCGCGAGATCAAACTGATGGTGGTTTTCGCAGCTGTAACTGCCGGGGCGGTGCGTCAGCGGGTGCTGGCAAAGCGGACATTGGTAAGACATAATCATTCACTGTGAAATAATGTAAGGGTGCAACCGGCAACGGCCTGTGCCGGTGACGGAAAATCTGAGGCGAAACCATACCATGAAAACCTACTGGTGGCAGGATAAAATTGATGATTATCAGCAATGGCACAGCCTGCTTGTCAGGGTTAATCCTGAAGCGGTAAATGACGATGCCCCTGCGCTGCTCAGCGGCCATAACAGCCGGATGCAGCTGCAGCTGCGTGGTTATCCGCTGTTCTGGGCAACCGTACTGCGAGATCACTGTGGTGTCTGGCTGATTTATAATCAGGACCATCCGGCTCAGCAGAATCTGTTATCGCCGCTTCGCTCACAACAGGCTGAGAAAATCGCCGCTCTGCCGGCAGAAGAACAAACCCCGCAGTGGTGCCGTTACTTCGCCCGTGATTTGCAGGAGCGCCCTTCCCCGCTGCTTGCGGCCGGAGAGTGGCTGCTGCGCCCGATGAATATCAGACCGCCGTCCGCCCCTTATGTTGTCAATGCCCCCTGTCCCCGGGAAAAATGGTGTTTCCGTTCACCGTCCTCCAAAGATATCAGTAATGCGGACTGGCTGTTATACAGCGAAGACCTGCCGGATCTGCAATCCCCCGGACGGGTTATATTTGCGGACTGGTGGTTCGGCGGTTACCAGCTGCTGCCGCGTTACGCGGTTGAGCCGCAGAGCAGCCGCCTGAAATACTGGCGTAAAGTTGCCCGCGAAGGCAAACTACCGCCGGTGCTGATCTGGTACATCAGCGGCCTGTGGCATCCTACATTATACTCGATGGCCATCTGCGGTTGCAGGCGGCGTATGACGAAAATATTCCGCCTTCCTTTATTGTGCTCAGCCAGTACCATGAATGCAGCTATGAGCCGGATCCTGCCGCGATTGCAAAAGTGCAGCAGGCAATAGCGCATCAGATGGATAAAAATCCGCATCCGGATATCCGCGGGATCAACCAGACATTAATCAGCCTGTATCAGAACCGCTACGGGCGGCACTCCACCCGCAGCCGGGCAATACTGGGCGACGGCCGTTCATGGGAAGAGGATGTTTCCCGTTATCTGCGCCGCCACGGAGACACCGGGCACCTCACTGCTATTTTGCAGCGGACGGAAGAAACCGCGTGATAGTTAATCAGATAAATCTGCTGTGAATATTTTTTGTTCACCTCAGAATACATCATTATCCGTCGTATAACCCTGTCAGAAATAGTATAAGGAATATCTATGTTCAGACTCTCCCGCACCTTTATTGCACCACTCCTGCTGTTATTTTCCGCCTCGCTGTTTGCGGCAGCCGAAACCAAGCCTGCGGCACCGGCAGATTTGGATCTGGTTTTTGTTCTGGATAAAAGCGGTTCCATGTCCGGTTTTGAACAGGACACCATCGGTGGTTATAACTCCGTTCTTGCCGAAAACCGTAAAAAAGAAGGCAATATTTACGTCACCACCGTTTTATTCAACCACGAAAACAGTACGCTGCATAACCGCGAGCCTATCAGCAAAGTCAAAAACCTGACACTGGATGATTATTCTGTCGGTGGTAATACCGCGTTACTGGACGCTGTCGGTATTACTATTGATAAAATCCGTGAAAACCGCAAAATTACCAAAAATAATAATGTGTTATTTGTGATTATTACTGACGGTGCAGAAAACAGCAGCAATGAATATAGTCGTGATAAGATTAAATCAATGATTAATTCTGCAGAGAAAGAAGATAAGTGGGACTTTATTTTCCTCGGCGCCAATATTGATGCTATCGCAGAAGCCGGTAATATCGGGATTAAAAGTGACAACGCCACCGGTTATGTGCAGGATAAAGCCGGTTACGGCAAAGCGTATGACGCCGTAAATAAAGCAGTTGAAGTAAAACAGCAATCAAAACCAATTACGTCCGAATGGAAATCTGAAGTCGAAAAAGATAACAACGAACGCAGTAAAAAATAACAAAACACCTCTTATTTATTCACCAAAACAGTACGGTCCGCCGTACTGTTTTATTTTCTCATCCCGCCGTTCTTTTTTCCCCGCAACTCTGCTTACCATGAACATCAAATGACTGAAGTTCAGCCGGATAAATACGCCAATTTGACTATATTAATGCTAACACCACGGCGCAGAAAGCCAATAATACCGCGAATAATGCGTATAATCTGGCAACACACAACTCGGCCCGTATTGATAAACTGGAGCTGCGTTATGATGAGCTGAATGACAAGATGCAGCGCGGCTTTGCAATGTCAGCCGCCACGTCAAACCTGTTCCAGCCGTATAATGTCGGTAAATTTAACCTCAGTGCAGCTGTCGGCGGATATAACTCCGAAAATGCGGTTGCTGTCGGCAGCGGCTACCGTTTCAATAAAAATGTGGCAGTTAAAGCCAGCCTGGCAACCTCAACATCAAACGGCGGTGATGTCATGTATGGTGCCGGTATGAACCTGGAGTGGTAACACACCGGCATATACGGGATAACATATTTTTATAGTGAAGAGCCGGTAAGGTATTACCGGCTCTTTTTCTATCGGGTGATAATCATATTCACTATGATATTAATAAAAAAGCTAAAAACAATCCTCTTGCCGGACTTAGTATATTCCGAAAGTTAGTCGTGATAACACCATTAGAAAGCATAGCGATATTATGAAAATCAGAAACGACGACACCACAGCATTCACCACGGGACATTATATGAGTAGCCAGTTCCGGGTTTTTATCTTCAGCATAATCTCGGATACTGGTTGTACCCCAGAATTCAGGTGCAATGCTGGTAAAATTAATCGTCATCCATTCAGGTTTCCCTCTGTCCGCCGAAAAATACCATGCATCTCTTATTGCATGCCATTTTTTGACTTCATCAGTTTGATTATATTCATCCTGTACGTGTATTCTTTCGCCAATATCAAATGTTGCATTATCTTTCCAGGACGTTTGTATTCCGTGGGGTCCGCCAAAGCGGCTGAAAAGAACAATTTTGCCTCTGACTTCCTCCAGCAGAGGGAAACGATCCTCCCCAAACCACCAATAAGAATCATAATATTCCTTCTCAAAGGTTTCCTGAAAACTCCGGGTACATTGCTCTTCTGTATGTTCACGTTTAACTGACATAAGAATAAATTCACTCGGGTTTTCCCGCAAAAAACGCTTGCATTCATTCAGGATATCACCAAACATTTTATTTAAGTATATGATTCCATGATGCATGGCAAATGAATTACTTATATGACGACAACGTGCATCAATAAACCGGACGCCCGATTTAAGTTGCTCATAAACAGACTCATCCTGTGTTTTTACTATTCCGCCTTCACCGATCCCTTCACTGTATGTACCTGTAGCAGAATCGTGTGTCCCGGGTAATGATATCTGATTAATAGGTAATTTTCCGTCAATGAAATTCAGCCAGCGCGCTTTAGTCACTTTTCCCATACAGTGCCAATACTCATTATCCCGACCATCCTCCGGAAAATACCAATGGTGAGCAGATGGTGTACCATTTGTTTTAAAAATAAAATAATTGCCATTCCTTTCATCTATGTAATAATCACCTTTCTGACCTTCATCCTGCCAATATTTAGGTTCTACAGGGTTTCCTGCTTTAAAACTGATAAAGTCCCAATATTCATTGGACTTACCACCAGATGGGAAATACCATTTATTTTCAGATGGATTACCTTCTTTCTTCAGACGCAAATAACCATATTCTTTTTCATAGTAAATACACCCGGGAACACCGTATTCACGCCAAATTTTTGGCTCAAACATAGTTCCGGAAAAATACCCCACCCAATCCCAGTATCTATTACTCTCAGATTCAGTCGGAAAGTACCAATTATTATCAGATGGGTTGCCATCACGCTTTAATTTAAAAAACATCCCTTTTCCCTGGTAATAATAAATATCACCAGCGACTCCTTTACTCCTCCATGACTTAGGTCTATTAAACGTTCCTGATTTTACTTTATTCATAAAAACCTCAATTATTACCGCGTGTAAATTATATTCACACATAACAAAATTTGACTCATTTATGGCGTAAATATTAATAGCGAGAATAAAAAATTCCATTATTAATGGTCAATATTTTTATAAAATCAGACGGAAATAAAAATTTAAATATCTTTAAACGATAATCGCACAGGTTAATATTACCATTAAATTATGATATTTAGTCGGGGAGGGGGGCTGAGGGGGAATTTAAAAAAATGACATCACGAAAATATAATATTAACAGAAACTCTGACATGATATTGATATATCAGCTCAGCCGACATATCAATATCAGAGTCAAATGAGAGGAATATATCCTTCCGGGCTGTTCAGTACTAAAACTGAAGCAACATCGTTCAAAGCACAGAAAAGAGAATAACCGAAAATAAAAATACAATTACAACCGCCGCGAGTAATACCCTGAATATCCCCTTCACCGTCTGTTCAAGAAATACCAGTCCGTGTTTGTTACCCATCTCGTTCAAGATCCATCATTTTACTCATTTTATTTTTAGTTATGTGAAACCCATCACGATATAATGATATTACTTATTCATTTAGTCAATAAATATACTGTTACCGGACTCTTTTTTTGATGACCATCAGTGTCACCCGCTCAGCAGACAAGGCAGTGCTCTGCATTCAGATCTGACGTATTTTTTATCCGTTTTGCTCTTCACCGGGGAAAAAACACATTCCCGCAACCGAACTGAAACAATTCATCGGATGCTGCCAATCAGTTGATAATGCTTTATCACTGAAAGTATGACGTAACGCAACAAACACGGTATCATCATGTTATTACTCAGCTTTTACCCTTACAACACTATACCTTTCATAAAACAGATCTGCCATAAATACAACGTCAATTGCAATTAATTCCAACCTATTCAAAATAACCAGATTTATAATCCGGAAATACCCTTTCAACCTCCCCAAAAGCAGTTCATCTGTTTTTTTTACTAAAAAAATGTGTCTGAGCGCAATTTTCATTTGCCTTAAGATCGAAAACCCAATAAATTACGCGCAAAATTGGTTTAATCCAAAATTTTCATGCAGTCATCCGCAACGGCACACGCGTGCCTGACACGATCTGGTTTGCATCCCCATTTTTATGATGGACACATATTATTAATATAATTAACTAATCTGATTTTTTGACAACACCTTTTAACTAACACCGGGTTTATTGCTGACACCGCAATAAGTCACATCATCGTATTACCTGAAAAGAATAAATATCATCATGGCTTACGCACATAAAAAACACTTTAATAAAACATTACTGGCATTATTACTGACTTCACAAAGCACATTGGCATTTTCCGCAATGGATTATGAAGTCTCAAAGATAAAAAACATTGGTCAGTCTGCCGCCATATCAGCAGATGGTCGTGTAGTTGCCGGTACTTATGAAATCTCAAATGATAATTACCGTCCTTTCATTATTATTGATGGCAATGCAGTTGACCTGAGTAAATATGCAGCCGGGAATAACAGTATTTATGTCTCCGGCCTTTCAGCAGACGGTAATATCGCCATCGGTTATATCGTTGATGTAAATAATAAATCTGACTCTAAAATGTATATTTATGATACCAATACCGATACGGTGAATATCCCTGATCAGCAGGCATTTGCCAGTGTCGCTTCCCTGGGTATTTCCGGTGACGGTAAAACCGTTATCGGCATTGCAGACGAAAAAGCTTTCCGCTTTAGCGGACAGGACGGCATTACATTATTAGATCCGTCAGAAACAGCAACCTCCACCGCAAACGGCGTTAATTATGACGGCAGTGTAATTGTCGGCCGCTTCATCAGCGGCAGTGGTCAGGCATTTAAATATACCGGTGATAAAGGCATGGTTTCACTGGGCACCCTGAGAGAAGAGAATGCGGGCGAATCCGGCGCTAATGCCGTATCCGCTGACGGGCTTGTTACCGTAGGCTGGTCAAATATCAGTGAATATGAAACACATGCGATGAGTCATACCGATAAAGACGGTATGCGTGATCTCGGCACCCTGAAGAAAGATAACAGCGGCTATTCCAGTGCTTCATCTGTTTCAAGTGACGGACAATTTATTGTGGGTTCATCCGATAACGAAGATGATATCGCACGTGGCTTTGTCTATGTTTCAGGTGAAAAAAAGATGTACGAACTGAAACCACTACAGGAAAGCTTTGAAGGTGAATCCAGTGCGGAAGCCATTTCTGCGGATGGCAAAGTGGTCGCCGGTTATGTGCAGAATGACAATAATGAAACATCCGCTGTTCTATGGAAACTGGACTATAAACCACCAATGACCCCGCTTGAGCCGTCAAAACCGGTTGATCCGTCTGAACCACTGACACCGCTTGAGCCATCAGAGCCGGTCAAACCAGTCAAACCAATCCTGCCGCTGACACCGGTTGACCCGGCTGATAACGGCGGTATCACGGTCTCTGATCCTGTTGATATTATTAAAACCCGCAATACAGTAACAAAACTGGCAAACAGCAGTTATCAGGTTCTGGATTTATACCAGACCGCCCTGTATAACCTCGCGGAAAGCCGTTGCCAGATGGGTGACGATAATTACTGCGCCGGCCTGTTTACCCAATATGACAATGTGCATCAGAACAGCCGTGTGGCCACCGGCGTATTTGGTTCATTCCGTTTACCGGCAGAAAACTGGACGCTGGGCGCGTCACTGAATTTCGCCGTAAATACCCGTCTGGCCGATGGCTACGACACCCGCGGCAATAATCATCCCGGTGTTGGCGCATGGCTGCGTTATCAGGAAAATAAAGATAACTCCGGCTTTAACAGTGAGCTTTCCGCTGCATTTTTACAGCAGGGTCTGGAAATCACCCGTCAGGCACAACGGGGCACTGAAACCGGAAAAGGCAATTCTGATATCAAAGGTTACTATGTAAAATTCACCACCGGTTATGGCATTACCGTGAGTGCAAATACCCTGGTGACACCACTGGCTGCTATTAAATATCATAATGTCACCCGTGCCGGATATACAGAATCAAATGGTATTGATTTCCCGGCAACCTATGGCCGTGCCGGAAATAAAAACCTTGATTTACAACTCGGCGTGGATTTGAAACATCAGTTTAATAAGAGCACAGAACTGGATGCAGGTATCGGCGCGGATATTAAACTCAGTCACCAGCGTGATGCCTTTACCGGCCATATTCAGTATGTGAACGATGCTGATTATATTTATGATCACGGCAACAGCCAGAGTGTAAAACCGTATGCCCGTGCCGGTGTGAATTACTTTATCACGGAGAACTCCACCCTTCGCGGCGATATTGGTTATCACACCACGGATTACCGTAATGATGGTTTGCAGATTGGTCTCAGCTATTCATACCACTGGTAACCACTGTTTCAGTTAATTAAAATCATCCGGCAATAACTATTTATTGCCGGATTTTTATTATCTGTACAACCTGTTTTATTTCTGTTTTTCCGTATCCGCAGAATATGAGAGATAATGCACAACCGTTTTGCTCCGGATAATAGCATTTAACTGACTGTCAATCCGGCGATCATCCACGGTTGCCCGTTTATGCTGACGGTGATGTTCTGCCGGGGATGACACCATAAATGTCTCCATAAATTCATCCTGCGTACCGGGAACCGAAAACAGCCCTCTGGAATAACCACCATCCCGTAACCGGATCCGTTTTAATTGCTCCATCAGTGCAAAAAATTGCGCCTGATGTTCCGTATCCACTTTATACTGAATACACACCATCACCGGTTTTTTATCTTCCTCAGAATACGGTAATTCCTCCGGCATTGTCAGATGTTCAGACGGTGATAGATTGATATTGTCGTGGTCAATTTTCACTTTCAGCACACATAACCAGACAACAATAATACCTGCTGCCGCCGCAAGCAGCGCGATTGTTATTGATGTGTGTGAGGCAATCTGCCCCCAGATTAATGACCCCAGTGCCATTGACCCCGAGAATACCGTCAGATACAGCGCCAGCCCTCTCGCTCTGACCCAGTCCGGCAGTGCTGTCTGCGCTGACACCATCAGCGTGGAGAGCGTGATCAGCCAGCTGAACCCGGCAATAATACTGCCGGCGATTGCCAGATATTTTGATGTGGTCACGGCAAAGATCACCAGCACAATAACCGTTCCGGCAGTCCCGGCAGTCACTAATATTCCGGTACTGAACCTGGCCCGCAGCGCAGATAAACTGAATGCCCCGGCGACCGCCCCGATACCGATACTGGTGGTTAAAATCCCGTATAACGTTGCATCCCCCTGAAGCGACACTCTGGCAACCAGCGGCAGCATTGCCCAGTAAGCACTGGCGAACACAAAGAAGGCGGCGGCTCTGATAATGGTTTTAATCAATGCCGGACTGTAACGGGCATAGCGCAACCCGGAAATCATCGCGGCGACAACTGATTCCGCCGGTAAGGTATTTTCTTGGTGTTTTTCCCCTTTCCACCACCACACCGCCACAATAATGGCAATAAAGCTGAGTGCATTAAGCATAAAAGGAAGATAAAGCCCCACCTGCGAAATCAGCACACCAGCCAGCGCCGGGCCGATGGCGCGGCTGATATTAATCCCCATACTGTTCAGTGCGATCCCCGCCTTTAATTCATGCGGCGCCACAATACCCGGGACAATCGCCTGCCATGCCGGGCCTAAAAAAGCCGCACCGGATCCGAGAATAAAGGTAATTAACAATAACCAGCCGATACTGACCACATTGAAGTAAACCAGAACAGCCAGTAATGCAGCGGCAAAAAACATCATGATATTGACAAATATAAGCAGCTTGCGCTTATCGAAAATATCAGCAATCGCCCCGGCCGGTAAGGCTAATAAAAAGACCGGCAATGTGGTCATCGCCTGAATGGTGGCAATCATGACAGGATCAGGACTCAGATTGGTCATCAGCCATCCCGCACCGACATCATTCATCCATGTTCCGATATTAGAAAATAATGTCGCCATCCATAACACAAAGAAAATACGGTTACGCAGCGGCGACCAGGCTGATGATTGCGGATTAGTCATGTGAATATGATCTCCGGTTTAATATGGCCGGTGTTTTACCACCAGCCACAGTATTAACATGTACAGCGATAATTAAAATGCAAAGCAGGAACAACCCAGCGCGCCCCAGAAGGCATTATCATCCGCAACCGGCACAGACGATTTACGGGCGATATCATGCTGGTGTCCGTGAACATGACACGAACCGCAGCACTGGTGTAACTGATTCAGGATCGCAGCTTTATTTTCCTGCTGTAAATAAGAGTAGTGTCCCGGCACTTTAATAACCGGTGACCAGTCAGGTAATACCGGAATTGACGGCGGTGCCAGCGGCCCGAAAATACCGTTGCCGTAAACAACCTCGCCGTTCACCACCGTCAGCAGGGATTCTATCGCTTTAATTTCCGCTTCCGGCACACGGAAATAATCGTCAGATAAGGCAATAAAATCTGCAAACTGCCCTGATTTAATCTGCCCTTTTTTACCCTGTTCATCAGAGAACCAGGAGCTGCCGATAGTCCATAACTCTAACGCGGTATCCCGGTCTAACCGGCTATTGTCGTCATACATCTTCATACCGCCGACTGTCCGGCCTGACACCAGCCAGTAAAGCGCTGTCCACGGGTTATAACTGGCTACGCGCGTCGCATCCGTTCCCAGACCGACCGGCACCTCTGCGTTCAGCATTTTCGCCACCGGCGGCGTGTGTTTCACCGCTTCATGACCATAGCGGTCCGCAAAGTATTCACCCTGGAATGCCATACGATGCTGAATTGCCAATCCGCCGCCCAGCACTTTTACCCGTTCAATATTTCGTTCACTGATGGTTTCCGCGTGATCGAAAAACCAGTGCAGGCCGTCAAACGGGATCTCTTTATTTACTTTTTCAAACACATCCAGCATACGGCTGATGGATTGATCATAAGTGGCATGCAGACGGAACGGCCAGCGGTGTTCAACCAGGTGGCGGATCACGGCTTCCAGCTCCGCATCCATATTATCCGGCAGATCCGGTCTCGGCTGCAGGAAATCCTCAAAGTCAGCCGCAGAGAATACCAGCATTTCCCCTGCACCATTGTGACGGAAAAAATCGGTTCCCTCTCCCGGCGACACCATCGATGTCCATTCGCGGAAATCCTCCAGTTCCTGTTTCGGACGCTGGGTAAATAGGTTATAGGCGATACGGATAGTCAGTTGATTCTGTTTTGCCAGCTCCGCGATAACCTCATAATCTTCCGGATAGTTCTGGAATCCGCCCCCGGCATCAATCGCACTGGTTACCCCGAGACGGTTAAGTTCGCGCATAAACTGACGGGTTGAATTAACCTGATAATCCAGCGGCAGTTTCGGGCCTTTCGCCAGCGCGGAATACAGCAGCATGGCATTGGGTTTTGCAATCAGCATGCCGGTCGGGTTACCGTGCTCATCCCGCTGAATTTCACCGCCCGGCGGGTTCGGGGTATCTCTGGTATAACCGATCACACGCAGTGCCGCTTTATTCAGCAGCGCGCTATCATAAAGATGCAGCACAAAAACCGGGGTATCCGGTGAAACCGCATTGATTTCATCTAATGTCGGCATCCGTCTTTCGGCAAACTGGAATTCACTCCAGCCACCCACAACACGGACCCACTGCGGCGCCGGCGTCACATCAGCCTGTGCTTTTAACATCGCCAGGGCATCCGATAATGACGGCACACCTTCCCAGCGCAATTCGAGGTTATAATTCAGTCCGCCGCGGATAAGATGAAGGTGCGAATCATTCAGGCCGGGAATAATCACCAGCCCTTTAAGATCAATAATCTCTGTTTCTTCATTCCGTAACTGCATAACTTCATCGTTGGTTCCGACAGCAATAAATTTGCCGTCACGGACAGCAACGGCCTGAGCAACGGGATTTTCACGATCGAGTGTATGAATATCACCGTTGATAAATATTTTTGATGCGAAGCGTTTATTCATGATGATGTGTTTCCTGTTTATGAGGAACTCACTGCTTATCAAATACTGTTGCGGCAAGCGGTATAGGAAAAAATAACCGGAGAGCGACCTCTCCGGTTGTTACGCTGTTACTTAATAACGCGCTGAGGTGCTTTATGAACCATAGTATAGGCGTAATCGACACCCATGCCGTAAGCACCGCTGTGCTCCTGAACCAGCCCCATTACTGCGTCATAGGTTTCTTTACGGGACCAGTCGCGCTGGTACTCCAGCAATACCTGCTGCCAGGTCACAGGAATAGCCCCGGCCTGCACCATACGATCAATAGAACGTTCATGCGCATCAACTGAGGTACCACCGGATGCATCTGTCACAATATAAACTTCATAACCGGCTTCAATCGCCATTAAGGTCGGGAAATTCAGGCAGACTTCTGTCCATAATGCCGCCATCACTAATTTTTTACGTCCGGTGGCTTTAACGGCTTCGACAAATTTCGGGTCTTCCCAGGAATTCATGGAGGTACGTTCGATAGGTTTTGATTCAGGATGGACGGCCAGTAATTCAGGCCAGATATATCCGCTGAAGCTTTCTGTTTCAACGGAGGTATAAATTGTCGGCACATTGAAAATTTTTGCTGCTTTTGCCAGGCCAACGGTATTATTTTTCAGCTGCTGGCGGTCGATATTTGCCACACCAAAGGCCATTTGCGGCTGATGATCAATAAAAATAACGGCAGAATTTTGTGGGTTTAACAGTTCTAATTTAGACATAATGCGTTCCTGTTCAATTGGTTAAATTGATAAAAATAAATATTAATCTTGCTCACTGACAGGAAACATAATAGGCCGGCACCGGATAATGACCAGATGCCAAATTTGACTTTAGAAGTCAAAAAAAATGAACGATATTTGTTATTTGTTGATTATATTGTTTTTTATGCTGGTTTTTTCGGAGTAAATGGCAATCGCTTTATGCACCTATAACAATATGCTCATTATAGTTTAACTAAAAAACAGCATATTAATTCTTTCTTTGTTTTATTGTTCCGGAATGAAATGATATCTACTGATCGTCGTATGTTGATGATCATTCGTTATTCAGATGATCCTCAAAAATATCTCATTTTGTCCTTCATCACTCTTTTCTTATTTTATCTTTTTATACCAGCCATAATGTAAGTATCACGGTAAAAAGATGCGATAATACCGACTTTAATACCTCATTCAACTTGTGCTTGGCGCTGCTAATAAGTACCAGATACAACAACCGCCAAAAATAAAAAAGCCCATTTTTACATGGGCTTAACTCATTATTTTGCCAGCCACTGCCAGCTAATTTCTTATTGCAGGATCATTCCCACTCAATTATATTCCATTATCTTAATGAATTGATTTATTTGAATTTATTTTTCATTACCTGAAAATATACCGTCACTGATACCGTCACGCGGAAAACTGTCTACTTTTTCACCGGTAATTTTCGAGCAGTTTTTCCTTCGCTTTCAGGTCAATGATACAGAGATTAAGGAGCCGGGTATTCTCATCGGCCCGCTGAGCTTCACGCCCATACTTTTCAAGTGTGCTTCGTAGTTGTCGAGAAAGTTCACCGGCTTTGTCTCTCTCAATTCGGCAGGTATCGGCGTGGCCGGGATTTGCAACTTCTGCTTTCGTGGTACCGGCTGGCTGCTGCATGCGGTCAAAATGATTAAGCACCCGATCAAGCAGAGCCTCTGTGCGTATCGTATCACTCTTTTTTCCATCCTGATATTCCCTGATGCTTACCTGCTGCCGTTCGTCTGCCTCCCGGCGCAGTTCGATATTTGTGGCCACGTCTTTCTCATCCTGCTGTTGACCGGCGATCTGCCCTTTCATCTGCCTGTTATCATGCAGGGTACTGCTGGCCCACCAGCCAGCAGCGAAAGAAACAGCCAGAGCGATCAGTGCAATGGCTATATTTTTCATCAGATAAGTGTCCAGGCTCGTTTAAAAACATCATCGACGTATGGCTGCTGGCCGTTTTCGACAGTTACAATCGCTTTAGCCATTGCGAGTGACGTGTCTTTGTCATACAGATTTAAACAGTCGTGACGACCAAAGCCGGTTTCTTTACAGACCCGTTTAATGTAGTTCTCTGTGTGGTTGTTATCACCAGACGGTGCCCACCGTTCAATGATTTCTTCCACGGTATCGATCTTACCGCAGCCGATATTTGGTTTACCCTGGTATTTGGTGTACGTCTGCAGGAGCTTCATCAGCGCACGGATGCCGAACTCGGCAGAAATGAATGCACAGAATTTGCTATCCGGCTGTGTCGCTGCAAGTCCCTGCCACTTTGAATTGCTGTGACGGATATTCCCAGGGTTGTTATTCCTGATCCCCCGCGCCCCTGTATTAACGAAACCATCCTTAAAGATTTTTTGTTTAACCTGTTCCGGCATAAATCACCCCGCTTTAAAAAATGACATGACATTGCCGCGATACACCAGCACCGCAGCACAGATAATAAGATTTGAAATCACGCTGGTGATATCAGCGTGATAGACAGGATCAAAGTAGGCCCGCACCGGCACACTCGCGGAATAAGACAGAATGAGCCAGGCTATCCATGCCCCTTTTGCGCAGTGCTGCCGGCCGTTTCGTCTGAACGAAAACACCCGGACAAAAATCACTGAGCAGATGACGGCATTCAGAATGATCAAAACTTTCTCAAACATCATTGCCTCCTTGCGGACTATCCGCTTTTCGGTACGCTTTGATGCTCAGCTTCACCGACAGTAACGCAGATACAAAAGCGCCTACGGCGTCGATGCTATCGATGCTGTAGGCGTCAGGTGGGATCTCGAATATCTTGGTTACTTTGATGAACATCGCCGCTGCAGGACTGAAAAACAGCAGGCCGGAAATAAAGCTGACCAGTGCCAATACCGACCGGCGCAGCAGTGTATATTCAGTGGCAGCGGTGATGAAGTAGATGGCCCCCATCAGGGACCCCATCACCACCTCGGCAGGCAGCCCGGCAAAGTAGCTGAAGAACGCAGCAAGGCTGAGCGTGGTTTTTACAGAGAGGTCTTCATGCATTGCGTAGCACCATGATTATTAAATAACCATGATGCTACAGCAGAAAAAAGATAAACAAAAATGCGTTATAGGGTTTTATGGTAAAACCATATCAATCAGATACACACTATCTCTATGAAAAAAATTGCACCCGTTGGTACCTCTGATAATGGAGATGCCGCTGTGCCGCCATCCTTGGTGATATAAAACCACGCTTTACCTTCTGATGCTTTAGCCTGGTTGTAAAATGGTCTCAGAGAGTACCCTTTTGTATTATTGGTATCCTGGCAGATAACGTAGGGGTTCATTCCGTCATCAAATCCAGGCGTATAATCAAGAACTAACGCATAAGAATCAGATGAAGAAACAGATATTCCATTAACACCGACAGGAGTGTGATAACCGCGCTCAATTTCATAACGTCCAGAACCAGTATGCTTTATCGCGCAAATACGGCGATGTAGCACAGATTTATATTCCAATGTACGATACAGAGAATGGTAAGTATTCTGAGATGAAGAAAATGAAATATGTTTCAGATCCATATTACCTGAAATATAATTATCCCGGCCGTCAACACCTTTCACAACTACAGCCTTGTCCGGCTTTGTTTGATATCCGCTGTAATCCCAGGCGAAAAACTCGATCTTATTCTGTCCTGCGTTATCAATATAAACAGCTTCTTTTGAATCGTTCATCCACTGCTGAACAAAATCAATTTGTATTTCAGCTATCTGTGTATTATATGGGTAAGCTCCTGCGTTAATAGGTATACAGGACATTTCAACACCTCGTTTTACTCCTTCAATCTTTGTGCCCTTAAATTGGCACGATGTTATCCATGAACCACCATCACCAACATGAGGCCCGAGAACATCACTAGCTTTTGCCTGATAAGCCGTCACACGTAAGCCGGTATTGCAATAACCAAAAGTTAGGTTGTTAAACTTACTCCAGCAGATGCTGTTCCATTTACGACCCGGCTGTGAAGGGTCAGTTTCCTGCCCGCCATCTCTGCTTAAATCAGCTCTTAACTCTAAGCCTGTACCTGAAAAATCCGCATAACATCCAACCAGATTTACATTACATACTGCTAAATTTCTCAGGTTATTTTTTCCCAGAACCAAAGCAACTGCATGGTTCCAACCCGTCAGTTTATTATCAACAGCAATTCTTGCCTTATTTCCGTAACCAACAGTACTGAATTCAATATTATCATTTTCAAATACAAACCAATCGTTACGTAGTGAGCGGTTAATTAACTGAGCTCCTCCAGAAAAACGGAAGTTTTTCTTAACCTTGACCTGGCTGTTACAATCAAATGACATTTTAGGGATCAGGATAGTGTTTGCTGCTGCAATTTCCTGAAGGCCAACCAGAATACGTCCGATGTCCGTATTCGCCTGAGCGCCAACAGAGAGGATATCAACGCCGTTTGTCACATCCAGCGTTGCTGTCAGTCCGTTATCCAGATTGACGTTTACGAGAGCGTCAGGCTGGTTATTTGTGATTGCGTAAATGCCCTCACCACCATCACCAGGGGAGTAATATCCGCGCGTTTTGACTGTTGCCCCAAGTGGCAGTGATGTCTCCGCTACCATTGCAGCGACATTATCGAACACACGAAGGTAGTTTTCTGTCAGTCCACCGACCAGTCCGAATCCATCCGGTTTACCCAATTCAGCCAGCACATCAGCAGCACTACCGGACTCAGGCACAATAACAACCGGATTCCCGTTGTCATCGAACGACAGCAGCTTATTGGCGCGTACCGCCGCACCAGGCAGCGCCGGTATGTCCTTATCAGCCACACGCAGAGAGCGTTTATCTTTCGCGCTGACGTGTTCCTTCATAGTACCAAGATCAACCGCGTCACCGTCTTTTACCGGCTTTCCGAGGTTGGAAATTTTATTGCCTTTGGCATCGTAGTGATCAGAGATAAAACTCGGCTTACGCAGGCACAGCGACAGGAAGCCCAGCGACTTCTGGATCAGCATGGTGAGGTAGTCAAAAGCATCCTCATGCACCTCGGCAAAGAATTTCCCCTGGTTGCGCAGGTCGGTTTCCTGAACGGCAGGCAGGTCACGGGCAATACCGATTTTCCAGCCGGTCTCCAGCGGCATTTTTAAAATTACCTTTCCGCCACGGTATGATCCGACGCCGCGCAATGTGTAGTCGGTGCCGTTCGTCAGGATGCGCTCAGTTCCGTCCGGTTCGGCTACGGACACAACGAGGTGTTTGGCTTCAAAGATACGGAAACGGAAGTCGAAATCAGTGGTGACACCGTTGCCGGTGTACTCTTCATGGCTAAGTTCGGTTGATACGGTCATGGCTTTTTCTCCTGGTCAATACTGACAGGATAGCCAAAACAAACCATATACGGAATAATGGTTTTATTTTTATTGGAAATATAAACAAAATTATAAACAAATTACTTTCATATCGATATGATAACAAAGGCAATAATGCACAATATAGGAATAGAAAATGAAACAGAAATATGTGTATCAATCGCCTGAAAATTATGCAGAAAAAGTAAATGACAATGACGGGATTAAACAGCTTTCTATCACATCGATGCTCGAGGAGTTACTGCGGGAAATGGATCGTGATGGTCATGATGTATCAGGGCCGATGACTGAGCTGGTGGCGATGAAAAATTACGTTACACACACGGAGAAGCAGCGAAATACGATAAAGACCCACTTGGAATTTATTTTTGCTGAATTAAATAAATAAACAAAAAATCATATACGCATAATTAAGCACCTTTTAAAGGTGCTTTTTACGTCACAACAGGGATAATTTTATCTCTATGCCATGAAAAACTGTCGGCAATGAGATGAATCATGTATACTTTGATTACCTAGAAGGTCAACTGGATTTGTAGATCGCAATGAAAACCAATGAACTACGCAGAGTGCATAGGCTCATTTCGGTAAAGCATAAGCCTGACATATGCTTAAGAATGCATGCTTGCGTTAATGCTCATGAATTTATTCATCTTTCAGCGCAACAGCATGACCTGATTGAGTCTGTGGATTTTATCCTGCCGCGCATTGGTAAAAGTGGCTTTGGCAAATTCAAAGTGCAGTTCAAGAATTTTAGATTTTGGAGGTAAGCATGGAATATATCATCAGAGCATTGTTAAAATCAGTGGCTACCGGCATCGGTTCGGCAATGATGCTGTGCGGTGCTATATCCTATGTGGTGCCAGCCATTATCACAATCTCGACTGTGGCAACCCTGTCTGCTGTGATGAGTGCGTTCTTCATCGGTCTGCTGTTTAAAAATGCTTGATTTCCTATTAAAAATGTTTGATTTCCTACACCCCGAAAACGTACAGGAACTGTGTAAATTCTACCTGTTCCTGTCTTTGTTTTACCTGCTTATTCATTTAGCGTGGGAACACTTCGATAAGAGCGTCGAAAACTTTTCACTGAAAAGGCTTCCGCAAAAAATGGATATCATCTATGCCGCAGCAACCTTCGCAACCAGCGTGTTCCTGATCATTATTCTTATGGATTTAGGCAACCCACTGAGAACGGATGATGTAATGGCATTGCCTTTTACACTTGCCGGACTGACCGGACTCTGTAGCTCTCTTGGCTCTCTCCAGCCTCAGCGCAAAGCCGTGATAACCCCTATCCAGCCTGCTGCGAACCAGGATAAAAAAGCCTCTTAATATACGAGGCTTCCGATGCCCCACAATTTCCCCCTTCCAAAAACATGACCAAATTGGTATATTTACAACCCCCAAATTATGCGCCATAGTGAATATGCACCAGCAAAATCTGGTGCCGGGATTGGAACCCCGCCGAATACTCACAGCGCATAACCGCGTTAGCGGTTTTTTTATGCACAAAGCACAGCTACATCTTTTCAATGGTGGGCTGGGCGGGGCTACCGAGAGGTAGGCCGGTACTGTGAGTCCGGTAGTTCCAACCCCGTCCAGTTCACCACCCAAGAGATTGGAACCTCCGGTGGTGATTTAAAAAATATCTCACAGGAGACGTCAAAATGACTAATCTCAGCATTTCTGTATCACACCTGCCGTCTATCATTCATAACAACATGCCAGTGATCACTACCGAATTACTCGCTGATGTCTATGAAACCGGTATCCAGAATATCAAAACAAACCATTCAAGAAACAGAAATCGCTTTACCGAAGGCAAGCATTACTTCAATTTAACTGGTTCAATATTAAAGGATTTTAAGAACAGAGTTACTTTAAGTAACCCTGTTGATGGCTGCAAAACAGATACTCGTTACGGTATCATCGGAAAGAACGCCAGAAGCATTATCCTCTGGACAGAGCGCGGCGCTGCCCGTCATGCCAAAATGCTGGACACCGATCGCGCCTGGGATGTATTTGAGATTCTGGAAGACAACTACTTCACCAAATACCGCGGCACCGGTCGGATCAATAAATCATTACCCCGCAATGCCTCTACCGAGGAACTGCTGGCGCTGGTGGATCAGCTGCAACGTACTATTCACGAAGGTGAGTTCATCCCTGCCGGGCAGGTAGCGCAGGAATACAGCTTCCCGAAAACGAAAAAATCACGTTCGCAGATCCTCAATGACTTTCTACGGTCACCGGAAGACGATACGCTCCACCAGCTTCTGGCCTACCTGAAACGGGACGGCCACAACGTGGAAGAAGCAGAGCGCGTCCTGATGTGGCTCCGAGATTATATGTGCGATATGGGTAAAACCATCAACACTATCATCACCCACGCTCAGTACATAGAACACGCTGTCAGTAAGTTATAATGTGATCGGGCACCGGTTTAGACCGGTGCTTTTAAATTGGTGGTAGCCATCCGCTAACTTAGACAGGTATTATCAATACCAAATATTTTTCAATTGGATTGATAATGAAAACCTTATCCAGCGCTGTACTATTTTCAATGCTTTCGATTACCAGCACCGCAATGGCGAGTTATACATTACCAATAGATGGGGACTTTGCAAAATCTGTCACCCCAGAATTAATTGGCGCTTCTAGTGCTATTAATAGAAGCGTCAGAGTCACTTATATAAGTGCAACTGATAGAACTGTTGATATTCTTGTTCGTGTTGGTGCCGTTGATACAACAAAGAACGAACAGTCATCAAACATGATTGACCACGATGTGCCGTCTTATACGAAGAAAAATATCGAGAATAGATATTGCGCGCCTTTCGGTGGTGGAAATATACACTTTGATCAGTTTAGGCAAAGAAATGTGGTGTTGAATTATGACTTCGAGTCAGGTTCATCAACACCGTTATTTTCATTTTCTATAAAACCATCAGACTGCTCTATTTAAGTTGTTCTTCAACCTGATTAAGTAATGGCGCCAAATAAAACAGGTTCTGGAAAGGCAATAACTTGCGTACAGATCGCACTTCGCGATCATCAAATTCACCATTCAGCACACCGGCAGTGATGTTTTTGATATCGCCGCCCAGGTCGAATGTCGGTCCCAGTAATGCGCCGATACCGTTACGGCTCTGATAGCGTGATGCCGGTGGACCGCCGAACATAGCGCTCATGCCGTAGGTACCGCCGCTGAGGTTTTCCAGTACGTTGTTCGGCTCCCCCAGCCACCCCATCATTCCTGACCAGTCCAGCCCCTCTTTTACCAGGTTGGAAGGATCTGTGTTTATTTCCCGCCCGGCCATCATGGATTTCAGTACGTAGACCAGCGAACCCAGCCCGACCTGCAATAACGCACCGTAATAAAACGAGGCATCACCGGACTGAATGCCGGATACCAGCGCGCGGTTATGGGTGGCAAAGAAGAAAGTTTTAAACTGCATCACGATTTTACCCAGCTCACTACTCATCATCAGCGGTGTGTCACCGATACCAGGCGTGATTACCGTGGTGCGGACGTCTTTCAGTATCGCTGACTGGAACGCTTCCCGCACTACTCTGTCATCCCACAGATGGCTATGTCCGGTCAGCAGTCCGTCCAGATCCTCACCATGACGGCTGTACTGGTCTGCAATGCGGTGCAACATAGATTCATCAATGCCGATATGCGCCAGCTTGGTGACTTCTTTTTTGCTGAGTTTTTTACCACCAGCAACGGCCTTGGCTGCGTTCAGCACTTTGGATTGAGTGATAAGCCCGGACCACATTTTCATAGTATCGGTGTACTGGTTCATCAGGGTGAAGTTACCGAATTTCTGTGATGACCATTCCAGCCCTCGCTCCAGGAATGTCCGGCGGCTGTAGGGGTCATTCAGATCGGCAATCACTTTTGACCGGCTGGACAATGCATATTCCAGCCCTACCCCCATTTCCCGCAGATCCGCTTTGGCGATACGCATCTTACTGATGTCCGTCATCATCTTGCCGAGGGGTTTCAGTGCCGAGCGCAGGCCGTGCTGCATAATAGGACGGGCCATATCCGGCAGTGACGAAATAGTCATACCGCCCAGCAGGCGTAGGAAGTTAACGTGACGCGCTACGCGACCGGCACGGACAAAGAAACTGGCTGGATCTTTCGGTGCGCCGTAGGTTCCCAGCAGGCGGTCACGCATTGCCCGGATATCCCGTAAATCAGCTTCACGCCGTTTTTCCAGCTTTGCCCGTTCTTTTGGTGTAGCAGCCTCTGATATCAGGCGGTTGTAGTCCTCCGTGATCGCTTTTATCTGACCGTCCATATCAACACGGCCAAATCGTTTTGTCAGTTCGATTTCCGGGGCCACCTGGCGAATGTAGTTTTCCATCACATAATTCACATCCGATTCCAGGAAATCTTTTATCCGTTCGTCGGGGATGTTCAGGGTACGCGCCTTTGTGAAACCAGCGTGTTTTGTCAGTCCTTCTGGGATCAGTTCTCCTGGAACAATGCCTGCGGGTGCGCCGATGATTTTATTGATAATATCGTCAGCTGCCGCCTCAAGCTCTTCACGGGCCATTGGCTCCATACGGCGCATGGCTGCCTGACGGCGACGGTCAAAGCGGGTCAGTGAATTGGCGTGACGGGACAGTCGTGCATGTTCATTGCGGAACTGGCGCGGTTTATCCAGGATCTCAAGGTGGCGCTGTAGTTTCGGTAAAGTCTGCTCTGCGCTGTCAATTGCAGACAACTTTCTTTCCAGTTGCGCCTGGCGCTTTGCCTGTTTCTTTGTCTGCTTATCCAATCCTCTCAGAGCGCTGAGTTCATCAGTAGCCGCCTGCTTTTCTCCAATCAGCCGGACGTTTTTATCGACCTCTGACAGCAGTTCTGTTTTTTTACCGGACCAACTTTCCGCCTCACGGATTTCAGCGCCGAGTTTATCCGCCGCCGGCCGGGCATTTTCTGCACGTTCAATACCGGCAACTGCTTTATCAAGGCTGCCCTGCGCTTTGTTAACAGCAATCTGATTGGTCTCGCCCAGCCAGTCAACGATAACCTTTTTAAACTCAGATCGGTCACTGAGTATTTTGTCGAATTTATAAATGCGCGGGAAATAGCTTTCTGCTGTGGTGACTTTTACGCCCTCGCGCAGAATACCTAATTCCACCATGTGATTTTTTGTCTGTTCCACAATCGGGCGGATTGCGCGTGCAGCTTCCGCTACCTGTGGTATGGCATGCTGATCACCATTACGCATGGCATCCCCCACCGCCTCGCTGAACTCAATATGACTCATACGGGTATCGCCACCGGTACGGGCTGCCTGCTTATACTGTTTGTAATAGTCGCGGGTGGACTCGACCTGTTTATAGATTAGCGCATCAAAGCGGCGTACAGCAGTCTCCACCGCGCCGAACGAGGCGATCCCCTCTTCGTTTTTTGCATAGGTGAAATTATTTTCAGCCAGCTGCTGGTTAACCTGCCTGGCGATTTTTGACGGTGATTGTGCAACACGGCCCACCGGGCTGACATTCATTGTTCTGTTAACAAAAGATGGTCCCTTTATCGCTTCCTGTTCCAGCGTAGTATTGAATACCTCAGCGGCACCAATGCTTCTGTCTCCGGGAATATTATTTGGAATATTTTGTGGCTGAGTTTGTTGTTCACCGATCACATCATTACGGAACTTTGACGCCAGCGCTCCCCGGTTTTTAACCAGCTGAATTGCCGACCCCATCACGCCACCAAGGGTAGCATCAAATGCAACGTTGAGCGCACTCTCCGTCAGCGTCCGAGTTTCCTGTGTTGCACTGAGAGCCGTTTCTGACAGCACTCCGGCACCTGCGTTTGATAGTGCCAGCGTACCGGCTGTTCTGGCCACGCTTCCGCCACGCACCGCCAGTCCACCGGGAATAAAAGTCGCTGCCACGTTTATCGGGTCAATCACCCCCATAGCCAGACTGCTGGTAAATCCTGCGCCGCCAGCCTCTGCCAGCAACGTTCTGTCCTGTATCTGGCGATCTATTCGCTGCTTGATGGCGGACGTTTCCAGCGGTGATTGAGAGTGAATAAACGCATCAGCATAATCCTCATACCCTGCCAACGTATTATCGTCTTCAAACGGGTTATAGCCCTCTACCGCCTCAAACTGATTAAACGGTATGGTGGCGATCAGGCTGCCGACAGAGTTATCAATCCGGAATGCAGCGTCACGCAGACGCTTTGTCTCATTACTGTCATCAAGCGGATTCAGTGGCGCATACCAGGATAGTTTTTCATTATCACCGTATACCGGCTCAGGTTGTTGTATCGCGTTTACGTCAGCAGGTAGGATACGTTCCGGTTCCATTTCATAGATCGGCATTATTTATTTCCCCATATCAAACGATTGCCAAGTGGGTTTGTGTATATATCAACGCCACCATCCCGGATAAGATCATTCTTCTTGCGCTTATCCGCAGCATCCTTCAGGTTTTGTTTGCGCTCTTCCATCACTTCTCGGTACATCGGTGATGTTGCCTGATCCGGCTTAAAGCGTACCAGTTGCCCGTTATCGCCATAATACGGATGGTAGATTGGTACACCATCACTACCAGTTTGTTTAACCATTACCCCATAACTAAGATCACGTGGAGTGACTGCATCCGGAATCATGACGATCTCAGAGTCACCCGGCAACCCGCCGAACATCTTTGATGCTAGCTGTTTTTTATCTTCTTCCCACTGCCCCTGAATCCAGTTGCCCGCACCAGATGACGTAATGCCATAAGCAGCTTCCGGCGCGTATTTCATGATTTCTTCTTTGCCATTTACTGAAGTGACACCCCATGTCTTTTTCACCTGTGCATCAGTCATTTTCTGAGCCAGTTTTGCGTCACCACCAGTCTCGGCAAAGTTAGCGTCATAAAGCGTCTGATAATCCCGCAGATACTCACGGTTATTGATGCCAGGTTTATCCGTGCCGGGTGATGAGAACGGCTTGTACCACGGGTAATTGCTGTTGATATTGCTTTGCGCCGCGCTGTCACGCGCTTTCATATAGTCTTTGTCGCGTACCTGAGAAGCGATCATCTGTTTTGTACGATCGTCCTGCTCATAAGTCAGTCGGTACGCTGTTTCTACTGCCTTGTCTTCTGGCATCCCGGCGCGGTTAAGTTCGTACACTTTGGTGTAATAGGCCATGGTTGATGACGGCATATCAGTTGCTGCTGCCGGGTTATTATCAAAAATTTGCCCGTACATCTTGGCAATCGGCAGAACCACCTCCGGATCCTTTGAAGTTGCGCCAGCATTGAAGATTGTTTTTACCTGTGACGGGATAATACCTGTACGCGAGGAAAGTTCAGCAACGGCATTCAGGCTGTTTTCATCACGCAGACTGAAACCGGATTGCAGGTTTTTCTCGAAGTAGTTGTCCGCTGCCTCCTGATTGTTTTTGTCTGTCGGGTCCAACGGGAAGTTATTCTGTATGGAAAGCTCCAGGCGGTTTGCGGAAAAGGTTTTCTCTTGTGCCTTAATGTTGCTGTCAACGAATTTACCGAAACGCTCCCAGCGCTGCATGCTGCTGGCGTAATTAGGTTGTGACGGGTCTGGCTTTATCTGCTCCAGCAATGAACGCTGAGCCGGTGCCGTCATATCTTTCGCTGTTGAAATAAGCCCCGCATAGCGTTTTGCCTCCTGCATATCAGTCAGCATCCTGGTGCCTTTATCGTAGCCAAAGGCTGCCATGACTTCACCCGCTGACGGCGCACCGGGTGCATCCAATCCGTTCTCCCACGCAGCATAGGCATCTGCCATTCGGGTGCCGAGTTCTTCTTGTGCTTTCCCTCTTCGCTCTTTATCAATCTGCGATGACTGGCGTATATACCCAGCCTGAAGAGAAGCGCTAAGGCCACTAAAGGCAGCCGATTCTGTCAATCTCTTGGATGAATCAGGTAGCTCTTTAAGCCCCAGCGCTGACTGCATTCCGGATGATATTTGCCCCTCTGAATAACCTATATCATGGCCTTTATTCTCCTGCATCATGATCGCCATAGATATCTTAGTTAATGTGTTAAGGTCGGTAAGATCCAAACGTACATCACGAGAAACACCCAGATAGCCGGAAACAAATTTAATGTAAGCCTCAGTGTCGTTGCCATCTTCCGGTGGTGCCCATTTGGTAATGATCTGCTCTGGAGTTACATAACCCTGACGACTATATGACAATAGATTTTTACCTAACGCTCTAATGCCATGTTCTGGTGATGAAAATTTAACAAAACGACCATCACTTCCAAGTTGCCCAACCCAGTTATTTTTCTTAGAAAATTCAATATTTCCAGGATTATTGTTACGTAGCCCCCTTGTTTCACCACTAGAAGTTCCGTTATTTGCAGTGATATCCCTGCTAACTCCTCCTGTATCAGATGGCTCGCCATTCTGCTGCATGAACTGCATATAGTCCGCGCCGATCTGGTTCTCAATGGCTTTGCGGGCGGTGCTGGTTTTAAACTCCTGCTTTTTAGCCAGAATCTGCTCATCACTCCAGCCGTGGGACAGTCCGAATTCTTCTATCTGCTGAAACACTTGCTTATTGGTTGAGACATACGCCTGATTATCACCGTACTGCGTAGCGGCCGTTTCCGCATTCAGCGTCAGCGTAGACTGGAACTGATCTGTTTCGTATGACTGAATTTGCCCCATCTCATGCTTATTGGCCTGACTGCCGAACTGTAAGCGCATTTCCTGCGCCTGCTGTATGAAGTGCCCGCGCGCATTATCGTCCGGCAGCGTGGCCGCAATCTCTCCGGCGAAAGAATCAAACTGATTCTGGTACTCTGCCGCCTTACCTATGGCGTTTTTACCCTGCTGCGCCAGCAGGCCATTCTGTGGATCGGTCATCAGTTCGTTGGCTTTCTGGCGCAACTGTAACGCTGCATCCTGAGACAACGCCACATTGGCGCGCTGCTTTGCCTCTGCAAAAGCATTGATATACTGATCACCTGCCTGTGCCAGCCCGGCACCGAAGTGTTCAGGTGATGACTGTGCGCTGAATCCGTTGGCTGGCAACGGACTGCTGCTGACCTGTCTTTCGTTATAGGTTGGTACTGTCGGCATAGCGCCCTCCGTTAAAAGAATCGTCCGTAATTGCCGGTCTGGCGGGTCACATCAAACAGGTTTGAGCCGGTGCCTGATGCGGCCTTAGTTGCACCGGATCCAAAGAGACTGCCGGTACCGCCTGCCACTTTGTTCGCACCCCATGCATTCAGCGGCGTGGTCAGTATCGTGCCGATTGCACCAATATTGCCCTGACGACGTGACATCTTCGCATTGAGCCGGTCATTAGCCGCCTGCAGCTTATAGCCATATGCTTCTCGGGAAGCGTTGTTCATCACGGTGAGCGCATCGAGTTCACCCATGGCTGCAGTGTCGCCGAAGATATCCAGCGCACCACCAGCACCAAGATCAACGCCGTTTGCTGACATGGTAGCCGCCTGAGTTCCTGCCAGTTGCCGTGCGCGGGAACGCTGCTTTGCGGCCTCAGCATTACCACGGTTAATAGAATCATCCGCAGCAGCTTCATTCAGTTTGGCATTCTGGTTTGCGACATCGGCGTTAAATTTACCGGATGTGTACTGGCTGTATGCCTGCATAGCGCCGGTGCCGATTGCGGCGGCTGCCAGCATGGTTGGTTCGCACATTATTTCGCCCTCATGGTGAAGTGATGGAAAGGCAGTTTCATTAAGCCGACCGGTTCCGCCGGTTCCAGCCGGAAACCAAGCCAGTGAAGCCAGGCTTTCGCAACGTGGTTACGCGCATCCACATAGTTTTCCAGTGACGGATAGACCGCCAGCATGGCTTTCAGTACCGGTTTGCAGCGGCGCAGGAATATCTTCTGATGTGTTTCAAGGTGAGATGAACTCACCAGCCACGGGATCCCTACGCCGCTCAGGATAGACCCCGGAGCCACACCGAATATTGTAACGACCTGACCATCAATCAGACCAGACCACGCCTTTGTCGAACAGGTAACACCACGGGTAAGAACCTGCTCTGCGGTCTGACCGGAGAATGCCGCGAACTCATCGTGATCAGCCTGGCGGACATACGGCAGAAGCTGCTGAATATGTTCAGCCGTTGCCGGGATAATCTGTACGTGTGCCATCGGTTAAAACCCTCCGACATCAAGACGCGGGATAACCGCGAGAATGGACAGCGGCAGCGGGTCTTCCTGCCGGATAAAGACGCGCCCGTTTTTGCTCCAGTTGGAATCCAGATTGATTTCCACAATGCCGGTCGCGTCATCAACAGGGTTGTCGTAATACTCAAACTCACGCTGAGGGTATTCATACAGGTGGTCTTTGTCGGTACCAGCCCACACGCCACGGCTGGAATTAACGATAAGACTGGCAACCTTTACCAGTTTCTTTTTATCCAGCAGCGTTTCCTGCCCGTTAATATGAATGTCCAGCGTTTCCAGTTCGCTGGTGACCGGCAGGCCGATATGCACCACTACTGACGGCGTGTCGATTTCCACCCGCTCACCGGAGACAACAACCGGCGGCGCGACATTGGCATCTGCCAGCACACTCACGGTTTTTCCTTCCAGGTGCCCGATACCGGTAAAGAATTTACGGGCAAAGCCCCATGCCACGGTCATTGTGCTGCGTAACGCTGGTGGCACGTTACGGTTAGGTGACACCGTAACCTCTTTATTATTAATGACTTCAACAATGCGACATTTCAGTATTTTATGCTCATCGTCCTCGGTGTAATCAATGTGGATCTCGTTCCCGATGTCACTCTCTTTGAACACGTTGTCAGCCAGCACAGACAGGCGGTATTCTTCCTGATATGACCAGTCGTCAGTACCGCCGGTAATAACGACGGTTTTATCCGGATCTGCATTACGACCGTCATAACTCAGGCCGGAGTCCACAAAGAACGCATCTTCCGTTCTGGTGAATAACCTGCTCGCCAGACGTTCGACATAACGAACCGTCTTTTTGCCGGTCTTGCGCTTCACCACGAAGTACACCGCATCTTCCGTGCCCTCGCTGATGGTACAGACAGATTCAAATTCACCATCAGTATGTTGCGGCGCCCAGGCGAAAACCTGCTGTTCACGCAGATAAGTTAACGCCAGCAGTTCGCCGTCATCCCGGACACACCAGGCAACGGAATAAGGAACAGTCGAGAAAGCCCAGTCAACAATCTGGTGCTTCTGGAACAGGTGATTGGCGAGAATGGTTAAGTCTGTGCCCTGATACCCGTCCACATCGAATGAATACGCCAAATCACGGACAGCGCTGCCTTTTTCCTGCACATACAGCGCAATGTTCGCCACGGCAATCGGCGGCAGATTACTGGATCCGTTGGCACCTTGTGACGACATAGAGAAACTGGCCGGGGTGAGTACCTTATTCTGATCACCGGTAACCTGATATTCTCCGCCGGAGGTCAGCGCCACCAACGAACCGACGTCAATAAGGTGGCGAATTTCATTCACCTGCCGCCCGGCATAGGTGTAGATAATGCGGTCGTCATCCTGAATAGGGTTACTGCGCCCGAAGTCTTTATAATCGCCGCTGCGGCTGGCCCATATGGTTTGTGGTTGAGAACGGGATCCGGCAAAGAACAGGCGCTGCTGGTAATAGGTAACGGTACTCGGATAGCCCAGCTCTTTATTCCAGGCTGCCCGCGCCCATTTGTGGCTGGCATTAGCCTCTGTGACAGCGTTGGACGGCAGATAAGAAATCACTTTACCGGTAGCGGTTTTACCGTCACTGCCGACAGATTCAATTTTGACAATACCGAACCCGCTGTGCAGGTATTCCCACTGAATGCCGTTATCACCGCCCCACCCGTCCCAACTCATGCCCTCGGTGTGAGACGGACGCAGCGTACCGGTTTTACCGGCGGTATTGGCACGGTAATAGTGACTGCCGGCACGACGCTGATCGTTCACTGCAGTTTCTTTATCTGTTTCCCACACCGGAACTTCATCAACAGCACGCTGTTCCAGGTAAAACTGTTTTCCCACCTGTTCACCGCCGAAGATATTGTGTGTCGCTGTCAGCGTTACTGTGCCGGTACTTGCACTGGCGTACACTTTGATCACCTTGTCGGTGTTAATGTCTTCAAACGGGCCGTTCTTTGTCTCCACTTCCGCCAGCCGCCAGTCATCGTGATCGTAACGCTGTAATTCCATCGGTGGGTGATCAGTGTGAACGATGGTCATTACGTCAGCAGACTGCGTAAATTTCAGGGTAAACAGTTCAGATTCTGTATACGGTGTCGCCAGTTCAAACACTTCACCTTTGTGCTCACCATCGGCATACAGCACCTGACCGCCGTCTTTGAACACGCGGATATACCGATCGCCGAACTCCAGCGCATAGGTTTGAACCGTACTGAACTGAAACGGGATCAGGCGGCATTTTTTGTCACCGTATTTAGCTGCGGCAATGAAACGGGTACCCGGGCGGTTTTCTGCTCCACCGTACTGCCGGACAATGAAATTGCGGCACTTACGCAATGCTGTGGCGTACTTCGCCATGTCGACGCGCCCGTATAAACTCGGGGCCATTTCGCCGCCGGAGAATGACGGCTGAATAATACTGTAGGCCATTACGATAACCTCGCTGCGGTAAACTCATCCATGTAATCGACCGGCTCTGACGATTCCCCGAGGGAGTGCGCCGCCGCACCGGCAATCGTCATCTGGTAAAGTTGCAGAGCCTCATTACCGATACCGGCATTCGGTGCCAGAGGCCGCGCCAGTTCAGCAGCCAGACGCCACGCCAGCGCATCTTTAAACAGCGCGTCATACATGTTGACGTCTGTCACGCGGGCGGTGTATTGCAGCCACGCCTCCGGCTGATCGGTATAAATCAGCTTCCCGGTACCTTCTTCATCAGCACCAACCTGAAAATGAATCGCGGTATCAGGGCGGTGATACTTTTCTCCTGGACGGATAATAGAAATGGCTTTCATGCAGTCCGTAGGATAGCGGTAGGCATATTTCCATTCAGGCGGCGGATTATTGGTATCCGCCAGCGCCACGCGCTTAACAGCAAAGTTCCAGGGGAAGTCTGACAGTACCGCATCGCGGCACTGCTCATAGTGCAGGCTGCACTGATTGGCCTCTTTGCTGGCCTCGGTCATGCTGTTGATAGATCGGCTGTTACCGATGCGGCTGAGCGCGATATTGCAGATTTCGATTTCTGAGGCCACTATTCACCTCCATCAAACAGCACATCAGCCGCTGTTTTTTCACTGCCGGATCCCAGCGCCATATCGGTTATCTGAAGCTCTACGTAAACAGACTTCTTTCCTTCGCGTTCATTGACGGATTTCGACAGAACTTTAGCCACGCCATGCAGCTCAATGCTTTCACCAACATCCGGCACAGCGGTGCCGAGTTTTTCTATCGTGTCGTTATCCAGAGAAATGCGCAGGCCATACGGGTATTCATCACGGGTTTCTTTCTTGCCGCTGGCGTTCTCGTAGGTTTCAGTGCTGGTTTTAAGGTTGACCATTTTCATTGTCTGTCTCCAATAAAAAAGGGGCTTTCGCCCCCTTTTGAATCGGGGGTTAAACCCCAAGCTCTTTACGTTTCGCGTCAATATCTGCGCGGAGTTTTTCGGCACCGGCATTGTGATGAGGTTTCTTACCAAACAGCTGCTGGTACTGATCCTGCAGCGCGGCCAGTTCATTATCTGCGCCGCCATCACCACCGTAGGCTCCGGTACCACCTTCACCGCTGCCATCACCACTGTGATTATCGTTACCGGCATTGGTATCTTCATTCACCGCTACACGCTCACCGGTTTCAATCAGCAGCAGGTTGCTCCCCGCCATGCCGTCGAACTCAATTTCCTCACCCGGATAAAGCAGGCGGCCATTGATAAAGGATTTCTTCAATACTTTATATCGTGACATGTCACACCTTAATTACTGACAGCTTCATAGACCGGATGAGCATCCACATTCAGGATAATGCCTGATGTGAACTTACCCGCCGTTAACGGGCCATCACCCACGATGTACTGGAGACGCAGGAATTTAAGACTGCCCTGCGGCACTTTGGCCACAATGCGCTTACCGGCATTCAGTGATGCAATCGGCATAGCCTCAGACAGAAAAATAGCCTTAGCATCAGAGAATGCTTTATCAGACGCGGTTTCCAGTTTGATCTGCACCGTGGCATCACCGGCGGCTTTTGCCTGCTCTGTCACCTGCGCGAACAGTTCAAGCGGCTCACCGATACCGATATCACGGAAATCATTACGCAGCGGGCCGAGGTCGATAATGCTGGTACCGGCAGCTGATACAGTAACCGCCTGATCGACGGAGAACATCGTTTCTTTATCTAAAATCATTGTGTTACCCCTGTTAAAAGGTTGCCGGAGGCTGATGCCATCCGGCATACGCGGTTACTTAACCTGACTTTCGGTAGTCAGAATGGAATCTACGCGACGCACCGGGATCTCATCGAACGACACCACCTTCTTACCAGCCACTTCCTGCATGGAGATATTGACGTTCTTGGAGTTTTTAATCTGGCGGCGCATCCAGCTACGGATAGCCTGATTGCAGTAGATTGCCGGGCGACCCATTGCGAGGTTAGGGATCTTCTCAATCGCCTGAATCAGCAGATCTGGCAGGTCGAGCGAATCGGCTGCTTCCGGGTCTTTCTTCAGTTTGCTGATGTCGATATTGGCAATGCGGACCACATAGCGCCAGTCACGGACAGTCAGGCCGTTTTTCCACTGGAAATGAGTGCGATAACCTTCGTACTTCCCGCCGTTCTCATCTTCCAGCGTCACCTGACCTTTGTGTTCCTGCTGCAGGCCAGACTTAGAGCCTTTCGGGAACAGGCCATGAACGGTATTTTCACCCCATACTACCAACCAGATGGAGGTCAGATTGCTGCCAGTACCACCGGCATCAATGATGTTTACCCCGTTCTTCGCGGCCAGACTGTTGAAACGGGCAGACAGCCCCGTAAAGCGCTGCGGATGTACCGTGGTATCACCGTAGATCAGTGTTTCTGCCATTTCTTGGTTCATCGACTCCAGAAACGCCAGTGACTCAGAGAGTAAAAACTCCGCAGTCTGACCGTTCAAATCAGCCAGTTCTTTATCCACTTC
Source organism: Morganella sp. EGD-HP17 (assembly GCF_000512315.2). NCBI lineage: Bacteria > Pseudomonadati > Pseudomonadota > Gammaproteobacteria > Enterobacterales > Morganellaceae > Morganella > Morganella sp. EGD-HP17. The sequence goes on from NZ_AZRH01000005.1 coordinate 211,601, forward strand.
GGAATAAGTTTCCAGCATCCCGACCGTATCAGTAACCTGTGCGGTGGTTGATTTACTTGGCGGTACACCATAGTTCAGCATGCGCCACGTTGCAGACGGCAGGCCGGTACGCACTGTAGTGCGATGTCCGGTTGCCTGGTTAGCTTCGACAAAAAGCATATCGTCGAGGATCTCGTTGGTCTGATTCAGCAGTTCGACAATTTTCGCCTGTTTGCTGTCAGGGCCTTGTCGTTTAGCCCAGTCAAGTAGCGTAAGTGCTGGCATGGTTTCCCCTTAATTATCCGAATAACACATCAGCGGCACTCTTCGTGCCGCCGCTATTGCCAGTGACAAGACCGTCCTCTGACATGGCTTTGCCGATATTGGCAAAAATACGCACCAGCTCCGGATGATTTCCGAGGCCGGTTTCGTTCAAATACTGTTTCAGTTCAGGTGAGCCGAACTTATCCATGGCTTTCTGCGCTGCGCCAATGGAAGCATCGGTACCGAGGTCTTTATCTGCCTTAACCTGCTCAGCCCACTGTTCGATCTGCTGCTGCCACTGTGCCGCCTGCTGCTCAACCAGCTTCGGCATAATTTTGCTGCCATACACATCCACCAGCTTTTGCGCCTGCTCGTTGCTCAGGTTCAGCTCTTTGGCGATCGGCTCAAAGGCTTTTACTGCTTCGGCATCCAGCTCCTGACCGTCTGCGGCTTTGAATTCATACTTTTCCGGGGCCGCTACAGCGGGTTTACCGGGATCGGCTTTCGGATCTTTGGCCGGTGGCTCAGCACCTTTATTCTGCTCATTACCCGCAGGAGTACCGCCGTTATCCGCTGATGATGTATCCGCGCCAGCTTGTGCGTTATCTGCGCCTGTAGCCGCTCCGCCATTGTCACCACCCTCCGCGTTCTGCTCTTCACACAAGCGACGCATCATTAAGCGCTGCCATAAGTTCATGATTGTTTCTCCTGTTGTTTTGCGGCTTCATCAGCCATCAGTGCATAGAGTTCAGGGCAGACACGATGAAGCCCTTCAAACATCTGTAAACCAAAGTTCCGGCAGCCCTCTTTAAAGGCTGTCAGATACGGGTCTGCTGAGAAAGATGAGCCAAACACATTGCTTTCACCCAGTAACCGCCACATAAACCGGCGGCCTTCCTCTGTTGACATAACTGATTTCAGGTCATCATCAGCGCGTTTCTGTTGCTCGCGCTGTGCAATATCGTGTGCGGCCTGTTCCTGCGGGGTGAGCAGATAGGTTTCCGGTGCGTCTGTCACTGACCACCTCCGGCCAGCGCTGCCAGTGCGCTGTTATCATCCATCGGTGTATTACCCAGCGCCTGAGCGCCACCGACAGCGGCCTGCGCCATCTGCATCTGTTGTGCCATGGCCTGCTGCTGAGCGCGGTTTTCACGGATCTGCGCCACCTGTTCATTGGTTGCCACCACGGACGGCGGAACACCGATTGATGCGGCGTAGGCGTCGATAGTTTCGTCCACGTTGATTTTGTCCAGGGCATCCGGTTTGAACTGACCTATGCCGCTGGTGAAGCCGATGAAACGCTCAATGCTGCTGACGCCGATCGCTTTCTGCGCCTGCGCCATCACTGAGATATATTCGACTTTCAGCTGCATACCCTGCATCTCATCCGGCGGTACCGGCAGCAGGTTGTTCTCAGCCATTACGCTGAACGTGCGGTTAATCAGCTTATCCAGCAGCTCAGAATCCAGACGCTGTAATACCGGCCCCAGCATCAGCAGTTTTTCTTCCCGCATTTCTGCCACGGCCTCAACCGGCATTGAACGGGTATTCACAGTCTGCATCATGCGGAACAGGTCAACGAAATAGGCGTGGTCGATAATCTGGCGGGTGTCCTGGATATCTTCCAGCAGGCCGTTGGTACCGTTAGCAGGGATCTGGAACAGTGGTTTGATCTGGTTGTTCACGTCCGCCATCGGCAGATAGTTAATCCCGCCGGGGATGGTCGAAATTCGCTGGCTTTTGATAGAGGCCGGAGCCTGTAACGGCGGGTTGGTGATTTTGTCGATCATCTGCGCTTTGCGGCGCTGCAGCAGCTGCAGGGCTTTCACGCTGCCGAGTGCCACCATGCCGGGACAGGATGAACCGTAAACGTCCTCCCCGTTCACTTCCCAGCGTGGTGCCATGATCGGGAATTCATCGTAACCGGATTCACGTAACAACTTGTCGTCAGTGCTGTTGGCCTCGTAATAAATGGACTTGTACGCCTTGTGTTTCGCTTCCAGTTTGCCGGTCTGGCGGTCAAGGTTCGGATAAACGGCGTGAACCACATTCACCCACTGCCCGTATTGACCGCTGTTCCACTGTGATTTCACTGTATCGCTGGCAGCATCCATACCGAACTCAGTGATCACCTGACGCACTGTCATGCTGAATTCACGGACGGCAGTATCGACACTCAGATCCGCGCCGTTGGCAATGTAAAAGCTGCCGGTCGGAAACGGTACTGTACGGATCACCCTCTGCGGGTCGGCAACAACAGCCATTGCACCGGTGGCGAACGTGCCTAAATCCTCGTACATCAGCGGCAATGACTGGTATAGGTTGGAGCGGTTAAACACTTCGTTCATCCGCTGCTCGACGGTTTCCAGCCAGAGTTTTACCGGCCCGTAGTCCATCAGGTCACGGTCAGGTGTCGCCAGACGGAACCACGGACGCGCCGGGCTGGTAATGCCGGACATCATGCCGCTGGATAAGGTACGCGCCGCCATGACGGCAGCAGGATCAATAATCTTGCTGTTGCGACGATCGCCACGGTTAACTTCCGAGGCGGTAAAACGGGTACTGCGCGGACGGGTGAAATCAGACAGCTCACGCCAGTGCGGCTCAAAAGAGAGACGCTCATCTTTGAGCTGAGAGAGTTGTTTATTTAACTGCTGTTTCAGGCTGTCTGACATTATCCGCCCCTGTGATTACTGGCCTAACAACGTTTTACCGCTGGTGGACGCGGCACCGGTGGCCCCCTGCGATCCGGTCAGCATGGTTGACTTACGGCCTGATGCTGCACGGCGGCGGCGCATTTCTTCATCACGGCTGCTGGTTACAGCTTCGTCCTGCTCCTGTGGTGCTGCCTGAACCGGTGGCGGCGTACTGATTTTCGGCTTACTGAATCCACACATATCCACACCTCAATAAAATAAACATAATTACTTTATATGGATTGTATATCATGTTAATTGACATTTAAAATAAACATGACTAACATTTTGTTTATCACTCAGCCGTGATCCTTTTTACCCTCCATAACAGGTGTTGCCAGTGCTACAGCTTTTGCCCTCTTCGTGAGGGCATTTTTTTAACAATAGACAGGTGAAATTATGAACAACCCAGATATTGAAACAGAGATTCAGATGAAAGGTAAAACCGCTCCGCGAGTTACTCCGGCGCACATTGAAAGCCTGATTACCAGCGAGCACTATTTCACCGCTGCTGATGGCGTTTCTGGGCTATATTCCGCAAAAGTACAGCGCTACCCTGATGATGCATCGGTACCACCAGCGCTTAATTTACTGACATTTTGTGTTCTTGTTCTGAAAAACGGTTTTACGGTAACCGGGGAATCAGCCTGTGCCAGTCCTGAAAACTTCGATGCAGAGATCGGTCAGAAGATTGCCAGACAGAATGCCGTAAATAAAATCTGGCTGCTGGAAGGTTATCTGCTAAAACAGAAATTAAGTGAATAATGTCGCGGTGACATATCACAGTAAGCCCGCCGGTGTGCGGGCTTTTTTATGCGTAGGGATCGTAATCATTGTCGGCCACAACTGAGCCGTGAGAAATGTTCTGTTTGAATTGCGGGTCTTTTTTGGTGACCGGATAAGCAAATGTCAGCGCCAGCGCATCACCTTTGCCCGGAGAACGGCCGATACGCTTTTTGATATCGTCTTTGGATTCCAGCAGTATTTTTCCGTCCAGGCGGACTTTGTATTCCGCAGCAGATAAATCGTCAGCGGTTTCCTGGTCGTCCAATGCCCCGCCAATCTTAAGCCACGTTTTAGCGCTGTTATACATCTCACCGCGCTTGTTAGCCATCTGCGGATCAGTCGATGAACCGTTGAACTGCACCAACTGCCAGTCTCGCCCCCAGTTCATGCCAACAGAATAAATACCGGTACCGTAACCGAAATCGATATGCACAGCATCCGCCTGGAGGCTGTCTTCAAAGTCAGCAATACGTTTCGCCATGATCACATCATCAGTGGTTTTGGCACCTGACCATAAAAACTTACAATGCAGCCCCTGCCGCATGTAGATCACCGCATCATCAGCGCCGGAATAGGCGGGGTCAACGCCGATGATTACCGGGGCGTGAGCCACCTCAGCGGCGGTTACCGTCCGTTTCATGGCAGCATCGGTAAGGCCGGTCGGTATAAACTGCGTTTCAGAGGCTGACGGAAAGATGCCGCGCACACGGATTTTGAAGAAGTCACTGTCTTCCCCCATATCTTCTTCCCACTTTTTTATCTGCTCTTTGTTGGTTCCCTCCACAGTCCGGCTATCTATCTGCTTTGTGCGCCAGCGGTGTTTAAACTTGCGGAAGCACTCGCGGAAGCGCCCAGTGTTACGGGTCGGGTTACCAAACGCAATCCAGATAATTTCCGTGTTCTCATCCGTCAGCGCCCCCTCTGCTACTTCCCATACCAGATCGGCAATATTGGATGCCTCATCGAATACCAGAATGATGCGCTTGCCCTGGTTGTGCAGCCCGGCGAATGCCTCGGTGTTGTTCTCTGACCACGGTACGGCATCTGCCCGCCATGCGTTGGTGTGGTTCGGGTCGTTGGAATAGATAGCGGTCTTGGTGCAGGTGAACCAGTCGCGGGTGATGGAAAGACGCTGCCACTTGGCAATCTCAGGCCATGTTTTGGTTCGCAGCTGGTTTTCGGTGTTGGCGGTGACCACGACTTTGCAATCTTCGCAGGTATCCATGCCCCACTTAATCACCATGGAAATGAATGCTGATTTACCGATACCGTGCCCGGATGCGCGAGCCAGCAGCAGCGGCTGATGCCGGGTGTCCGGATTACGCAGATGCTGGCCGATTTCACCCAGTGCCTCTGCCTGCCACTGACGCGGACCGCCGGCCGCTTCCAGTTCGGTACCCGCCTCACCCCACGGAAATGCATAAAGCGCATAACTGAGCGGGTCATGTGTGAACATGGCGATATCATCAATCAACTGTTCTTCCGGTGACGTGGCGGCGGTATCGGTCATTACTCAATACCCTCTGCTGCCCGTTTACGTGCCGCTGCCAGTTTATCCGCCAGCGAGATATTGACGTCCACCTGTACGCGCTCCCGGAATGCATTGATATCGACGTGCTTACCGATGAGTTCCAGCACCTTGAGTTTGTCCAGGAGTTTCACTTTTTTCAGGCGGGTATCGCCATCTATGTCAATGATATCGAATGCGGCCACCGATTTACGCCAGACCGGCGACCATTCACTGATGGGCTTGATATCACCTTTCTCATTGAGTATGTCCGCGATATCCGCGTCCAGCATATCCACCAGCCGCTTAAGCACGGTGTCGGCGCTCATCTTGGTGCGCTTGTTCCGCTGCTGCATAAGCTGGGCGATACGTTCCTGAATACGGGGATCTGCCATCAGTACCGATGCACGCTTACAGGCACTACCGGGAGCGTACCCGGCAGCAATGGCGGCATCAGTCTGATTATCAGGCGCTTTGAGATATTCCTGACAGAAACGCTCCATCTGAGCGTTCAGCGGTGTGGGCTTTCGTGCTGGTGGTTTGCGTGGTCTTTTGATGGTCATGATGATTACCTCTTTGTTTATTATGACCAACTAAAAGATAACATTCAAACCCGTAAAGTGTTTTGAACTACCTGAAAATCTTCGGTAGTTGGATTTCCCGCTATGGGAATCCACATAACGGAACAATATCAGGTAGTTAGTCAGTGTCACCCTCACGCATGAGGGAATCAACACGGTGTAATTACACCAGATTAAACCCATTCGAATTCGTCAAAACCTTCAAACTCATCAAGCATGACAGCCTCATAAAATAATTAAATATCAGTTTGTTATAAATCGCGTCAACCAAATTTCAGTTTTACCTGCTATTTGTCAACCACCCCGAGTTTAAGCTCATGCCACCCTCTGGTGTTCCAGCATTCAGCATCACCGGACAGGCAGCACTCGGCAACCGGCAACGCCTCACCACACTTACCACAGCAGCGCTGTGATAACTCCGCAATCTCACGCTTAAGCCGCGCATCATCGTTGCGTATCAGCATCTGGATATACTCGGCTTCGTCGTATGGTTCACGACCGGCGCGGCGCAGAGCGCAGTTACGCTTGATCATCTCATGTTCTTCGGCCTCAATCTGCCACTGCGGGGTTACCATGCCAGCGCTACGCTGGCGTTTACGCTGTGCGGCTTTGCGTTCGGCGGGGGATTTGGCTGTCATTTCAGCAGTTCCTCAGGCACACGAACCTCACGCCCCATCTTCACCGCCACGACAGCACGGCATATTGCGATACGCGGTGTATCACCGTCTTCATAGCCATCCTGCACGTAATTACAGGATGCAGACCAGACCATGCGCCCGCCCCATTGCTCATCCGGGATCAGTTCATTTACAAGCTCAATAGAATATTTCTCGACAAATTCACCACAGATAACCCACGACCCAGACGGCACGTAAACGCATTTATTGGCATCAACGATATACTCAGCGCCTATTTCAACCTGCATACCCATAGCCTGCGCCACAGCCCAATCCAGTGCCCGGCCTGAAAGCTCACTCGTTTTTACGGTTTTCATCACTCCTCCGGTGGTTAATTTTTTAATTAATATCCCCGTGACATGTCACGATTGTTTATTTATCTGAACAGACCAAATTCCCAATTCAGGTTATTCAGACACTCCCTGTCTTGATTGAAGCAGTAATCCCACATCTCCTGGTCTTTGTACTCTCTGACCAACTGCCAGCACCAGCCGCCATCGTGTTTAACCCGTCTTACTTTCCTGATTTCGACATCATCACAATCAAATATAACGCCACCGCCAGAACCTAAATGAGCGCGTAAAACGTCAAGCTCCACACTGATAACCCGGAACAACTTCGGCATCGGTTTAATGCCATTGTGGAAATCATCTATTTTTGGATATTTCATTGTGTTACATCTCCCACATCATCAATGAGGTCGCAGCAATGCACCCAGCGCCTCACATAATCATTAATAATCCGGTGTTGATACCTCAGAAAAATCGACACATAACAGCATGATTTTTAACTCATAACTTATTACCGATATCATTCACCAATAAAATAACCCGCTCACAAACTTACCCGATGGTAATAAGTTCACGATTCCGCCATTATTCCGGCAACCTTACCGTTATCTTCCCGGTCTCACCCCAAAGCTTTGATGCCCTGCCGTCCCATACGCGACAATCTTCACCAAATACCGCATCTAACAACGCCTTTTCAAAGTTATCCTTATCCGGTCTCTGCTGGTGTGGCTGTCCATTCATGGCGGCTCGTTTTTTCTTGCTCCACGATTTGGGCATGGGTACTGTAAAAATGACGTGATAACCACACTCAGGAAGCGTTAATCCGCGCAATCTGACTTCATCCTTAAACGCCCAGTAGCGCACTGTTTCAGGGCGTTTCTGCCACTTGTCCCGCTGTGTCATGCGCGGCTTTGGCACCGGCGTGATATCGAACTCGTTAACCTGCATTGTTCCTGGCCTTTTTCAGTAGTGAATCAAACAGTTTTTGCATCCGTGCTGGTTCGCCGTACTGCTCAATCGGCTGGCGCACTCTCGGCTTTCGCTCTGTCACCCGGGGTTTAGCTGCCGTTTCCTCGCTGCGCTCATGGCTGCGCCTGAGAGCTTTAGCGATATTCTCGCGCCGGGTCTGCTCCTGATTCTCAAGCCCTTCCCGGTGGTCATACCGAAGCCAGTGGACGAAGTTGTATGAGTTTCTTTTGCGCCCTATCACATTCCAGCGATACAGCTGGTCGAGCGCATACCGTACTGCAGATATTCCGACCTTCCGGTTGTGGTCATTCCTGATGGCGACCACCAGCTGCATGGCAGTGAGATCCGGCTTATCCGCAAGAACCCGCACGATGTAGTCCTGAACCCGCATATAGCCCCCATGGTAATTACCTTATAGGTAAATATAACCATATTGTTTATCTTTTCAAGAATAAAAATACCAATATGCCGCATGCGGTTAAAACGCACTGTATCGAATTCTGAGAGACTTTTAAAACCACATCATGAAAACGTACTGACCACATAGTTAAAACCTCGCTCCGTTGCGCTGGCTTACGATTTTGATGATTCATGCACTCAGGCAGATCGTTGTTTCTTTCTTTCGAGCATTTCCATCCATGCCGGAGACGGACGGGTTTTATCTTCCACACGCAGAACCGGACGGGGTATCGGCTCACCTTTGGCTACACGGTCAGCCCACTGCCGGATCATCTTCGCCAGGCGCTTTTCAACCTCAGGCTCAGTCAGCCGCAGGTCATGAACCTTGTTTCTCAGGTCAGTGAAGATCCAGTACTGCACCGGGTGCCGGAACGGGTACATCTCAGCACTGCTGTAATAACCCCGCTTCGCCATGTATTTATTAAAATCACGCAACATGTCGTCAAACGGGATCCCGAATGCGTTTGAGTCCACCAGCTTATCCGACAGCATCACAATCACGTCAGACAGTTCAGGCGGCCACGTATTGCCGTTCATGCAGCGATCGAGGCAGAACGTGAATATCATCTCAAACTGGTCATCACTCAATCCGGCGGTCGCTCGCTTCCACATCGATGACGGTTCCGCCCCGTTCTTGCCCGTCCACTTGTCCCCATACAGCTCGGTCATCCTCAGCCAGAGAGTCGAGATATTCCTGCCCGTATTTTTTCCGGATCCCATGCTCGACGAGTTGTACCGCTCTGGATTTCCCGCTGGATGGGTTAAATTTAAATTCTGAGTCATCGGTGTGTCCTCCGCTCTGTTTCGGTTGTTTCATGCGCTGCTGATGAATGCTCTTTGCGAAGGCCATTTCCCACTGTGCGTGGTGTTTGGCTTTCCCTTCCGCCTGCCAGTACGTGATGAACTCGGCCAGTTCTTCTGGCCGGTACGGCTCATTCAGTATCACTCCCCACTGTGCCGCCTTGCGGCTGAAATCCGGATCCGGCTGCCAGTGACCGGTCATGACGAATTTACCCGGATAATCTGACCAGTTCCCTGCCGGTGGATCTTCCTCCTCAGGAGCAGGAATGAAATTTTCTGCGCGCGCGTCAGAGAGAGTTGTTTTTATATTCCTTTCCTTTCCCTTCCCTTCCCTTCCGGGTGGTAGTTCTCCGGTATCACTACCGTAGTCTTCCGGTATTAAATCCATCTCTTTGATTTTACTTATTGTTTTCTTATTAATTACCTGGTGTTTTGTAAAATTAATGATCAGCCCGAAGCGCTTACCATTTTGTGCAGAAAACAGGCGTATATAACCGCAGTTGGAAAGCTCCTGTAGTAATACCGGAATACTACCGGAGGGTTCACGTAGCGGAAAAACAGCCGCCTTAATCAGTTTCGGGTTAGCATTAAAATACCCCTCATCGTCAGCATAATTTAATAGCCCGATAGCCAGTAAACAGGCAGCTTCTGATACCTCTGCCATGTCCTCATCCGTCCAGAATGTTGGCTTGATGGTTCTTATACGAGCCATATCACCCCCTGAATTCACTCTCATGAATGCGCCCATCTGTTTTATTCAGTTCCTTTGCCAGTTTCAGTAACCGGTTCATTTCCTTTCGGTACTCCGTAGAATGCATAGCCGCACACACTACACATGCGCCGGTGCTGGTATAGCGTTCAGCATCGTGGCCGTTTTTACATGGCTTACCCGTATAAAACCGGACAAGCCCATTAAGAACCGCTGTTTTTCTGTTGATAACTTCCATACGTCCCTCTTAACCAAGTTGTTTAAGAAGTAAGATAGAGAATCATAAAAAATAAATCAACCCTAAATGAATGATTGTTTATCGCACATAACCAGAAAATAAAAAGGCCGCACAAAGCGGCCTCATATGTTCATCACTCGAAGAACCGTATCAGCTCTTCCATTGTTACCGCTGCACCGTGTTCAGTGCATGCCTGGTGTAATCGCCTGATAGTTTTCAGTCCCGGCTGCCTGCGGGCATAGCTCAGGTGTGTCCTGATATAACCGACAGTTACCCCGGCTTTCTCTGCGAACGCAACACGATCTTCTTTGTTAAGACCATTCCAGAATGCCTGAAAATTGAAATCTTCCATATTTTTCCTGTTCTATCGGTAACCATTCTGCCGATAATAGCAAACGTGGTCATTTACCAACAAGGTCATGATTCTGTTTAATGTCAGAATCAGATAAACATTTACGAATACATTTTAATCAGGCAACCCATATGAAAAACATCAATGAGATAAGGAGAGATAACCTCATCTTCATTCTGGAAAAGTATTACGACGGCAGACAGAAAGCGCTGGCCGATGCGCTGGGGTTCGCTCCGAACATCATTTCCCGCTATCTTTCTTCATTCGATTTGAAAAGCCACCGTAATATCAGTGACGCGGTTGCCCGGAAGATAGAGCACGTCACTCGAGTGCAAAAATACTGGATGGATACCGACCATTACAACCGGCCGGCAGAAAGCGCCGACGATATCTATTCACCGACGGAGATCGGCGCAATACTGGCAGATAACATCAGTACCTTTATGCTGACAGACGGTGTGAAGTCACAGACTCAGCTGTCTGTCAGAAGCGGGCTGGGGCAATCAACGATTAACCGTATCGTGAAGAATGAAACCAGTGCCACCGTGGACAGCGTGGACTCCATTGCCAAGGCACTTGGCCGTAAAGCCTATGAGCTGCTGATCCCGTCCAATGATACCGATGTCATTAAGTATGACCAGAAACGGTATGCTGCACTGTCACCGGCAGAGAAAGAACAGATCCAGGACTTTATAGAGTTCATCATAAATAAAAGCCGGTAATAAAATCATGCAGATGTGAAATCAGCCAGCCTCGAGCTGGCTTTTTTTCGTCGTGATAATGATCATATTGTTTATTTTTTATTGTTTTTTATTGTTGACAACGTTCAGGTACGGGTTATTATTCATATCAAGTTGACCACATTGGTCATGCTCTTTAACAATCGAGACTGCAACACAAACCCTAATTCTGATGCAGCAGAATGTCCTTGCTAACCCGTAGAACCGGAACGCGGGATCGGAACGTGAAAAATTACATGAACTGGCGACAACCGCCGGTTTTGCTATACGCCAAAACATAACCAAATGGTTTATTTAATGGTGAATAAAATGAAATTTTTTATTCTCAACGGCCTGCACGTTTTTATCGTGTGCGGCAAGCAACAGCAGTTTAAATCATTCAGTGCTGGCATTGAGTGGGCTTTCACCACCAAAACCGCCGCACGGACGGATCAACTTATAGGTGAGCACAATGGCAACGACCAATAAAGAACGTATGGATGCTAATTTAGCCGCGGCGATAATGATGGCCAGCGGCGAGGCATGCATTGATATAGCAAAAGCAACGACAGATCTGATTGCCCGTATCAACGGCGATAAATCGAACCAGGTACTGGAGAAATACGACAACATTATTTTCCGTGTCGGCCTCGCTGCCACATCATCAACCTGCTTACAGTCACTGCAGGATGAGCAATGCATTGAAGCGCTGGCACACGTCATCAGAAATATGGATAAGTACCCGGCCACCAGCGATAAAAAGCAGTATTTTGAATCGCTGTGTGGTGCCGTTGATCATTCTGCTGCAAAAAATGATAAACAAACCGTTTATCAACAGGATGAGGTGATGACCGATAATGACTGTAAGGCTGCCACAGAAGCGCCACATTTTGAGCCGGGCCGCTATCCTGATATCCCTAACGAAACGTATCACGCATCGAACGGCATCAGCAGCACCATGCTGAAAGATGCGCGGATCAGCCTGATGTATTACCGGCGCCGCCACATCACGAAAGTGATTCAGCGTGAACGCTCTGAGGCGCTGGATTTCGGCAACCTGTTTCATACCCTGGTACTGGAGCCGGAAAAGCTGGACACGGAATTCAGCCTGCCGCCGGTTATCCCGGCTGATGCACTGACCAACACCGAATCCATGAAGAAATGGATTGAGAGTTATAACGCCTGGCTGGCGCCAGTGATGAGCAACGACGAGCTGAAAGCAGAGATTGAGGCACATAACGCCACGCTGCCGCAGCCGTTATCTCTGTCCGGTAACGCTGAAGAAATCGGCTCTCTCTATGTTTCTCTGCCTGATGCTTTCCGCACCATTCCGGAACATGAAAAGCACACCGCCGCGGCAATGAAAGCCTGTATCAAGACGTTCAATAATACCCTGCCGGTACCGCTGAAAACATCCGGCGGACGTATCGACATGATTCGGGAGCTGGAAGAAATAAATCCTGAGCTGGTGGAAGCAGAACGCAATAAGCCGGATCCGCTGATTACCTCCGGTAAGAAAGAAGACCTTATCGCCAGAATCAAAGGCGTATCACCGGAAACTGTTTTCGCTGATGAATTAATGCAGGCATGGCAGGCAGATGAATCACGTATCCGTATCACTGGTGATCAGTTAAAGCTCGGCAAAGCCATGCAGGAAGCTGTCTACCAGCACCCTGAAATCAGGCCGCTGATTAATCATCCGGGCCGCGCCGTGGAAGTCAGTTATTACGGTATTGATGAAGATACCGGGCTGGAAGTCCGCGTCCGGCCAGACCTTGAAATATCCACCTCGGACAGCCGTATCGGGTTCGACCTGAAATCGGTATCACTCGGACGTTTCAAGCAGGATGCAATCGAGGCCATGATCCGCCGGGAAATACTCAACCGCGATTATCACGTCAGTGCTGCCATGTACTGCGATATTGCCGAACTCGAACAGTTCTTCTGGATCTTCGTCAACAAAGACGAAAATTACAACTGGGTCGCGGTAGTCGAAGCTTCGCCGGATTTACTGGAACTCGGCCGCCTGGAATACAAAAAGACACTGCGCGATATCCGCCAGGCTATGGACACCGATGTATGGCCGGGACCGGTCACCACCACACTCACTATCGGCCTGAACGATTTCGATATGCGCCGCCTGGAATCGCTGCAAATGGACGCCGCATAACACTCACCCTATTTTATGCCCGGCAATAGCCGGGCCGGAGATTTCACTATGTCAGAAGTAACAACTGTTCAAACCAATACACCGCCGACCGTTATGAATAACACCTCATTGCTGATGAATCCGGATTCAATGGATCGCCTGATGCGCCTTGCCGAGTTAATGGCGTCCGGCACCGTGACGGTACCGAAACATTTACAGGGTAAACCCTCTGATTGCCTGGCAATAACAATGCAGTCGGTCCGCTGGGGTATGGATCCCTACGTTGTCGGTCAGAAGACCCATGTTATTAACGGCACACTCGGTTACGAAGCTCAACTGGTCAATGCCGCAATCACAAGCTCAACCGCTATTGATGGCCGGTTCCATTACCGCTACGGCGGCGAATGGGAAAAAATTGTCGGTAAAAAAGACAAAAACCGCGATGAGTCTGGCCTCTATGTTGAAGTTGGCGCGGTGCTGCGTGGTGACAGTGAAATAACCTGGGGTGAGCCGGTTTATCTGGCTGATGTCCAGACGCGCAACTCACCACTCTGGACAAATATGCCAAAGCAGCAGATCGCCTATCTGGCAATAAAATACTGGTCACGCCTGTATTGCCCAGAAGTGATTATGGGTGTTTACACACCTGATGAGATTCAGGAACGCGCCATGAAAGACGTCACCCCGCCGAAAGAGCGCGTAACACTCAGTGAACTATCCCACCAGCAGGAAGAACCACAACAGCCGGAACCGGTAAAAGAAGTCACCGGTGAACTGGTTGAAGAATTCGACGCTGAGAAAATCCGCCGTGCTATCGATACCGCCGAAACACTGGATGCCGTGAAAGATATCCGTAGCCGGATTGATGAAGGCAAAAAGGCAATGGGTATCACCCTGTTTACTGAACTGAAAAACAAAGCGATTCAGGCATATCACGTTATCGATTCACGCAATCTCCTGGAAGCAGAGATCAATTCTCTGCCGGAACCCGGCACACCGGAAGCCGCAGAAGCATTTCAGAAAGTGGAACAGCTGCTGAATGCCCGTAAAACGAAGCTCGGCGCTGAACTGTATGAGCAATTCAGTATGACGCTGAGTGATATGAAGCCTGAATATCAGTAATACGTTAAAGGATAACCACCAGCACAAGGACGTGTGCCGATTTAAGGAAAATATGATGACAACGTGCAGAGAGTATAACGGGATTTTGATGGATCCAAACGATAGGCTGATCGACTTCAAGATGGTGGCCTATTTAACAGGGCTGTCTCGCTCAACGATTTGGAAATTAGAAAACAATGGTGATTTCCCTGAGCGAATTACTTTATCAAAACGGTCAATCCGCTGGATTGAAAGTGAAGTTATGCAGTGGGTTAGCGTCCGTATGAGAATGCCCATTGAGCAAGACGACTCTATTCATAAAGCGCGAGCCAAAAGGATGGAAAAACTTGAACAACAGCGCGCGCTTTAATATCGCTGATGTGATTCTGTCACCGCACGGGATCGCACTCTGGTGCGCTATCAGCGGTGTTATCTGCGTGATTGATGGTGACACCCAGCAGCTGATTATATCCCCTTCTGATAACCCCACCGT
>NZ_AZRH01000006.1:0-222672 GCF_000512315.2 Morganella sp. EGD-HP17
CCCCCCCGGCCTGTCTAAACCCCGCCATAATTGCGGAATGCTGGCCGTAGTTACGGTTCAGCAGGACAGCAACCACATGGTTTTCAGGGATCTCTGCCGCCTGCGTCAGCACTTCTGCTGAACGGTCACGGCTGCCGTCATCCACCAGCACAATTTCATACGCCTGCTTCAGCGACTGACAGGCTTTGATTGTACGTTCCAGCAACTGAGGGAGACTCTCTTCCTCGTTGTAAACCGGAATTACCACTGAGACTTTCTTAATTTCGTTAAATGACACTTATTTCTGCTCCGCAAGAATAGCTCTGATTGCGTCTGTCACACGGGTCACATCACTGTCTTTCATATCCGGGAAGAACGGCAGCGAACATAATGTCGCGGTGTTCCACTCCGAATTCGGCAGTGATAATGACGGGTACCGTTCCCGGTAATATTTCTGGGTATGAGCTGCACGGAAATGCAGACCTGTCCCGATATTGACCGCTTTTAACTGCTCCATAAAGGTATCGCGATCGATGCCGCAGACCGCTTTATCCACACGAATCATCAGCAGATGATTGGCATGCAGATGCGGGTAATCCGGCACGGATAACAATTTAACCGGCAGCCCCTCCAGGGCTTCACGGTAAAGCTGTGCCAGATGTGCGCGGCGTGCGTTCAGTTCGTCCATCCGGCTCAGCTGCACCACCGCAATCGCGGCGTGGATATCTGACAGGTTATATTTGAACCCCGGTTCGACCACTTCTGCCTGCGGTTTGCGGCCCTGCATCTGACGGTCAAACGCATCCACACCCAGCCCGTGGAACTTAAGACAGCGGATACGCTGTGCAAGTTCATCGTTATCTGTAGTAATTAATCCGCCTTCCGCGCAGGTGACGTTTTTAATCGCGTGGAAAGAGAAAATAGCGGTGCCTTTTTCGCCGATCCACTCGTCACGGTAACGGGTACCAACGGCATGTGCGGCATCTTCCAGCAGGAAAATATTGTGTTCCTGCGCAATAGCACGTAAAGCAACCAAATCACAGGGCGCTCCGGCATAATGAACAGGAATGATGACTTTGGTCTTCGGGGTAATCGCCGTACGGACGTCATCCGGCTGAATCATCAGTGTGTCGCGGTCAACATCAATCATCACCGGTACCGCGCCGAGCAGCTCGATCATATTGATGGTGGAAACCCAGGTCTGTGAAGGCGTGATCACTTCATCTCCCGGGCCGACACCCAGTGCCATCAGCGCAACATGCATACCGGCAGTTGCGGATGCCAGAGCAATGGCGTGTTTACAGCCGAAACGCTGACAGAAATCCGCTTCCAGCTGCTGATTTTGCGGGCCGGTGGTGATCCAGCCGGAACGCAGTACTTTTTCAACAGCCGCGATCTCTGACTCGCCGATAGCTGGCCGGGAAAACGGAAGAAACTCAAGCATAAATACAACCTAATAAGAATCGGAAGTGATGATTATATCCTGAATTGATTCAATTGACGCTCAACACCAGGGCTTCGTTTAAACAATTCTTAATCTTTACAGCGACTACATAACAACAAATATATGTGACAGCATAACAAAAATCAGCGCCGTTGTTGATGCCAATCTGTTATTTGCCACTGTGTTTCTTGTATTGGTCTGATACTTTTTATTTCAGACTGAAAAAGTTCGCTCAAGATATCTTCAGTCATAATTATCTGAGTTTCACCGGCGGCAAGTAACTGACCGGCTTTAAGTAACACCACCGCATCGGCATGCAGATAACTGTGGTTTAAATCATGACCGCTGGTAATAATCGTTCCCTGCTGTTCACAAAACCGGGCTATCCATTTATCCAGCATCGCCTGCTGGGTAATATCCAGGTGGTTACGCGGCTCATCCAGTAATAAGTATTTCCCGGACAAGTCATCCGTTGTCCATAATTGCAGAAATATCGCCGCTATTTTCACCCGCTGCCATTCACCGCCGGATAATTGCGTCAGCATACGCGGCAGTAACAGCTCCAGCTGAAAATCGCCGCACAACTGATAAATAAGCTGTGTATTTTCCTGCACCGCCGGCATATAGAGCTGCAGATACTGAAACACCGTCATCACCGGGACACAATCGGTGGTTTGGGTCAGATACGCACGGAACTGTGCCTGCTGCCGTTTGGGGATCGATTTTAAGTCCGTACCGCGGTAGCGGATTTGCCCCTCATAACGCACAGCATCCGCCAGTGCGGCCAGCAGAGTACTCTTGCCGGAGCCGTTCGGTCCCAGCAGATGGATTTGCTGTCCGGCAAAAAATTGCAGGGCATCACAGGTAAGACGGCGGCCGATGTGGATCCCGCTGACATCAAGTAACAGATTATTCATCAGCGGCGTCCTCCGTGATGCCGGGTCAGCAGATAAATAAAGGCCGGTGCGCCGATGGTTGCAGTCACCACGCCGATCGGAATTTCGGCATTGGATAAAATCAGCCGTGAGCATAAATCCGCCAGCAACAGACTGACGGCACCAAATAATGCACAGGCGGGTAATAATGTCCGGTGATCAGTAATACCCATCAGCCGCAGCATATGCGGGATAATCAGCCCGATAAAGCTGATAGCGCCGGCCACCGCCACACTCAGGCCGATCAGCAACCCGACGGCAATAATAAACACATTGCGCCAGCGGTGTGCCGATACCCCGAGCTGCTGGGCATTAACCTCGCCCAACGCAAGATAGTTAAGCACCGGTGCCTGCCACAGCAGCCACACGGCCACCACCGCTATCGCCGCCAGCAACGGACTGAGCCGCCAGTCCGCCCCGGAAAAACTTCCCATCATCCAGTACATCAGCTGGCGTAAATCCAGACTGGTGCTGAAATACACCATCCAGGTCATAAATGCGCCGCAGATAACCCCGAGAGCCACGCCGACCAGCAGCAGCTGGCTGTTACTCAGTCGCCGGAAATGAGCAAACCAGAGTAAAATCAGTGTCAGCAGTGTCGCCCCGATCACCGCCCCGCCCCCCAGCACCCACAGCGGCGGCATGCCTTTGAAAAACAGGACGATAAAGACAACAAACACCCCGGCACCGTTACTCACGCCGAGCAGCCCCGGTTCCGCCAGCGGGTTTTCAAAAATGGCCTGCATCACCGCACCGGCCATTGCCAGCCCGGCCCCCACCGCAATCACCGCCAGCACACGCGGGAAACGCAGATCCCAGACAAATAACTGCGCGGTTTCAGATAACCACTGGTCCGGTAAAATCCACATCTCACCGGCGCACAGTGCAACGGCGATCATTATCAGCAAGGTAACAGAAAGAAGAATTATGCGCTGTACATCCCGCTTTTTCCGCGTCTGTACCAGCTTCGTGATGGGGTTGTGAATATGCATGAGATCCCTGTCATTAATCAAGACGGGAGATAGTATACCTGAGTCAGAAGGAGGTTAATGTCTGACAAACCACAGAAAAGAAAACGACCTCATAAGAGGTCGTTTCAGGTCTTACTCTTTCGGTGTCGATTTTTCGACCTTGGCTTTCAGTTTCTGCCCCGGACGGAAAGTGACAACACGACGGGCTGTGATAGGAATATCTTCACCCGTTTTAGGGTTACGGCCCGGACGCTGATTCTTGTCCCGCAGATCAAAGTTTCCGAAACCGGATAATTTCACCTGCTCACCATTCTCAAGAGAACGGCGTACCTCTTCAAAAAACAGTTCTACCAGGTCCTTCGCATCGCGTTTGCTCAGGTCCAGTTTTTCCGACAGATTTTCTGACATTTCAGCTTTAGTAAGCGCCATAGGTTTAGTCCCTCAAGGATGCTTTAAATCGCTGTTGCAACGCGGCAACGCATTTGTTTACGGTTGCTGCAATTTCATCTTCTTCAAGTGTACGCTCTGTATCCTGTAAGGTCAGACTGATCGCCAGACTCTTATAACCCTCAGCAACACCCTTACCACAGTACACGTCAAATAAGTTTATGCCAACTAACTGATTTACGCCAACTTTTTTACATTCGTTCAGAATGTCTTGTGCAGCGACGTTTTCCGGCACAACGATGGCGATATCCCGGCGGTTCGCAGGGAAGCGTGAAATTGCTTCAGCCTCAGGAATAATACGGTTTGTCAGTGCGTCCCAGCGGATTTCAAAGACAACCGTACGGCCGTTGAGATCCAGTTTTTTCTCCAGTTCCGGATGAACCACACCGATATAACCAATATGCTCATCTTCCAGATAAATCTCAGCACCTTGTCCCGGATGGAGGGCCGGATTTGTCGTTGCTTTAAACGATACACGATCTAATTTGCCAGTCAATTCCAAAATGGCTTCCAGATCACCTTTTAAATCATAAAAATCAACGACCTGTTTTTCCGATGACCAGTGTTCTTCATTACGGTTACCGGCGATAACGCCTGCCAGCATGGTTTCCTGACGGATCCCGAGGTCTGCGGCCGCATCCGGTACAAAGCGCAGACCGGATTCAAACAGACGGACACGGCTCTGCTGACGGTTCTGGTTGTACACAACAGTGCTTAACAGGCCGGTCAGCAATGACAGACGCATGGCTGACATATCTGCAGAAATCGGGTTCGGCAGAATAATCGCGTCCTGACCCGGGTGCAGCAGGGTCTGGATTTTCGGATCGACAAAGCTGTAAGTAATAGCTTCCTGGAAGCCACGGTCAACCAGCAGTGTTTTCACACGCTTAAGCGGCAGATGTGCTTCGTGACGGGAGGTCATAATCAGGTCAGCGCGCAGCGGAACATCCGGGATATTGTTGTAGCCGTAAATACGGGCCACTTCTTCCACCAGATCTTCCTCAATTTCCATGTCGAAACGCCATGACGGCGCAGTCACCAGCCACTGATCCTGAGAAATTTTCACATCGCAGCCCAGACGGGTCAGGATATCCGTTACCTGCGCATCATCCACATAATGGCCGATCAGACGGTCAAGCTTGTTACGGGTCAGTGTAATCGTTGCCGCTTTCGGTAAATCTGCTTCAGAAACCACTTCAATGATTTCGCCCGGCTCACCGCCGCAGATATCCAGAATCAGACGGGTGGTACGCTCAGCCGCGATACGCTGTAACTGCGGATCCACGCCGCGCTCAAAGCGGTGTGAAGCATCGGTATGCAGACCATACTGACGTGCACGGCCGGTGATAGCCAGCGGGTTAAAGAATGCGGTTTCCAGCAGGATATTTTTAGTGGTGTCAGACACACCAGAGTGCTCGCCGCCGAAAATACCGGCCATACCCAGCGCACCACGGCGATCTGCAATCACCAGAATGTTATCTGTCAGTGTGACTTCGTTGCCGTCCAGCAGCGTCAGTTTCTCACCCTGCTCTGCCATGCGGACAATCAGCTCACCCTCAAGGGTATCCAGATCATAAGCATGCTGCGGCTGACCCAGCTCCAGCAGGACGTAGTTGGTGATATCCACGACCGGATCGATAGAGCGGATACCGCCGCGGCGCAGTTTTTCCACCATCCACAGCGGAGTTTTTGCTGTCACATCGACGTTTTTAATCACACGTCCGGTAAAACGCGGACACGCCTGCGGCGCATCAACACGGATAGGGAACGTGTCCTGATGGACAGCGGCGACCGGGGACATATCCGGAGCCTGATAATCCATCTTATTGAGAACCGCCACATCACGGGCCACACCACGGATGCTCAGGCAGTCCGCACGGTTCGGCGTGATGCTGATTTCAATCGCGGTATCATCCAGCTTCATATAGTCGCGCAGATCGGTACCGACTGGCGCATCTGCCGGTAATTCAATAATACCGCTGTGATCAGCGCTGATACCCAGCTCAGAGAATGAGCAGAGCATACCTTCTGACGGCTCGCCGCGCAGTTTGGCAGCTTTGATTTTAAAATCGCCCGGTAAGACCGCTCCGACTGTCGCAACAGCCACACGCAGCCCCTGACGGCAGTTTGGTGCGCCGCAGACAATATCGAGCAGGCGGTCACCGCCGGTATTCACTTTTGTCACACGCAGTTTATCGGCATTCGGGTGCTGTCCGCACTCAACCACTTCCCCGATAACCACACCGTTAAACTGACCGGCAACGGCTTCTGTGCCGTCCACTTCCAGGCCGGCCATCGTAATCTGATCAGATAACGCGTCGCTGCTGACAGCCGGGTTTACCCATTCGCGTAACCAGAGTTCACTGAATTTCATGAGAGTATCCCGCCTTATTTGAATTGCTTGAGGAAACGAAGGTCATTTTCGAAGAATGCGCGTAAATCGCTCACGCCGTAGCGCAGCATAGTCAGGCGCTCCATCCCCATACCAAAGGCGAAACCGGAGTAAATGTCCGGGTCAATACCGACATTGCGCAGCACATTCGGATGTACCATCCCGCAGCCCAGCACTTCCAGCCATTTGCCGTTTTTACCCATTACATCCACTTCCGCTGACGGTTCAGTGAACGGGAAGTAGGACGGACGGAAACGCACCTGCACTTCTTCTTCAAAGAAATGATTCAGGAAATCATGCAGTGTGCCTTTAAGATTGGTGAAACTGATATCAGTATCCACAATCAGACCTTCTGTCTGATGGAACATCGGGGTGTGAGTCTGGTCGTAGTCATTACGGTAAACACGGCCCGGCGCAATAATGCGGATTGGCGGCTGTTTATCTTTCATGGTACGGATCTGCACGCCGGAGGTCTGCGTACGCAGCAGACGTTTGGCATCAAACCAGAAGGTATCGTGGTCAGCACGCGCCGGATGGTGTGCCGGAATATTCAGTGCGTCAAAGTTATGATAGTCGTCTTCGATTTCAGGGCCGGATTCAACAGAAAAGCCCAGTTCGCCGAAAAAGGTTTCGATACGCTCAATGGTACGGGTGACCGGATGCAGACCGCCATTTTCCATGCGGCGTCCCGGCAGAGAGACATCAATCCGCTCTCCAGCCAGACGGGCATTCAGCGCCGCAGATTCCAGAGAATCTTTACGGGCATTCAGTGCGGTCTGAACTTCCTGTTTGGCTTCGTTAATCACTGCACCCGCAGCAGGACGATCTTCCGGCGGCAGATCCCGCAGCGATTGCATCTGTAAGGTTAAATGCCCTTTCTTACCCAGGTATTCAACACGTACCGATTCCAGCGCTGCAACATCCTTTGCCTCTTCGACGGCTGCTTTTGCCTGAGCAACCAGTTCAGCGAGATGTGGCATGTTTTCCTATTCCTCTGACCCTGTGGTCTTCAATTATGACGACGGTGCTGCCGGACGTGATTATCTCACCCGTTCCGGCAAGCCCCTGAAACAAAAAAGCCTCCAAACTGGAGGCTTACGGCGTTACTTTTCGTTTCTTTTTTACGCGCAAAGCCCCCTGAGTTCAGGCGCTAAAGTAAAAAAAGAAGCGGAAAGAAACGATATTATTCATTTTCTCAACTATTTATCAGTTAACCGGATGTATTTTGTCATATTACGCGAAAAACATGCGGATATACAATGACAAATTATTCATTCCGCAGATTTTTTCTGCCGGATAGCAAAAGAGGGAGCAAGCTCCCTCTTCTGTCTGAACAATTACGCCAGAGCGCCTTTTGCTTTTTCGACCAGCGCAGTAAATGCGGCTTTATCGAATACAGCGATATCGGCTAAGATCTTACGATCGATTTCGATGGATGCCTTTTTCAGACCGTTGATGAAACGGCTGTAAGACAGACCATTCTGACGAGCTGCTGCGTTGATACGTGCAATCCACAGCTGACGGAACTGACGCTTACGCTGACGACGGTCACGGTAAGCATACTGGCCAGCTTTGATTACTGCCTGGAAGGCAACACGATAAACGCGCGAACGGGCACCGTAGTAACCTTTCGCTTGTTTCAGAATTTTTTTGTGACGTGCGCGAGCAATGACACCACGTTTTACACGAGCCATACTAATCTCCTAAAGTCGTAAACTTTGCTAAAAAACTTGCTTATGCGTATGGCAGGCAAGCGACAACTAAACCCAGATCCCCTTTGGAGACCATACCTTTCGGACGTAAATGACGTTTACGCTTAGTTGATTTTTTAGTCAGGATATGACGGAGGTTAGCATGCTTACGCTTGAAACCACCTTTGGCGGTTTTTTTGAAACGCTTAGCTGCACCACGTACAGTTTTAATCTTTGGCATTTTTATTTCCACTTCGCATTGTTAAACAACGAATTAATCCGGCGAATAAAAGCCGGGGTTGCCCCCGGCATTTATTACTTGGATTGCCGGACTATTTCTTCTTAGGAGCGAGCACCATGATCATCTGGCGACCTTCGATCTTCGACGGGAAGGATTCGACGGAAGCTAATTCACTCAGATCGTCTTTGATGCGGTTAAGCACTTCAATACCAATCTGCTGGTGCGCCATTTCACGACCACGGAACCGCAGTGTGATTTTGGCTTTATCGCCATCTTCAAGAAAACGAACCAGGTTGCGTAGTTTGACCTGATAGTCGCCTTCATCTGTGCCAGGACGGAATTTGATTTCCTTAACCTGAATAACTTTTTGTTTCTTCTTCTGCTCTTTAGCCGATTTGCTTTTCTCGTAGAGGAATTTGCCGTAATCCATGATACGGCAAACGGGCGGTTCGGCATTAGGGCTGATTTCAACTAAATCAACCCCGGCTTCCTCGGCTTTCTCAAGAGCTTCTCTCAGGCTGACAACACCAAGCTGCTCGCCTTCAAGACCAGTTAAACGAACTTCATTGACACGGATTTCCGTATTGATACGGTTCGGACGTGCTGTTTGAATTCTTTTTCCGCCTTTAATACCTTATTCCTCCGGTTGTTCTTCAAGTCTGCGACTGCGAATTTCTTCAAGCAGTGCGTCTTTAAATTCGCTCACGTTTATGCTGCCAAGATCGTTGCCGCGGCGGGTACGAACAGACACTTCGCCTGTTTCCATCTCTTTATCACCGCAGACCAGCATATACGGAACACGACGTAGCGTGTGTTCGCGAATTTTAAAGCCAATCTTCTCATTTCTCAAGTCTGCTTTTGCACGAATTCCGGCATCCTGCAGTTCTTTGACGACTTTCTGGACATAATCGGCCTGAGAATCAGTGATGTTCATCACCACTACCTGGTTAGGCGCTAACCATGTCGGGAAGAAACCGGCAGTTTCTTCAGTCAGGATACCAATGAAGCGCTCCATCGAGCCTAAGATCGCGCGGTGAATCATCACCGGGGTCACGCGTTCATTGTTTTCGGCAACATAAGTTGCCCCCAGACGAGCCGGCAGAGAGAAATCGAGCTGCACTGTACCACATTGCCATGCACGATCCAAACAATCATACAAAGTAAATTCAATTTTCGGCCCGTAGAAGGCACCTTCGCCCGGCAGATATTCGAATTCGATGTTGTTTTCTTTCAGTGCACTTGCCAGGTCAGCTTCGGCTTTGTCCCACTGGACATCAGAACCGATGCGTTTTTCCGGGCGGGTGGACAGTTTAACCACAATCTTTTTAAAGCCGAAAGTGGAGTACATGTCATAGACCATGCGGATACAGGAACTGACTTCGTCCATTACCTGCTCTTCTGTACAGAAGATATGCGCATCATCCTGAGTAAAGCCGCGGACACGCATCAGACCGTGCAGTGCACCGGAAGATTCGTTACGGTGGCAGCTGCCGAACTCCGCCATACGCAGCGGCAAGTCACGGTAAGAACGCAGACCCTGGTTGAAGATCTGAATGTGACCCGGACAGTTCATCGGCTTAATGCAGTATTCACGGTTCTCAGAAGAAGTTGTGAACATGTGCTCTTTGTAGTTTTCCCAGTGTCCTGTTTTTTCCCACAGAACGCGGTCCATCATAAACGGACCTTTCACTTCCTGGTAATCATACTCTTTCAGTTTCACACGGACGAACACTTCCAGCTCACGGAAAATTGTCCAGCCGTCGTTATGCCAGAACGCCATACCCGGCGCTTCTTCCTGCATATGATACAGGTCAAGCTGCTTACCGATTTTACGGTGGTCACGTTTTGCGGCTTCTTCCAGGCGCTGCAGATAAGCGGCTAACTGCTTCTTATCGCCCCACGCTGTGCCGTAAATACGCTGCAGCATTTTGTTTTCGCTGTCGCCGCGCCAGTAGGCACCGGCCACTTTCTGCAATTTGAAGTTATGGCAGAAGCGCATATTCGGTACGTGCGGACCACGGCACATATCGACATATTCTTCATGGAAATACAGTGCAGGATGCTCATCCTGACCGATATTTTCGTCCAGAATTTCAACCTTGTAATCTTCGCCGCGGGAAACAAACGTCTCGCGGGCCTCGCCCCATGTGACGCGTTTTTTCACGACGTCATAATCTTTTTTGGCGAGTTCCATCATCCGCTGTTCGAGTTTCTCGAGGTCTTCCTGGGTCAGTGACTCATCAAGATCAACGTCATAATAGAAACCGTTATCGATTACCGGACCAATCGCCATGCGGGTGTTCGGCCATAATTGTTTGATGGCATGACCTAACAGGTGAGCACAGGAGTGACGGATAATTTCCAGTCCTTCCTCGTCTTTGGCGGTGATAATGGCTAAATTTGCATCGTGTTCAATCATGTCGCAGGCATCGACCAGCGTACCGTTGACACGACCCGCGATACAGGCTTTCGCCAGACCGGCACCGATATCATTCGCAACATCAAGGACAGAAACAGGATGGTTAAACTGGCGCTGACTGCCGTCAGGAAGAGTAATTACAGGCATTTTTAAATCCTTATCTACAGTGGTGACCCATACGTAAGATCACATATAGAAATCTCATTTATTTGATTTTCAGTACGTTACCGGCAATTTCTTGCGTACATTGCAAGCCGGGTCACACCTGCGGATCATAATCTGCCGGGCGCCCTTGCCGGAACTCAAAATCCATACTAGCACAGCAAATAAGGATTAATAGATTTATGTGGCCAGGTATCTGAAAAAGTGTGCCGTGTCACAAAGAATGCAGGAATTATGAACATTTCCTTTTTAAAACAGTGCCTGCGGCGGATTTTAAATCATTTTTTTGTACTGTCAGAATCCGCCGCAGGCCGTTTTCAGGGAAGAACCAGATTATCTTCAGGTAATGAATCAAATGATTTCAGTTCATTTTTAAAATTCACCACACTCTTTTGGCCGGCACATTGCGTATCCCGCAACCAGTCACAATGATTATCCAGCCTAGCCTCTTTTATGCCCATCCACTGACTCAGCAGCGGCAACATCGATAATCCGCTGCGGAAATGTGTTATACGGTTTTGTGACTGTGCATCAAACGCAGTAATAAAGAACGGCACCTGAAAATTTTGTTTCATGCTGTCGCCGTGTGTCAGATTGGTATTCTCCGTGCCCTTATCCGTAAACAGCAGACCGTGGTCAGAGAAGTAAGCCATTGTCCAGCGCTGATGCTCCTGCCCTGCCATCGCGGCAATATCGGACAGTAATTTATCGGTATTCTCAATACTTTTGATATAGCAGGAAATATTACGGGAACCGATAAATTTATCGAAATTTTCAGTCAGTCTTCCGCAGGGTTGCGGATGAGA
The DNA here is from genome assembly GCF_000512315.2 of Morganella sp. EGD-HP17. NCBI lineage: Bacteria > Pseudomonadati > Pseudomonadota > Gammaproteobacteria > Enterobacterales > Morganellaceae > Morganella > Morganella sp. EGD-HP17. Next base: position 11,488 of record NZ_AZRH01000006.1, read on the forward strand.
ACCGATTAAATGCACCACAATCAGTTTTTTACCGTTCTTCTCTGCCAGCGCATCGCGGACGAACGGCAGCAGCATTTCATCCGGCCCGCCTTTATCTGAACGGTTCGGGGCGAGAAAATGATAAAAACCCGCTTTTTTCCCCATAATCCCCACCGGAGAATCATAAATGCCTTTCATATGCTGATTTGAAATCCAGTACGTATGAAAACCGGCTTTATTCGCCAGTGCGACAAGATTATCACTCAGGTTTGTCACATTCCCTTCACGGACGGCAAGTGCATTTGTCAGAGACAGCGTGGTGGAGCCGGACGCAGAAATGTAGTTATCGAAAAACAGGCCGTTGCGGCTGCTCATCCACGGTGTATTCGGGTGTAATTCAAAACCGAATGCATGCATAAAATCTTTGCGGACACTTTCACCGATGACAAGAATATAGGTGTCATAACCAGTCTCTGTGACTTGCGGATCCCAGTGATCACTGGTTTCAATAACCTTGGCATAACGCAGATTATCTTTGCGGATTTGCACATAGCTTTCATAACTGTCACGGAAAAAACGAATTTCCGGTAAACCGGACTTAAATACCGAGACAAATCCTTCCGATTTTCCCTGAATATAATCTTTTGAGGATGACCAGAATGCGGTAATAAAAAAGACGGTAAACAATACAATTCGCTGATGACGTTTTTTCAGCGGCTTCATCAGCAGTGCACAACCTGCAGATACCAGCAGCCCGGCAAGATACAGATAGGTTTTAAAAGGCAGCCCGGCAATATATTCCAGTGATTCACCGTTATCCGTATACATCAGTGAACCAACCGCATTCACATCGGGATAACCGTAATTGATCCCCACCGCCCCGTAAATAAGGCCCAAAAGTAAATATATCGTCAGCAGCAGAACATACAGCACCCGGCTGAATGACAGGCAAAATGTAAACAGTGCTGCCGCACTGAGAACATAAATAAACTTATATTCATAACCAAAACTTAAATGCAGAACCGACAGAAACAGAAAAAGTCCGGCTGTCGCAATAAAAATCCGTAACATACGTGTTGTCATCATACCCGGCAATTTTAATTATCAGTACAGAGAAAGTCCCGCATTATAGCGGGACTTTCCTCCGGGGACGACCGCTTTGTAACAATCACAGCCCTCAATTATTCACACCACAAAACTACCAGGTAAAACATTGATACAATTTATCATTGTTAATTCACCAATTGTAAAATGTTGTCCGTTATACTCCGTCCGTAGTAGAGATAAGTGAACTTTTGGTATTTCTCTTGCCCTGATCCTGAATCAGGGCTTTTTTTTCATTTTTTCCGCACAACACGCAATTCCTCATACTCCCTCATTCTTTTCTTCATTATTAATGATGCAGGTCGTATGCTTTTTATACACAGAAGACGGACGCGTCATACCGAAATATCAGACGGATTTTTTGCAGCGGGACAATTCCGCTGCAGATTCACACTGCAACGGAAAAATAATTTATGAAGGAAAAAATCAGAGGATCAGTCAGCCATCGCCAGTGCGCGGTACGCGTTTTTCACTTTCCACAGATAACGGGGAGCCTGTGACGCAGGGTGTTTGCTCTGCACATGCTCATAAAATTCATCGGCTGACAGCGCGTTAATTTTTTCAATCGCCAGTGCCCGGTTGTTATCAAACGTACGCAGCAATGCGCCGGCGCCGTTAACATAAGAGACAATCGTTGCGTAATTGAGAGTTTGCGGGTCAGTAATGCCGGCCAGATGCTGGTCACGGATAATCCGGATGTAGGTGGTACCGATGTCGATATTGGTTTGCGGATCCAGCAGTTCACGGGTACTCGGTTCACCGTTGCGGCCTTTCACACGGTAGGCATCGCGCCCGGCGGTTGAGGCTTTAATCTGCATCAGACCCACCGCGTTGGATTTGCTGATCACATCCGGCCGGTAAGACGATTCCACCTCAATAATGGCGCGGATCAGTGTTTCATCGACTTCATAACGGTTGGATGCCTGGCGGATAAACTGATCAAACGGAGTGGCCGGATAGACGCCACTGCCCTTTGCCGGATAGGCGGAATAATCACTGATGCCGGACGATGGCGGCGTTATCCAGCCACCGGAACCGGTACGGGACTGTTTGCTGCTTCCTGAGCAGCCCGCCAACAATAATGCTAAAGCAATCACACTAACGGTTTTTTTCACTCTGTTACCCTTTATCCGGCATTCTGACGAAGCTAAGAATACTGAAAACACACATAAACCAAAAGGAGTTTACTTAACTTTTACATTTTATGTGATTCATAGCATAGTGTGAATCGATCGTACTGAATGTTATAAAGATATTGCGGAAGTGCTTGACAACATCAAATGATATTGATAATCATTATCAATAACGATATCCTTAGTGATTGTCACACTTTAACCAGGCAGGCTGATAAAATGAACAAAAAACAAAATGCGTTTTCCCTTCCGTCCCTGACACAGATATTCCGCCATGCTGTGCTGCTGCTTACCCTGTGCGCGGTCAGCGGGTATGCCGCTGCAGCGGAGAAAAAATTTAAGGTCGTAACCACTTTCACCATTATTCAGGATATGGCGCAGAACGTGGCCGGTGATGCCGCTGTTGTGGAATCCATCACCAAACCCGGTGCCGAAATCCATGACTACCAGCCAACCCCGAAAGATATTATGCGGGCGCAGGATGCGGATCTTATCCTGTGGAACGGCCTGAACCTGGAACGCTGGTTTGAGCGCTTCTTTGAAAATTTACAGGATGTCCCGGCGGTTGTCATTACCGAAGGTATTACCCCTAATTCCATCCGTGGCGGCGCCTATAACGGTAACCCGAACCCGCATGCCTGGATGTCCCCGACCAACGCGCTGATGTACATCGAAAATATCCGGGCTGCGCTGGTAAAGCATGACCCGGCGAATGCGGAAACCTACAATAAAAACGCGGCTGAGTATGCCGCGAAAATAAAAGCACTTGATACCCCGCTCCGTGCCCGTCTGGCCAATATCCCGGAAAATCAGCGCTGGCTGGCGACCAGCGAAGGCGCATTCAGTTATCTGGCCAATGACTACGGTTTTCAGGAAGTATACCTGTGGCCGATTAACGCAGAAGAGCAAGGTACACCGCAACAGGTCCGCCACATGATTGATACCGTCCGCGAATATAAAATTCCGGTTGTATTCAGCGAAAGCACCATTTCCGACAAACCGGCTAAACAGGTCGCCAAAGAAACCGGTGCAGAGTACGGCGGCGTACTGTATGTGGACTCCCTGTCTGCCGCTGACGGCCCTGTTCCGACCTATATTGATCTGCTCAATACCACTGTAGATACTATCGCCAAAGGATTTCATCAATGAGTGATCAATTCAGCAAACCACAGCTGGTTGTCGATAACGCCACTGTCACTTATAACAACGGCCATACCGCGATTTTTGATGCCAGTTTCAGCATAGAGGGCGGCTCTATCTGCGCCCTCGTCGGTATTAACGGCAGCGGTAAATCCACCCTGTTTAAAACTATTATGGGGCTGGTCACACCGACACAGGGCCGGGTGACACTGAATGATGAACCGGTGCGTGCTGCGCTGAAAAAGAATGTGATTGCCTATGTCCCGCAGACAGAAGAAGTGGACTGGAACTTTCCTGTTCTGGTCTCTGATGTGGTGATGATGGGCCGTTACGGAAAAATGGGTTTTCTGCGCATTCCCGGTAAAGAAGACAAAAAAGCTGTCGCCGATGCACTGGAACGTGTCGGCCTTACCGGGCTGGGTCACCGCCAGATAGGCGAGCTTTCCGGCGGCCAGAAAAAGCGTGTGTTTCTGGCCCGTGCCCTGGCACAGAACGGCAAAGTATTGTTGCTGGATGAGCCTTTTACCGGCGTGGATGTCAAAACAGAGAATGCCATTATCGATTTACTGCGCTCACTGCGCGAAGAGGGGCATCTGGTACTGGTCTCCACCCATAACCTCGGCAGTGTGCCGGAATTCTGTGACCATGTGATTCTGATAAACCGTACTGTGCTCGACAGCGGCCCGACCGCCACCACGTTTACCCAGAAAAACCTGGAAAAAACCTTCGGCGGTGTGCTGCGTCATATCAATCTGTCCGGGCCGGATCTGCATGACGACGATGACCCGCGTTCACTGACTGTTATTACCGATGATGAACGCGCCGCTGTCTTCTACGGCCATCAGGACAATCTGACGGTGAAAACCGGCAGTAAGGAAGAGCAGCCATGACAGAGCTGTTACTTCAGCCGTTTGAATACAACTATATGGTGAAAGCCATCTGGGTGAGCGGTATTGTGGGTGCGGTGTGTGCCTTTCTGTCCGCTTACCTGATGCTCAAGGGCTGGTCACTGATGGGAGATGCCCTCTCCCACTCTGTGGTTCCCGGTGTGGCGGGGGCTTACGCTCTCGGTTTCCCCTACTCTGTCGGTGCGTTCTTCACCGGGATGCTCGCTGCCCTTTCCATGACCTTTATCCGGCATCTGACCCGCCTGCGGGAAGATGCGGTGATCGGGTTTATATTTTCCACCTTCTTTGCCGCCGGTCTGCTGATCGTTTCCCTGAACCCGACCTCTGTCAATGTACAGACCATTATTATGGGGAATATCCTCGGGATTGCCGATGAGGACATGCTGCAGGTGGAAATTATTATTGCGGTTTCTTTCCTCGTACTGATGTTCATCTGGAAAGATCTGCTGGTGGTTTTCTTTGATGAAACCCATGCCCGCTCTATCGGCCTGAACCCGCTGGCACTGAAAATTATTTTCTTTACCCTGCTCAGTGCCTGTACTGTCGCGGCACTCCAGACAGTCGGGGCGATTCTGGTGATTGCGATGGTGATTACCCCGGGAGCCACTGCCTATCTGTTAACTGATCAGTTTAAAAAATTACTGATTATCGCCGTCGTTTTAGGAGCAGTCACCAGCAGTGCCGGTGCCTACATCAGTTATTTTCTGAACGGCGCGACCGGCGGCATGATTGTGACCTTACAGACTATTGTTTTCATGATTGCCTTCTTCTTCGCACCAAAACACGGCATGCTCTCCGCCCGCCGCCGTGCCCGTCGTGAATCAGCAAAACTGCGTCAGGAGGCAAACTCATGAGTGATTTTCTGACCTCTCTGTTTATTGACCCGTTTGCCTTTCCGTTTATGCAGCGGGCCATGTTTGCCGCTATTCTGACCGGCGCGGTCTGTGCCGTTCTCTCCTGCTTCCTGGTGCTAAAGGGCTGGTCGCTGATGGGGGATGCAATTTCCCATGCGGTACTGCCGGGTATTGTGCTGGCCTTCGTGATGGGCATTCCGCTGATTATCGGTGCGTTTGTATCAGGGCTTTTCTGTGCTTTTGCCACCGGTTACCTTAAAGAACACAGCCGGATCAAAGAAGATACCGTGATGGGGATTGTGTTCTCCGGTATGTTTGCCCTCGGTCTGGTACTATTTACCCGCATTGATACCGAACAACACCTGACCCACATTCTGTTTGGTAACATCCTCGGGATCACGCAGGCTGAACTGCGTCAGACCCTGATTATCGCGGGGCTGACCATGGTGGTACTGATGGTGAAATACAAAGATTTCATGCTGTACTGCTTTGATCCCAACCAGGCACGGGTTATCGGACTGCCGGTCCGCATGCTGCACTACGGGCTGTTATCACTGCTGGCACTGACCATCGTCGCCTCTCTCCAGGCGGTCGGGATCATTCTGGTAATCGCTATGCTTATTTCTCCGGGTATCATCGCCTTCCTGCTGTGCCGCAGCTTCGGCAAAATGATCCTGGTGGCGATTCTGGTCTCTGTCAGCTCCAGCTATATCGGCACTGTCGTCAGCTTCCATATCGACGGCGCCACCGGTGCCTGTATTGTCCTGGTTCAGGCACTCTATTTTGTGCTGGCACTGATTTATAACCAGCTGCGGTTATCCGCCCTCAAACGCCGCAGACAGGTTGCCTGACCTTCTGTTCACGGGGGATATTCTGTCACCGGGATATCCCCCGCTTCCGGACTCTTCCGAAACAGCCATCCGTTTTTGTCCTTTTCTGTATTTCCCTGCTCTTACTGTGTAATTTGTGTGAGATGTCCGCTTTTTTCTTTTATTTTCCGGCGGTAAGATAGACTGACTGATAGACGGCTTAGTGAGGTGGCTCATGTGGCAGGCAGCAGGACGTATACTCAGTGAACATTTCGGCGAACACTCGTTCTCTGACAAGAAACAACTCGATGGCGGTGAAATCCACCGTTCCCGGAGTGCCCGTTACGGCGATCATCCGGTTTTTATCAAATATAACCGGCGTGACATGTTGCAGGTATTCAAAACCGAGGCGGAGCAGCTTGATGCTCTCAGCCGCAGCCGTACACTGACAACCCCCGCCGTTTATGGTGTCGGGTCGACAAAAGAGTTCAGCTTCCTGATTATGGAATATCTGCCGCTGAAGCCTTTTGATTCCCATTCCGCCTATATGTTCGGGCAGCAGCTGGCGCGTCTGCACCAGTGGCATGAACAGCCTCGTTACGGTTTCGATGAAGATAACCTGCTGGGTACCAATCCCCAGCCGAATGCCTGGGATAAAAAATGGGCTTCTTTCTTTGCTGAAAAACGGATTGGCTGGCAGTTACAGCTGGCGAAAGAAAAAGGTATCATCTTCGGCGATATTGACAGCATTATCCGGCGTGTACAGCAAAAGCTGTCTGACCACCAGCCGCAGCCATCCCTGCTCCACGGCGATCTGTGGCCGTCAAACTGTGCGGCGGTGGCTGACGGCGGAACAGTCGCGTTTGACCCGGCGTGTTACTGGGGTGATCGTGAGTGTGATCTGGCGATGCTCTCTTTTTTCCCTGAGCTGCCGATGCAAATCCTCGACGGCTATCAGCAGGTCTGGCCGCTGGAAAGTGGTTTCTTAGAGCGCCAGCCGCTCTATCAGCTCTATTATCAGCTTCACCGCAGCCATTTATTTGGCGATCGTTATTATCAGAGTGCGCAGACGATTATTGACGATATTCTCGCCGGTTAATCCCTGTCTTACAGACAAAAAAATACCCCGTCAGAGACTCTGCGGGGTATTTTTTATTCAGGCTGTTTTGCTTACCAGTTAAGGAACTTAATTAAAAACCACGCAATTGCGCCGATAAATACCGGCAGCACATACAGCACAAAAATTTGCCGGAAAATAGTGTGATTCGGAATACGTATTTTGGCGATTAAATCCGCCGGTGTTTTTCCGCTCTCTCTGGCATTTTCAATAATGGCCTGATCTTCAATATTCTCGCGGATAAATTTTACCTGCCGGGACATACGGATACCGGATGCACTCAGCGCCAGCCCCACAAACATCAGGATATAAATCAGTAAAAAACTCAGATTGTGACCTTCAAAACCGAGTAATTTATCCGGTACAGGGGAGTTATTCCAGAATGTGTTCAGGAACGGTGTATTCACACGGATCATTTCCGTCACCACATTGATAAAATCCCCGATAACGGCATTAATTTTATCACTGCCGGTACTCTGCTGATGAGCCAGTTTCAGTAACGAAACAATGGTTGAGATCAGGGCCGGAATAAAAACCACCCAGCCTGCCACCCGTTTAAATACAGCAACCCAGCGGGCCTGTTGCAGCGTCATGCGCTTTCCTCATTTGATTTTTTCCCTGTAATCATAGCGCAGAAATCAGGAGAAAATCATTATCATTATTCCGGACTTTTTTACCCCGTAAATTATTAAGTCACTTAATGAACTCTCTGCCCCGGCTTGTTACAATCAGAGAATGTTTTAATTCATTGCAGGATCTCAGGAGCTACACTATGTCCCACACCTTACCGGTACAGGCCGCTGTTTTTGATATGGATGGTTTACTGATTGACTCCGAGCCATTCTGGCTTCAGAGCGAAAATCAGGTTTTCAGCAGCATCGGCCTGGATATGTCACTGCGGGATAAGCTGCCCGATTTGCTGGGTCTGCGTATCGACCAGGTCGTGGAGCTGTGGTATCAGGTTTCGCCGTGGCAGACTCCCTCTAAAGAAGAGGTCATTCAGCGGATTATTGATTCCACAATTGCCATGGTGGAAAAAGAGCGTCCGCTTCTGCCCGGTGTGGAACATGCGCTCTCCCTGTGTCAGTCACAGGGACTGAAAATTGCTCTGGCTTCCGCCTCGCCGCTCTATATGCTGGAATCTGTGCTGGAGATGTTTAATATCCGCCATTATTTTGATGCGGTGGTGTCTGCCGGTGATCTGCCCTACAGCAAGCCGCATCCGCAGGTTTATCTGAATGCCGCTGAAGCACTGGGTGTTCCGCCGGTGCAGTGCGTGGCGCTGGAAGATTCCGTTAACGGTATGATTGCCTGTAAAGCCGCCCGCATGCGCTCCATTGTGGTTCCGTCCGCTGAAATGGCCGCCGACCCGCGCTGGTCACTGGCAGATTACCGCCTGTCATCGCTCAGCGAACTGACTGCGGCTATGGTCCGCTGATTATTTTTGTGGCGGGAAATATCCCGCCCTGCTCCGTTAGTGAAATATTCCGGAGTTATTCATTAATAAATAAGCCTTTTTCTTTCTTACCCTCTGGCCGGGCGTCATAAAAGACTTTATACTGTAACACTGTATAAATAAACACCTGAGTATTTACCCGGTATCATGACAGCTGAGGGTCACCTGCTTTTCTCTGTCGCTTCTGTAGTGATGGTTCATCAGCTTCAGATTTCGCCTGATATCAGTCAGGGGGACTGGCTGCACCTGATCCCCGGCGCCCTCGCCGGTGCTCTGCTGCCGGATATCGATCATCCTAAATCCATGCTGGGTCAGTGGGTTCGCTTTATTTCAGTGCCAATCTCCCGCCTGTGCGGCCACCGGGGTTTCACCCACAGTCTGCTGGCAATTCTGACCGGCGTTATTCTGTTCCGCACACAACTGCCGGTCAGCTGGTCTGTTCCGGCGGATTTTTATCAGGCCGTGATTGTCGGGTATCTCAGCCACCTGGCCGGAGATATGCTGACAACCGCCGGGATCCCGCTGTTATGGCCGGTACGCTGGCGTTTCTGCATCCCGCTGCTGGGCAGCAAAGCCAATAAACGGGCGGAACGCAGTGTGGCGCTGGTTGTACTGGTGGCCTCGTTCTATCTGCCTGCTCACTGGGAGGTCTGGTGGGATCATGTCTGGGAACTGATACTGGCTCAGATATCGGCCAGGCTATAAATAATCCGTTTTATATAACCATCAGCTATAGAAAAACATCTGTTTAATGACGATTCAGGCTAAATCAACCACTGTGATCTACAATATAGCTATAAATAATGCAGATTAATTATAAGTACTGCAGAAAACTCCTGTTAATCTATAACGCATCCTTTACAGTTTTAGCATCTGCATAACTGTATGCGATTTAGTCAACACACTATAACAACATACCAACAGGTATCGGAGACCGGGATGAACTTTCCATTAATCAGCAATCTCGCCATATTCGTTATTCTGCTGCTGGTGCTGATGAAGCTCAGCAGTAATAAGGACTGGAGTCTGTCCAAAAAGGTACTCACCGGTCTGGTGATCGGTGTTCTGTTCGGCCTCGGGCTGAATGCATTCTACGGCACGGAGCATGACGCAGTAAAACAGGCGCTGCCGTGGTTTGATATCGTCGGTAACGGCTATGTGAAGCTGTTACAGATGGTGATTATGCCGCTGGTCTTCGCGTCTATTCTCAGCGCGGTTGCCCGTCTGCATCAGGCATCATCGCTGGGTAAAATCAGCGTGCTGACGATCGGCACCCTGCTGATCACCACAGCAATTGCCGCCTTAATCGGTATTCTGATCACCCTCGCTTTCGGCTTAACCGCAGATGGTCTGATTCAGGGTGTGAAAGAAACCGCACGCCTGACCCAGCTGGAATCCCAGTATGCAGGCAAAGTGTCTGACCTGACCGTGCCGCAGCTGATCCTGTCCTTTATTCCGAAAAACCCGTTTGCTGACCTGACCGGTGCTAACCCGACCTCCATCATCAGCGTGGTGATTTTTGCCGCCTTTATGGGTGTGGCTGCACTTCAGCTGATTAAAGACAACGAAGAGCGCGGTGCCAAAGTGCTCAGCGCGATTGATATCCTGCAGGCGTGGGTGATGAAACTGGTGCGTCTGGTGATGCGCTTTACCCCGTACGGCGTATTTGCTCTGATGACCAAAGTGGTTGCCGGTTCAAACATTCAGGACATCATTAAATTAGGGACTTTCGTCGTTGCTTCTTATATTGCGATCCTGCTGATGTTCGTCGTTCACGGCCTGATTGTCGGCGCTGCCGGTATCAATCCGCTGCGTTTCTTCCGTAAAATCGCGCCGGTACTGACTTTCGCCTTTACCAGCCGTTCAAGTGCGGCCAGTATTCCGCTGAGTGTGGAAGCACAAACCCGCCGTATCGGTATTCCTGATTCTATTGCCGGGTTCGCAGCTTCCTTCGGTACCACCATCGGTCAGAACGGCTGTGCGGGGATTTACCCGGCCATGCTGGCGGTGATGGTTGCCCCGACCATGGGTATCAACCCGTTTGACCCGCTGTGGATTGCCACACTCGTCGGTATCGTCACCGTCAGTTCAGCCGGTGTTGCCGGTGTCGGCGGCGGTGCCACCTTCGCGGCACTGATTGTTCTGCCTGCAATGGGTCTGCCGGTCACTCTGGTCGCGCTGCTGATCTCTGTCGAGCCGCTGATTGATATGGGCCGTACCGCCCTGAACGTCAGTGGTTCCATGACTGCCGGGACAGTCACCAGTCAGATCCTGGGCCAGACAGACAAAACCCTGTTTAATAACGATAACGACGAAGATTTACAGCAGGGATAATATCCCGCCGCTGATTATCGTCAGATAACAGAAAGCCCGTATTCAGGATATGAATACGGGCTTTTTATTGATATCACCATGGTTCCTGCAGACTTCCCCCACGTCACACCGCCGGGTTAATCATCGGATCCGCCTGTCACGTTATGTTTTCGGATGCCACCTTCGGCATTATTACTGCTCCGCAGACAGGCATAAAAAAGGCCGTAACGCTGGGCGTAACGGCCTTTTTATCAGTATGTAGTGATTAATTCAGAAACTCACCGCTGCGCAGTGCTTCAATACGCTTATCCAGCGGCGGGTGTGATAAAAACAGTTCGCTGAATGATTTATTGCGGCCGTTGATGCAAAACGCCATCATGCTGCCCTCTTCCTGCGGTTCGTAACTGGTTTTCAGGCGTTGCAGTGCGGCGATCATCTTCTCGCGGCCCACCAGTTTTGCAGAGCCCGCATCCGCATAGAATTCACGGCGGCGTGAGAACCACATGGTGATAATGCTGGCCAGAATACCGAACACAATTTCCAGTACCATCGATACCGCGAAATAAATCATCGGGTTGCCCTGGCTGCCTGAGTTTTCGTCATTGTTGTTTGACATAAAACCTGCCGCCAGTTGTGCCAGAATACGGGAAATAAAGATAACAAAGGTGTTTACCACGCCCTGTAACAGCGTCATGGTCACCATGTCACCATTCGCGATATGGCTGATTTCATGGGCGATAACCGCCTCCGCCTCATCGCGGCTCATGTTTTCCAGTAACCCGGAGCTGACCGCCACCAGTGACGCATCACGGCGTGCGCCGGTTGCAAAGGCGTTAATATCCGGCGCGTGGTAGATCGCCACTTCCGGCATGCCGATACCGGCCTGCTGTGCCTGACGGCGTACCGTCTCCACCAGCCAGCGCTCCGTTTGAGTGGACGGATTGGTGATCACCTGCCCGCCGACAGAGCGCAGTGCCATCCATTTTGACATCAGCAGAGACACAAATGCGCCGCCGAAGCCAAATAACCCTGCCATAATCATCAGTCCGGTCACACTTTGACTCTGAACGCCGGTCAGCGACAGAATAATGCCGAAGACAACCATTACGGCCAGGTTTGTGAGTAAAAATAATGCAATTCGCATCATATCAGTATGATCCTTTAAATAGTGTGCCCATCATATGCCTCAGAAAATAGGGGCATTTTGCCATATTTCAAGGCTTTTTAACCGAATAACTTTAATTATTAAACAACTTTACACTTAATTTTAATAAAGTGACCTTTTGCTGTTTTGTGCGGTTTGGTTTGCTGTGCAGATAATCAGCGTTTTTTATTAAAAAAACACTTTACTTTTTAAATGGGAAAAATTATCATTCTCGTTGTCGGTACCTGAGTAAATTACTAAGGTATTGGCAAACGACATTGCTCACATTGCTTCCAGTATTTCGAAGTTTCTCAGCCAGCCATCGCGCTGGCTTTTTTTTATCCGTCAGCGGGCATAAAACTCCACCGGCAGATTATCCGGGTCAAAACAGAAGAAAAATGACTTGCCGGTAAATCCATCCGTGCGAATGCTGTCACAACGGACACCGCATTGTTTCAGGTGTGTTTCCCATGCGGTCAGATCCTGCACTGCAAATGCCAGATGGCGCAGGCCACAGGCTTCCGGCTGTGATACCCGTACCGGGCTTGCCGGAAAGGTAAAAAGCTCCAGCAGGTATTCTCCGTTCAGTGCCAGATCCACCTTGTAAGAATCCCGTTCCGCACGATAGTGCTCACTGAGCACCGTTAATCCCAGTACATCGCAATAAAACGCCAGACTGGCCGTGAGGTCAGAAGCAATCACGGCAATATGATCCACTTTTTCAATCTTCAGCATATCTTTCCTGTACAACGCCCCGTTGCCGGGGCGTATATCACCTTTATTTACTGCTTTCTTTTACAGAGGCTGAGTCTGCGCTTCCACCGCTGCCAGTGCCACCATGTTGACGATACGCCTCACAGAGGAGATAGACGTCAGAATATGCACCGGCTTGTTAATCCCCATCAGCACAGGACCGACCGTCACCCCTTCCGAGGTAGTCACACGCAGCAGGTTATAACTGATACGGGCTGCTTCCCCGTTCGGCATAATCAGCAGGTTTGCCGCACCTTTCAGTGGGCTGTCCGGCATCAGATCACGGCGGATAGCTTCCACCAGCGCCGCATCACCGTGCATTTCCCCGTCAATTTCCAGTGACGGTTCCCGTTCACGGATCAGCGCCAGGGTATCACGCATTTTCTCTGCGGACGGCGACGGACAGGAGCCGAAGCTGGAGCGGGATAACAGCGCCACTTTCGGCTCGATACCGAACCGGCGCACCGCGGCGGCGGCCATCAGGGTGATCTCCGCCAGTTGTTCGGCTGTCGGCTCATCATGCACATAGGTATCGGCGATAAAAGTGTTACCGGTCGGCAGACTGAGCGCATTCATTGCCCCCGCCGTGTGCACGCCTTCGTGGAAACCAAACACATTTTCCACAATCCGGTAGTGATCGTGATAATCGCCGACCACCCCGCAGATCATACCGTCCGCCTCACCACGGTGCACCATGATGGCACCGATACTGGTCGGGTTAGTGATAATGGCACGGCGGGCCTGTTCCTGAGTCACGCCCTTGCGCTTCATCAGCTGATAATATTCCTGCCAGTATTCAGCAAAACGCGGGTCACTTTCATTGTTAACGATTTCAAAATCCTGATCCGGCACAATCTGCAGTCCCAGCTTTTTGATTCGCATTTCAATCACATCCGGGCGGCCAATCAGGATCGGATACGCCAGCCCCATGCTGACCAGTTCCTGTGTCGCATGCAGCATGCGCGGCTCTTCCCCTTCGGCCAGCACGATACGTTTGCGATCTTTACGTGCCATGGAGAAAATCGGCTTCATAAACAGGGTGGTTTTGTAGACAAACTCATTGAGGTGTTCCAGATAGACACTGAAGTCCTCAATCGGGCGCGTCGCCACACCGGTTTCCATCGCCGCTTTTGCCACAGCCGGGGCGATTTTCAGGATAAGACGCGGATCAAACGGTTTCGGGATAATATATTCACGGCCGAAAGATAATTCCTGACCACCGTAAGCGGAGGCAACCTGCTCGCTCTGCTCCGCCAGCGCCAGATCGGCAATCGCTTTCACACAGGCCAGTTTCATCTCTTCATTAATCGCTGTTGCGCCGACATCCAGCGCACCACGGAAAATAAACGGGAAGCAAAGCACGTTATTGACCTGGTTCGGATAATCCGAGCGCCCGGTACAGATGATGGCATCCGGACGGACGGCCAGTGCCAGCGGCGGCAGGATTTCCGGCTCAGGGTTGGCCAGTGCCAGAATCAGCGGGTCACGCGCCATACCTTTGACCATCTCCGGTGTCAGCACGCCCGGGCCGGAACAGCCGAGGAAAATATCCGCGCCCGGCATCGCATCCGCCAGTGTCCGCATACCGTTATCATCAATAGCATACGCCGCTTTGGTTTCCGCCATATTGGCTTCACGGCCTTTGTAGATAACCCCTTTCGAGTCACAGACAATAATATTGTCGCGTTTCAGGCCCAGCAACACCATCAGGTTCATACAGGCAACAGAGGCAGCTCCCGCACCGGAGACCACCAGACGGACATCACCGATCGCTTTATTGACGATACGCAGTCCGTTGAGTACAGCTGCAGTACTGATAATCGCGGTACCGTGCTGGTCATCATGGAAGACCGGGATTTTCATGCGTTCGCGCAGTTTCTTTTCAATATAGAAACATTCCGGTGCTTTGATATCTTCCAGGTTGATGCCGCCGAATGTCGGCTCCAGAGAGGCAATAATATCCACCAGTTTGTCCGGGTCGGTCTCATTGACTTCAATATCAAAGACATCCACACCGGAGAATTTTTTAAATAAAACCCCTTTTCCTTCCATCACCGGCTTACCGGCCAGCGCCCCGATATTACCGAGGCCGAGCACCGCCGTACCGTTGGAAATTACCGCGACCAGGTTGCCTTTGGCGGTATATTTATAAGCTGCCAGCGGATCATCCGCGATTTCGAGACAGGGAGCCGCAACTCCGGGTGAATAAGCCAGAGCCAGATCACGCTGGGTGGTCAGCGGTTTGGTCGGGGTAACGGTAATTTTACCGGGAGAGGGAAACTGATGAAACTCAAGGGCACTTTGTTTTAATTGTTCGTCCATTTCAGGATCCTTTACAGGCGTTAATAACAGGGTCAGGGCGGACCGGCAGCGTAAGCTCTGCCGCCGGCCACGTTATTCAGCGCTACATAATCAGTATACTGATAAATAGCGGAATAGTGAAAAAAGTGTAATATTCATGTAGTTAATGTGCTGAACCTGTTGAAAAAAACAACATATCTCTTATTGGTTATCTGATAATAGCGGCCTTCTCCGGCTATACCGCCAATTATATCTTCCTGTCTTAAACCATGAACTTCATCCCTATAATATGCTTCATGTTATTAGGGACATTATTATTTTTAAATACTTTGTTATTTGCACATATAACACTTTTGCGTAAAAATTAATTGTCCTGGCGATTATGGTATATTTTGTATTTCAATAATTAATATATCAATTAAATCGTTTTAATTAATATCATCTCATACCGTACACCCGGCAAGGGAGAACTCTATGCCTCATCACACTATTATGGTTATTGATGACCATCCGTTGTTACGCTATGGTTTTAAAATGCTTTTACAACCGGATTATACGTTAACCATCATGCCGGAATTTACTGACAACAATGGTCTGTTCAGCCATATCCATCAGCATACCCCCAGAATGATTATATTGGATATCAATGTCCGTGCTTTTTCCGGTATTGATTTCATTAAAAAATTACGTCACAAAAAAATATCCAGTTATATCCTGGTGTTTTCACAGTCACGGGAACGGAATGATATATACGCTGCTATTGATGCCGGAGCTGATGGTTATTTATTAAAGAATTGCGATGTTGATTATTTATTAAGTCAGATTAAAAATGCCTTTAAAGGAAAAAAGATCTTCAGTGAGGCGATTTATAAAATTTTGCAGGAACGTGAACACTATCACGATCCGGTCAGTTACCTGACACAACGGGAAGCCGATGTTCTCAAAGAACTGGCCTGCGGGATGAAAAATAAGGAAATTGCACGGGCGCTGTTTATTTCGGAAGAAACGGTGAAAGTTCATATCCGCAATATACTGAAAAAGCTGAATGTCTCCACACGGCTCGCCGCCAGCCTGCTCTATCTGAAATACCGGCTGCCCCGCTGAGAGGGATCCCCGGGATGGCTGTCCGGGGGTTACTCGCTTTCTTCGTCGATACTCGCCGGTGTCGGGTAATTGAGCAGTTCAAGTGTGCCGTCCGGATTTTCGCGGACATCCACCTGGATCACCTCTTTATTCATCCCCCGGAGGATCGTATCCACTTCACTGTAGGCGTAACGGATGTTTTTATCACGCGCCCAGTCCGGCATACCGGTCACACCATAGTAAAAGTACACGGTGCTGATGCCGTTGCCCTGGGGCTCTATCGCCTTGATTTTACTGATACGCAGTGCGCCGTAACAAAAATCCTCATGCGCCTGCCAGGCTTCTTTACCTTTGTCCGTCAGCTGATATTCCACACCGGACGATTCAATAGTCGCACTGATAAAACCGACGGAAGCCAGCGCATTCAGCCGTGAAATCATCCATGGCTCTGACTGACTTGAGCTGAACTGCGGCCATTTGTGCTCATCCAGGCACAGTTCGCTGTTTTCCGTAAATTTGAGCTGAAGTTCATTCAGATACACGTCCGTTTGTCCCGCGAGGGTAAAGCTGGCAAATAACAGCGTGCTTCCGGCTAAGTACTCTTTCATCGATCCTGTCTCAACATCTTCCGGATGTTTTTGTCATGGTTATGGCGTAATGCTACCCCACTTTTTTGCATTTATCGAATACTCTCTGCACGTAAGATTCTGGATAACTGCATCAAATTCCCGCATTATGCTATTTTTCGTGTTCACGACAAAGGATAAAAGATGAAAAATACAACCTCCGTCTGCCGGATTTTCGGGATTAAAAACTGCGACACGATGAAAAAAGCCCGGGCATGGCTGGATGCTCATCAGATAGCGTATGAGTTTCATGATTACCGGCAGGATGGCGCGGATACAGAACTGCTCAGTGAATTTGCCCGTCATATTGACTGGACACTGCTGCTCAACAAACGCGGCACCACCTGGCGTCAGTTAGATAAGACAGAACAGGATGCGGTGACAGATGCACAGTCCGCCATCCGTCTGATGTCAGAAAAACCGGCGCTGATCAAACGCCCGGTGCTGGTCTCTGCGGACGGCCGTTATCACCTTGGTTTTAAAGCTGATGATTATCAGCAGTTCTTCAGTCTTCCTGCCTGATACAGAGGAAACACCATGCATTGTCCTGTAACAGAACTGGCAAAACAGCTTATCAGCCGGGAATCGGTCAGCCCGGATGATAAAGGCTGCCAGGCACTGATGGCTGAACGCCTGATTGCCGCCGGGTTTACCGTCGAACACATGCCTTTCGGCGACACACAGAATTTCTGGGCATACCGGGGCGGCAACGGCACAACGCTGGCCTTTGCCGGTCACACCGATGTGGTTCCCCCGGGTGACCTCAGCCACTGGCGCACCCCGCCGTTTGAACCGGCACTGATTGACGGCATGCTGTACGGGCGCGGTGCTGCCGATATGAAAGGTTCGCTGGCAGCCATGATTGTTGCTGCCGAGCGTTTTACTGAACGTTATCCGGACTATCCGGGACGCCTTGCTTTTCTTATCACTTCAGATGAAGAAGCGTCAGCCGTCAACGGCACCGTGAAAGTGGTGGAAACGCTGATGGCGCGCCATGAAAAGGTGGAATATTGCCTGGTCGGTGAGCCGTCAAGCCAGTCCCAATTAGGGGATATGATTAAAAACGGCCGCCGGGGTTCCGTTACCGCAAACCTGACGATTCACGGCACCCAGGGCCATGTCGCCTATCCGCATCTGGCTGATAACCCGGTTCACCGCGCCGCGCCGTTTATACAGGAGCTGGTGGCTGAACACTGGGACAACGGCAATCAGTTTTTCCCGCCGACCAGCATGCAGATAGCCAATATCCGTGCCGGTACCGGCAGTAACAACATCATTCCCGGTGATCTGTTTATTCAGTTCAATTTCCGTTTCAGCACCGAATCCACCGCTGAATCACTGAAAGCGCGGATTGCCGCGCTGCTGGAAAAACATCAGCTGAAACACACCATTCACTGGTCATTGTCCGGACACCCGTTCCTGACCCCGGAAGGCCTGCTGACCGGTGCAGTCTGCCGTGCTATCGGTCAGTACTGTAATCTGACACCACAGCTCTCCACCAGCGGCGGAACCTCTGACGGACGCTTTATTGCGCGGATGGGCACACAGGTTGTGGAGCTGGGTCCGATCAACGCCACCATTCATAAAGTGAATGAATGCGTCAGCGCCGCTGATTTGCAGCAACTCAGCCGTATCTATCAACGGATTATGGAGCAGATACTGCTATGATGACCTTTGAAATGCTGACCGGGCAGACCCGTGATCATGTCATTAATTTTGCCGGTAATCATCACCTGCAATTTAATGCCACCAAAGCGTTTCTTGCCATGCAGAAAGCGGCGGCAACCGCCGGATTTAAACTGATGCCCGCCAGCTCCTTCCGCGATTTTTCCCGTCAGCAGATTATCTGGAATGAAAAATTTGCCGGGGTCCGCACTGTGAATGACGCAGAAAACCGCCCGCTGGATGTCTCAGGGCTGTCAGAGGCGGAGCGCTGTCAGGCGATTCTGCGCTGGTCTGCCATTCCGGGTGCCAGCCGTCATCACTGGGGAACAGAGGTCGATTATTACGATCCGTTCCGTCTGCCTGCTGATATTGCTCTTCAGCTTGAGCCCCGGGAATACGAGGAAGGCGGCTATTTTGCCGCCCTTTCCGCCTGGCTGGCGGATAATATGGCACAGTTTGATTTTTATCTGCCGTTCACACAGCGTCAGACCGGTGGTGTGGCTTATGAACCGTGGCATATCAGCTACTGGCCGCTCTCTTATGAAGCGGAGCAGCTTTACACCCCGGAAACGCTTGAAAGAGTACTGAAAACACAGGACATCGCCGGTAAAACATGGTTACTGGCTAATCTTGACGCAATTTATCAGCAATATGTCACATTACCGGAAAGCGATTAATCCGGTGATTTCTCCTCTGACGCCGGGGTATTCTCCGGCGTCATTTCATCTGTTTCCGGCAGGCGCAGCATAAAGATCAGCAGCCAGACCAGAATACACAGCAGTAACAGCCGGATATAAATCAGTTTCACCAGCCAGAGCGACACCGCAAACGTCAGCAGGATCACGATTACTGCACGCCGTTTTGCCTTGCGCGGCAGGCCTTTGTGTGTCTGCCAGTGGCGGATATACCCGCCGAACCAGGAACGGTACAGCAGCCAGTGATGGAACCGGGGAGATGAACGGGAGAAACACCACGCAGCCAGCAGCAGGAACGGCGTCGTCGGCAATACCGGCAGCACAACCCCGAGGGTTGCCAGTATGACGGCAATCCAGCCTGATAACAGCAGCAGTATGCGGGTGAACGGCTTCACGTCCTGAGTCTCCGGTAATGAGAATGCAACTCAATGTTATCGTTGTGTAACACCTTATTCAACCGGCTTGTGATCACAAATGATAATCCGCTGACAAAACGGCTCTCTGTTCCGCACAGAGAGCCGCTCAGGTTGCTGTCAGTATTATTACCGGCAGAAAATCAAATGATTGATACTGATATCACATCAGTGGCGGTACTGACGGCCGGATCGGCACAACGAGCACTGTCGGCCCCTTGCGCTGTAATGCCGCTTTGCAGGCCGCAATTACCTCAGCCTCTGTTTCTGCCCGGACCGCTGTACAGCCGTAACCGGTGGCAAGAGCCGCAATATCCAGCCCCGGAATATCCAGACCCGGCACCCCCGGCGTATCTTCCAGCACCGCGAAAGATTTCAGAATGCCGTACTGCCTGTTTTCCGGAATGACAAACAGGATCGGTAACTGATGCTGTGCGGCAGTCCATAATCCCTGCACAGAGTACTGCATGGAGCCGTCACCGATAATCGCCGCCACCGGCCGGTTACGCCCGCTGTCCCGTTCACCGAGGGCAATCCCGGCGCTGGCCGGTAATGTCCAGCCGAGTGAACCGCTGGCAAAGGTGTAAAATGAGTCCGGTTTATCCACCGGCCAGGCAGCATGCAGTTCGCCGAGGTTAGAGGGGGATTCCTCGGTCAGAATCGTTTCTTCCGGCATCGCACTTCTGACCGCGCGGAACAGCTGTGAAGCACTCAGTAGCCCGTCTGACGCAGCTTCCGGCGCGGCGGGATGCGGCGCCATACCGTGCGGTTGTTTACTGACGGCAGTTGCCAGTGCCGGTCGTGCACTCACCAGCTCAGTTAACTGCTCAACCGCCAGTACCGCATCACATAACAGGCTGTCTCCGACCGGCGCCCGACCGGCTTCCTGCGGATCATCCGTGATATGCAGCAACCGGAGTCCCGGCGGGATATAGTCACCGGCCACATACGGGTAATAGCGGAAGACCGGCGCACCGATGATCAGCGCCACATCATGCCCGGCGAGTTTGTCCGAGAGTGGTTTCATGGCAAACGGCAGGCCGCCTGCATACAGCGGATGAGATTCCGGGAACGGCGGGCGCTCGGAAGCTGGTGCCGAATACACCGGGATATTCAGTTTTTCCGCCAGCCGGATCCCTGCCTCCCAGCCCTCCCCCCGCGCAAGGGATGAGCCGTAAATCAGTACCGGATTTTTCGCCCCTGACACACTCTGCGCAAACTCCCGCATCCGCACCGGGTCGGCACTGATACGGTGAGACACGCTGCGGACAACCGCCGCATCCGCTTCAGCCGGTTTATCCCAGTCATCCAGCGGGATCGATAAAAATACCGGGCCTGCCGGCGGTTGCAGTGCCATCGCATACGCCCGCATAAAGGCCGCCGGAACATCTTCCGCCCTCACCGGCTGATAACTCCATTTCACCCACGGCTCCGGCAGTGTTTCCGGCTTAATATTGGTCAGCCACGGCTCTATCAGCAGCATGTCGCGGGTCTGGTTACCGGCGGTAATAATCAGCGGCGTGCGGTTCATATACGCGGTAAGAATATTACTCATCGCGTTACTCAGCCCGGCGGAGGTATGCACATTGACCAGTGCAACATTACGGGTGGATTGCGCATAACCATCCGCAGCGGCGACCGCAGACGATTCATGCAGTGTCTGGATATAACGGAAATCTGCCGGAAAGTTTTTCAGGAAAGTTTCTTCTGTCGAGCCGGGATTACCAAAAACAGTCGTGATATTCAGTTGCCGGAGTAATTCAAATGTCACCTGACGGATTGTTTTTCCCATCGTAATGCTCCTGTGAAATCATTATTCTGCTGATACCGGATATACCGGCGAATGGAAAAAGCATGCTGACCACTTTATCTGTCTGACGATAATTTTCACTTAAATAACAATGATAAACATCGTAAATATAAATTAACAGAACAGTGAAAAATTCCGATATTCCGGACTCTATTACAGCGGAAAATAAAGATCAAACTGCGGCTTTATGGCCCTGTTCCTGATTATCAGACCGGCAGAATTATTATTTCTGATATAAAGCAGAAAGATAGAGGTAAGACCAGATAACCCCATCATAAAAGGTCAGTGTAATACCCCTGGCGGGGCCGGTTGAGAGTAAACAACGCGATAACATGCTGGCAGTTTGTTAGTCCGTTACAGTTCCGTTTAACTCAGTGCTGTTATTGTCTGCCGCGTGGTACCAATTGGTTATTTTGCTTTTTTTCAGCTCTCCGCGGATGCAGAGAGCTTTTTTTTTATTTCCGGTATACTATCCGAACTATTCAGACTGTTTATGTGCAGAGGTCATATGCTGAAAATATTCTGCTTTATTGCCGTTATTCTTCTTTCAGGCTGTGCCGGGGTTGGTGTCGGTGCATCCGGAGGTTCTGAAGGCGCTTCTGTGGGAATCGGTACAGGTATCGGCTTTTAACCCGGATGTTAATAAATAAGAGCGGTAACAATAGTGCATTAGTCATACAGGATGAAAAAAGTCATATTTAAGATTCAATGTATTGATAAATAAACCCATTTAAAAACCACCTGAGCGGGTTGGTAATATATAATTACCTGAAATATAACCAGGTAAAGCGTATCACCGATGTGCTGAAAACATACCGGCAAAAACTGTATGATGGCATTCCTGAATATGCACAGAAAGCATTACCCCGGTCCGGGGTGCGGGCATTGTTCCGTAGTGAAATTATACGCCATTAATTTATGGAAAAGGCAGTTGGAACATAACTGCCTTAGTGTCCGTCAGACGGAAATAAACATAAATGTGACAGGAAGAAAAAAGATACCGCCGGGAATGGTTGCTGTAATCAAAGGTAATAAAGCAAAAGCTTCCATAAATTACTCCTCATTGTTATCGCTAAATATATTTTAATCAGCATCAATAAAATTTCAATGTACCTGTTATTTTTCAGGTATATCTGCAGGTAAACAACATGATAACCAAACCGTGTCGCGCTGCGTACGGTTCTGACGTGGCGTGCATCGCTGTGCTATTTTTATGCCTTGCCCGATATGCGGCAAGGGTGGCGATATCCGCCTGAATATCCTGGCATGTCCCCGGAAGATGTGATTAAGAAATGTTATTCCGTGTATGGCGGATGTGATAACCTTATAGCTTCATCTTTCAGGAAAGAATTAACGACCACAACCGTTTCCGGATAGTTCGTGAAAGCCGGGGAAGACACCTCAGTTAACCGGGGAGACAACCCGTTGGGTAATGGTTTTAAACTCATTTTGAATGATAGTGACTTATCCATTCTGATTTATTGATAAATAAAGACAAAAAAAGGTAACAACAATGCATTGGTTAGCAGACTACTGGTGGGTCATCCTGGTGCTGTTTGTCGGCGTGATCCTGAACGCCATTAAAGATCTCAAACGCGTGGATCACAAAAAATATCTGCAGAACCGCAGGGAACTGCCGCCTCACCGTGATAATAACGCACAGTGGGATGATGAGGATGACTGGCCGGATAATAAATCTAAAAAGTCCTGATCTCTTCTGCTGTCTGCTGCGCCCACTGCGGGCGCAGTATCTGCAGTATCACTGCTGTTTCCTGTCTCAGCACACTAAGTAATGCCTTTTTTCCGCTGATATGGCGAGCTTTCAGTATCTCTGGTTTACCGGACAGCAACTGTGACAATTCCGCTGTCTGTGCCGGGTATTCCCTTTGCAGGAGTACCAATGCAGGATCTGCCACCGCCTGTGGTTTAGCGGCATACGCAAACCCGGCCAGCATCCGCCATTCCCATTCATTGAGTGATTCCGCCTGCTCCGGCGGTACCGGTGAAAATCCCCATATCTGAGAAAAAACAGTGCAATCCCGGGCAAACTGCTGTTCTGCGTCATCCGCCAGTGCCTGTCCGGCCCGCGTCAGCGGCAGCAGCAGCATTGCGGTATAACATCCGCTGCCCGCTTCCGGGTGTGTCCCCATTCGGGCAAAACGAAAGCCGCAGGATGTCCAGAACGCAGCCAGTTCCGGGGTATAGCCGAAACTGACGGACAGATAATCCATACCGCTGTTTTTTGCCGCGTCAGCCGCCCGCTGTAATAACTGACGTCCCAGCGCATTGCGCCGGTAGCCTGCATGTACGGCAATACGGCTGATACGGCGTGAACGCAGTTGTGCCGCCTGCGGGAAATAACTGTGTGCCGCCAGCGATTGTGCCAGCAGATTTCCGCGCGGCCGCCGCGTGCCCGCCCAGACAGACAGTGTCAGTGCTGCCGGTAACCCACCCTCGTCGGTCAGCCAGAGCGCCGCAGTCACCTGCTGCCGGTGGCGGAACTGCGCGAAATGCTGTCCGGGCGCATCGGCCAGCCGCCGCAGATCCAGCGGGGATGTCCGGTAATGCGCTGCCGTCAGCAGGCCGTAAAACCCGGACAATAAATCCGGATCATCACATAACGCCTGCTGTGTTACGGACTGATATTCACACTCCCCCGCCGGTATGATTTTTTCCGCCGGCTCGGTGAGCAACAGTGCCTTATCGAGCCAGGTTTCCGCCGGGTCATGCTCCGCCCAGCGTACCGGCTGCGTCAGCGTCAGTGCGGTAAACTGCGGCAGTGAGTGACAAAATTTCAGTAAAAATCCCCGCCCTGTGCCTTCATAACCCTGAACAGTGGTCAGCAGCAGCACACGGGGAAATACCGCCGTAAAACGCGCGAGCAGCGGCAACGGGATCATCGCCGCTTCGTCGATCACCAGCCAGCCGTATGTGCTGACATCCGCCGTTTCCGCCAGTGTCAGTAAATTATCCGGGGCGATAAATTCCGTTTGTTGTGAATCATGAAGATAGCGCTGTATCACCGTGACCGTGGCTTTTGCCGGGGCACATAATAAATGACGGCCCGGCGATTCTGCCAGGAACAGACCGGCCACGGCGGATTTGCCCCGTCCTCTGGCCGCGGTCAGACAGAAAATGCCGCTTTCCGCACGGCGGAGCTGTGCCAGTATCTGCTGCTGCGCAGGGGTCGGTGTGCCATCCGGCGGCTGCCACGCGTTTTGCGGCGGCAGCAGAGTCATGTCAAATGGCCTGTTTTCATACCGGCAGAGATGAGCGGGATGAATAAGTGTACGGGCGAAGTGGCGCATAAAATGCGGCGCGGGGATCATCTGTCCGCCGTCATTCCAGCGCAGGCTGTCCTCATCCGGCCGGGTCTGCCATTGTGATTCCGGCGGCAGCAGCAGGATCAGCCAACTGCCCGCCTGTAATGTGCCGGCCAGCATAGCCAGTGCTTCACTGTGCAGCCCGCGCCGGGCATCAAACACGCCGTGACGGAACTCCTGTCCCAGCAACAAACGGGCTTTTTCCGCCGCGATACCGCCGGGCAGCTGAGCGGAAATGACCGGCCAGTCGCCGGGCGCCGCGTCTCTGATTTCCTGTAACCGGGATTCACACCAGTCATCACTGCCGCTCAGTACCCACAGACGGCGGATACCCTGTATACGGAGCTGTTCTGTGCAGGCGTGAAACAGTGCAGGTAACATGAGAACCGCTACATCTTACCGACAAGCAGCGACAGGATCCCCGCCGCAATCAGCGGCCCGACCGGCACCCCTCTGAACAGCGCGACACCGATAATGGTACCCACCAGCAAACCAGCAACCGTGGACGGCTGGTTACTCATCAGTGTAACGCCCCGGCTGCCCAGCCAGGACACCAGTATGCCGATCACTATCGCCAGCAGGGATTTCCAGTTCAGAAAGGAGCTTAAAACATCATTGGCACTGATTTTACCGCTGGCAATCGGTGCCATCACACCGACGGTCAGAATGAGGATCCCCAGCTTGAGGCCATATTTTTCCACAAACGGGAAATAGCCGTTGAGCGGCGTGATGCGCACAGCCAGCAGAAAAAGAATAGCCAGGGTTACCGTCATGTTATTACTGATAAGCCCGAGCCCGGCTAAGACCAGGAGGATAATCAGGGTCGGGTCAATATTACTCATATCAGATCCTGCGTGTCGGGGGGAATGAAAGCCGCCAATAGTATGCCGTTATACGATGATAATCAAACTCTGCCGGTTTTGCAGGAAAAACCGGCAGAAAGGCTTATTTCAGTGCGGAAAATGTGTCACATTGCGCAATATTACCGCTGTCAAAACCGCGTTTGAACC
Source organism: Morganella sp. EGD-HP17 (assembly GCF_000512315.2). Taxonomy (NCBI): domain Bacteria; kingdom Pseudomonadati; phylum Pseudomonadota; class Gammaproteobacteria; order Enterobacterales; family Morganellaceae; genus Morganella; species Morganella sp. EGD-HP17. Next base: position 37,124 of record NZ_AZRH01000006.1, read on the forward strand.
ACTCATAACGCTGTGCGGATGTTCCGTGTGTGAAGCTGTCCGGAATAACCCGTCCCTGACTCTGTTTTTGCAGACGGTCATCGCCGATGGCCTGCGCCGCATTCAGAGCATTTTCCAGATCACCGTTTTCGAGGATCCCGGCTTTTTCCATCTCATGGCCCCAGATCCCGGCAAAACAGTCAGCCTGTAATTCCATTTTCACTGACAGGCGGTTTGCCTCTTTCTGACTGCTGCGCTGCTGGCGCTCGCGTACCTGACGATCGATACCGAGCAGATGCTGAACATGGTGCCCCACTTCATGAGCGACCACATAGCCCTGCGCGAAATCCCCGCCCGCCCCTAATTTAGTGCGCATGTCATCGTAGAAAGAGAGGTCGATATAGACTTTCTGATCTGCCGGACAATAAAACGGCCCCATCACAGCCTGCCCTGCACCGCAACCGGTCGGTGTTGCGCCCCGGTACAGCACCAGTTTCGGCTCGCGGTACTGCCGGTTCATCTGTGCGAATTTTTGTCCCCAGACCGCTTCGGTTTCCGCCAGCATCACGCCGGTAAATTCCGCCTGTTTCTGCTCCTGTGCACTGTTCTGTGCCGGACGCTGCTGTGAGGTGGTCTGCCCGATATTAACCGGATCACCGGTAACCAGGCCGGTCAGGTCAATGCCGTAAAAACCGGCCACGACCACGATAACGACCACAACCAGTCCGGCTTTGCCGCGCGGCAGCGGAATACGCGGCCCGCCTGCGGATCCGCCCGGAATTCTGCCCCCCGCACTGCGGCGGTCTTCAATATTGTCGCTCTGGCGACGCCCTTGCCAACGCATGATGATTCTCTGCTTATCGGATAATAGTCGGATAACTACATAGTACAGAGAAAATGAAGTGAGGAAAAATGCTTCTTTCTTTCAGGGGAGTGATAAATCAGCTTAATGCCGGTGATACGCGGGTTCTGTTATCACCGGCCATGAATTCAGGAGATGAATGATTAATCCAGTTTCACACCCAGACGGCGTGCCACTTCCTCATAGGCTTCAATCAGGCCGCCGAGGCTCTGACGGAAACGGTCTTTATCCATTTTATCCAGAGTTTCTTTATCCCACAGACGGCTGCCGTCCGGTGAAAATTCATCGCCGAGCACTACCTGACCTTTATACAGACCGAATTCCAGTTTGAAATCCACCAGGATCAGACCGGCGTCATCAAACAGACGGGATAATACGTCATTGGCGATGTAGCTCAGGCGCTTCATTTCCGCAAGATTTTCCCGGCTGACCCAGCCGAAGGTTTCGCAGTAGGATTCATTGATCATCGGGTCATGTTTGGCGTCATTTTTCAGGAACAGATCGAAGATTGGCGGATTCAGCACCATACCCTCTTCCACGCCCAGACGTTTCACCAGTGAACCGGCAGCGCGGTTGCGGATGACGCACTCGACCGGCACCATATCCAGTTTTTTCACCAGAATTTCGGTATCAGATAACAGGCGTTCCATCTGCGTCGGGATACCGGCAGCTTCCAGTTTACCCATGATAAAGTGGTTGAATTTATTATTGACCATGCCCTTGCGGTCAAACTGCTCGATGCGCTCACCATCCAGTGCTGATGTATCATTACGAAATTCCAGAATCAGCAGATCGGGATTATCCGTGGTGTAAACCGTTTTGGCTTTCCCACGATACAGTTCAGCATGTTTTTGCATCTTGCACTCTCCAGACAGGATTAATAATAGGCGTATCGCCTGACGGACAATATTCTCCCTCAGAACGAGGCAATAAGCAATCGTTTGCGTAAGAAAAGATACAGACCCGGAAAGAGAGTGTTGTCCGGCAGAAGTGTGTTTACACCATAATGAGGGATAAACCCCGGGCTGTCAGCAGGTCACGGGCAGATTGCGGAACCTTCAGAGTGAGCACCACATGATCCAGTTCCTCACATGCCGCCACGCGGTAAGGTGCAATACGGCTGAGTTTGTCACCGGTCACACCGGCCACGGTCAGACTGCTCTGTCTTATCAGTGCCCGTTTGAAAGCGGCTTCCTCAAATCCGGTGACCGTCAGACCACTGTCCGCATCCAGTGCGCATCCGCCGGGAAAACAGAGGTCAATATTCAGATAAGACAGCTGCTCCAGTGCCTGTGCCCCGATGCAGGTGCCGGAAGCGCGGTGCAGCTTTCCGCCCAGCACAATCAGCTCAAAATGCGGGTAGTCACTCAGTGCGGCTGCAATAAGCGGACTATGTGTTATCACGGTCAGGGAAAAATCTTTCGGCATGTGCTGTGCCAGCAACAGGTTCTGACTCCCCCCGTCCAGAAAGATCGTGCTGTGATTGCGGATCAATCCTGCACAACCGAGCGCAATTTTTTCTTTTTCTGCACTGTTCTGCCCGATCCGCTGCTGAAAATCCGCCACATCGCCCAGTACACTGACCGCACCGCCGTACACCCGTTTACAGAGCCCTTCATCCGCCAGAACCTGCAAATCACGGCGGATGGTGTGCTCTGATACACCAAGCTGATCAACCAGTGTGCTGCACTGTACCCGGCCGTCACTGTGTAATAACTGTCGGATCAGGGCTTGCCGTTGTTCCGGAAAAGCTGCATAATCGAGCATATATTTCTCCTGTAAATTGCATAAAGCATCATAAACGGGCATCCCCTGCGGGTCAATCAAAACCCTGTCACTGCTGAGGTCATTCTGTGAACACACATCATCCGGATATCGCATTTTTTCATCAGTTAGCCAACCGCGCAGCACAAGAGACGTTACCGCGTTTTTTACCCGGGCATACACTGTCCGTCGATACCAAAATCAAAGAAGGTGTCAGTTTTGATCCGGTAACGGATGCAGACCGGCAGGCTGAAATCGCACTGCGGGAAATGATCAGCGCAGCATATCCGCAGCACAGTATTTTAGGTGAGGAGTTCGGTCTGACCGGCGAAGGGGATTATCAGTGGATCCTTGATCCGGTGGACGGCACCCGCCCGTTTATGCTCGGGTTGCCGGTCTGGGGAACACTGGTCGGATTAACCTGTCGCGGAACACCTGTTATGGGAATGATGAGCCAGCCCTGCACCGGCGAGCGTTTCTGGGCAGACGGTGAACGCAGCTGGCACAGCAGCCCGCACGGGACATATGTGATGAAAACCCGCAAAAACATCACCCTGGCCAATGCCATTCTGCACACCAATTCACCGGAGCCGATGCCCCGTTTCCCGGAAATCCGGCTGACCGACCTGATGGAAAAGGTCTTAATGACCCGTTTCGGCGGCGAGTGCTATGCCATGGCGATGGTAGCGGCAGGTAAAATCGACCTGTGCTTTGATTACGCCCTTCAGCCATATGATATCGCTGCATTTATCCCGATCATTGAGCAGGCCGGTGGTTGCGTGACAACCCTTGACGGCGGACCGGCCATACAGGGCGGAGCTGTTCTCGCCAGTGGTTGTCCGCGTCTCCATCAGCAGGTGCTGACTATTCTGAACAAAAATATTTAATAATCGTATAATGATTATGATTATAAATTCGTATTACAAAGGTTGTTGTGAATGAGTGATGTAATTACAGTAACACCGCCCGCCGTACCGGCGGAACGGGAACAGATAGCCACCCGCGCGCTCTTTTTTGTCGCCGGTTTTGCCTCCGCGGCCTGGGCAGCACTGGTGCCGTTTGCCAAACTGAACACCGGCGTGAATGACGGGGTTCTCGGGTTATTACTGCTCTGTCTCGGCGGCGGTGCGCTGGTCGCCATGCCGCTGACCGGTGTACTGACCACCCGTTTCGGCTGCCGCCGGGTGATGACTGTTTCCGTTCTCCTGCTTAGTGCAGCCCTGCCACTGCTGGCGGTCATTAATCACACCGGGTTACTGGCTCTGACGCTGATTATTTTCGGTATGGGGATCGGCATTACCGACTGTGCCATGAATATTCAGGCCATTATTGTTGAGAAAGCGGCACCAAAACCAATGATGTCCGGCTTTCACGGGTTCTACAGTGTCGGCGGCATTGCCGGTGCGGGTGCCATGAGCGGCTTTATGCTGGCCGGGATGGACGCATTACAGGCGGCCGGTGCCGTAACGGTGATTTGCCTTCTGCTGCTGGCTCTCAGTTATAAAGGCATGCTGGATTACGCCTGGCCGTCAGAAGGCCCTGCATTTGCTGTGCCGCGCGGTGCGGTATTACTGATAGGGATTATCTGCTTCGCCACCTTTCTGGCCGAAGGCAGTGTGCTGGACTGGAGTGCGGTTTTCCTGACAGAGTATCGTCATGTGCCGGAAAGCATGGGCGGGTTGGGTTTTGCCTGCTTCGCGGTGCTGATGTCCCTCGGGCGGCTGACCGGCGACAAAATTGTTGCGGTACTCGGACGGCCGCAGGTGGTGCTGTGGGGCGCCCTGCTGGCTGCCGGTGGTCTTCTGCTGAGTGTGCTGAGTGACAACTGGCTTCTGGCGCTCACCGGTTACGGGCTGATCGGCCTGGGATGTGCCAACGTGGTACCGGTGATGTTTTCCGCTATCGGCCGCCAGACCAGTATGCCGCAGGCCGTTGCCGTCCCGGCGGTAACCACTCTGGGTTATCTCGGTATTCTGGCAGGACCGGCGTCTGTCGGGCTGATTGCTTACCGCTTCACCCTGCCCGCTGCACTGCTGGCCGTGGTCGCGCTGCTGTTGCTGGTCGCGCTGCTGTCGCGCAAAGTCCGGATGTAACCGATGTAAAAACACCGGCCGTCAGGCCGGTGTTGCTGTATTCTCCGCGGCGTCTTTCAGAATCGCTTTCAGACGCGGATAACGGCGTGCCAGCCGCCAGCGCAGCCGCAAATCTTTGGCGTTATCCCAGATGAGTGACCAGATCCCGCGATCAAACAGTTCACGCACAATCTCCTGTTTCACCTCCGGAGATTCTATCTCACTGATGGTATGCAGGATCCCCAGCCCTTCTTTGGAAATCTGCCAGTGACAGGCAGGGATCTGCTTCGCGACATCCGCATGGCGCTGATTGATATCATTCAGCATTTCCAGAATTTTCATGTAATTATGGACTGTACGTACGCGGATTTTGTCATCAGGCGGCGTATGCGATACCGATTCGGAATGGATCAGATAATCGTAATAACGTTCATCAATATATTCCACCCGCGCTGCGGTCATCAGCAGTTCGGTTGTCCACGGAATATCCTGGTGGTGCAGCCCCGGCTCAAAATAATAGCCCTGCTCACGCAGAAAATCAGTGCGGTACAGGTTCAGCCAGGTCACATGCAGGAACTTACGGGAGTTGAGTGCCCGTTTCAGCCAGTCCGGCCCGGAAAGAACGCCGGTGGAACGCAGACGATCAGGCGGGAAAATCGGCCGTGGTTCACGCCCGTCTTCATAAACATAGGTACCATTGCAGGTTGCCACATCCAGTTTTCCGGCAAGCGCAATTTCCAGCAGGCGGCCGTACATTTGCGGGTGAATCACATCATCAATGTCCGGAAACGTGATGTATTGCCCTTTTGCCACGGCAAAACCGGTATTCCGCGCCACAGAAACGCCCTGATTTGCCTGTTCCAGAATAGTGACAGACGGGAATTTGTCCTGCCATTCACGCAGCACAGCATCCGTATTATCTTTGGAACCGTCATTAACGAGGATCAGCTCCCAGGCAGGAAGTGTTTGTTTCAGCAGGCAGTCAAAAAACTGAGGAAGAAATTTTTCCCCGTTATAGACGGCAACAACAATGCTCAGTAAAGGTCGTGAAGAGTCCGAAGATAAATCCATGTCAGCCCTGTCAATTCCGGGTAGCCTGATATTCAGCAGACAATGCGGCTGAATATAGCGAAAAAATAATTATAAGTTTTTAAATATAACCGGAGAGCCTGGCATAAACGTGGCTAATAATGCGATATGTAAGACAGAGAAATAAAAATTTATCTTAAAAATGATTAGGTTGTGTATCAATTTATTACAAAATAATAACGATATAAAAAAATACCGGCCATTAACAATGACCGGTACCGATAATTATATTTACGCATTTATATGTTGCGTGAATATATTATTTTACAGATGATTTGCTGAATGCCGCTTCCAGCGCTTTCACCATTTCATCATTTTCTTTCTGTGTCAGCGGTTTCCCTTTGGCACTGATAAACTGGAGGCTGCTGCGGTTATCCAGGTCACCGACCTGTAAGGTGTAATCACCTTCGGCCACTGACGGATCATCCATACCCAGGCTGCTCCACTCTGCAGAACTCAGCCCTTTGTATGTCACTTCAATATTCCCGGTCGAACGGGTGCGGTCACCCACTTTCATGCCGACGCTTTCCAGCACAACCGGCAGACGGGACCAGACCACATCAAACGGCGCGCGGACAATAATCTGCGGCAGACCGGTTTTATCACTGCCGCTCTGAACGTCCGGAGCCGCATACTGTGACGCATTGGTTTCCTGACGTGCGGCATTACGCATACGGTCAAGGCCGTCCACCAGCTCGTTGAGTGTCAGGTTGTTATAACGGGTAATTTCTGTTTTATCTGTCACCGGGTTTTCACCCTGTTTCAGACCTTCACTGGTCACAACAACTGCCACCTGTGAACCGGCCGGTTCAATTTTGATGCGCTGGCGGGACTGTAACGGCAGGTCTTCATCCGCACGCTGCCAGACAATCCAGTCAGTGACAATCACGCCACCGGCTTCATCACGCTGGCTGACCGGCACTGAGCGATCGGCCAGAACGCGGTTGATCTGAGCCCACAGCGTTCTGTTTTCCGCTGAATTCTCCAGCAGAAGACGGCTTGCGTCTCCTGCTGTTTCAGTACGGGAACCTGCTAACAGGCTGACAGTCTGTACCGGCGGACGGATGTCCAGCGCCAGACCGGTCGCACCATCCTGCTTAACCTGAGGAATATCATACTGGCCGCTCTGTAACGGCAGGATCATCCCCTGAGGAACATTCAGCGCCTGTAACTGCGGCGCATCCAGGTACGAAGTATCGCCGCTGACCTGGCGCTTATAGTTCTGATCGCCGGAGCAGGCTGCCAGTAATAAAACCACGGAAAGACCAGCGAGCTTCGTAACCTTTGATTTTTGCAGTAGTGTTGCCATTCAGATTCCCTAAAATATTATCGTATGCCCGCCGTCTTCATGGCACGGCCGACCGTATTCTGCCCCGCTTCCGTGAGCGGTAACAGCGGCAGACGCAGTGTCTGCTCTGCGATCAGACCCAGCTGATGACAGGCCCATTTTACCGGTGACGGGCTTGGCTCACAGAATAATGTGTGATGCAGGTCCATCAGTTGATTATTAATCACACGCGCACGGTCAAAATCCCCGCGCAGGGCAAGATCAAACATCTGTGCCATCTCTGCCGCAGCCACGTTGGCTGTCACAGAAATCACACCTTTGCCGCCCAGGAGGGTGAAATCCAGTGCTGACGCGTCATCACCGCTGAGCAGAATGAAGTTTTCATCATTCACCAGGGTTTTGATTTCATTCACACGGCTTAAGTTCCCGGTCGCTTCTTTAATTGCCACAATATTGTCCAGTTTTGCCAGCCGGGCAACAGTTGCAGGTAACATATCACAGCCGGTGCGCGTTGGCACATTATACAGAATTTGCGGTAATGCGGTATTCTCTGAAATCACTTTAAAGTGCTGATACAGACCTTCCTGTGACGGACGGTTGTAATACGGGGTAACGGTCAGACATGCCGCCACGCCGCTGTTTTCAAATTGCTCAGTAAACCAGACCGCTTCGTTGGTCGCGTTAGCGCCGGTACCGGCAATAACAGGAATACGGCCTTCCGCGAACTCCAGTGTCGCCAGTACCACATCCACATGTTCCTGATGTGACAGTGTGGCGGACTCCCCGGTGGTTCCGACAGCCACAATGGCGGACGTACCTGCCGCGACATGGTAATCCACTAATTTCCGGAGCCCCGCCTTATCAACACGACCCTGTGTGTCCAGTGGTGTAACCATCGCAACAATACTGCCTTTTAAAACGTCATTTATGTGTGACATGTACGAAACCCTCATAATCGGATAAATATAGGACAACATTTTAATGGTACTTGTTCAGAGCGCAGAAAAAAACACCCTAACTGTACGTTTTTAATGAATTTTGTTAATACCTAGCGGCACACCTTAAAAAGAAGTAATAATGTCCGCTTTTTTCACCGGTAAAACGGCGGAACACATGATAACGTGTCTGTATCCGGCAGGTTTGATATGCCGCAATCATTTGATTATTACCGCAGAGCACACAACAGGTTATTGCTATCGGCCTTATCTTTCTTTATGTTTAACACATTCACGGTGTCATGAAGAGGAATGAGGGTTTGCCGCAACGCGATCAGCAATATCTGGTTATCACTGCACTGGGACGGGATCGCGCAGGGATTGTGAATGCGATTACCCGTCATGCCGGAGAGTGTGACTGTAATATCGAAGATAGCCGTCTGGCGATTTTCGGTGAGGAGTTCACGTTTATTATGATGCTGTCAGGCAGCTGGAATGCCATTGCCATGCTGGAGGCCACCCTGCCGGTACTGGCGGCGGAACTTGACCTGCTGACGGTCATGAAACGGACACAGCGCGGGCATCAGCCTGCGGCCACTACCGGTGTCAGTGCGCAGGTCACCGTGCCTGATGCCGCCGGGCTGGTGGAACGCTTTACCAATCTGTTTATGAGACTGGATTACACCCTGGCTGAACTGGTGTCCAAAACCCGGCCGGAGGATGATACAGACGCAGTACTGCTGGAGATTCAGATCACCGCGCATCACCCGACAGGGGAAAACAACGCGGTGCTGCAGCAGCAGTTTTACCGTCTTTGTGCTGAGTTACAGGCCGAAGGCACTATTACCCTGATGAATCATTAATGTTTGTGTTTATTATTACGTTTACGGAGAGTGTGTAATGAGCCCATTGAACGCCGGTGATAAGGCGCCCCTGTTCAGCCTTCCCGACCAGGATGGTGAATCAATCAGCCTGGCCGATTATGCCGGTCAGCGTGTGCTGGTGTATTTTTATCCCAAAGCCATGACGCCGGGCTGTACTGTCCAGGCATGCGGTCTGCGCGACAATATGGATGAACTGAAACAGTTCAATGTTGAAGTGCTGGGGATCAGTACAGACAAACCCGAAAAACTGTCTCGTTTCGCGGAAAAAGAGTTACTGAATTTTACCCTGCTGTCAGATGAAGACCACGCGGTTGCTGAAGCATTTGGCGTCTGGGGTGAAAAACAGTTTATGGGGAAAACCTATGACGGTATTCACCGCATCAGCTTCTTAATCGGCGCTGACGGTAAAATCGAGCATGTTTTTGATAAATTCAAAACCAGCGACCATGATCAGGTTGTGCTTGAATACCTCAAAGCTCACAGCTGATTTATTTGCCGGAATGATAAAAACACTATCTCCCGGTAGTGTTTTTTATATTCCTGATGTTTTTTTAAAAAAAAATACATATTCTGGATATTAGTACTTTGTAATTAAGTTAATATGATATTGTATCTCTGCTGACAATGATGTCACGCTATTAAAAGGGATACTTAATGAAGTTAACCAAAATTGCTACCGTATTATTATTTTTATCACCTGCTTATTTATCGGCGGCGACACAAGATTTCACCTATCGTGATGGTTATAAAATCACGACAGATCAGGCATCACCCGAAGTTAATATCCGGATTAAGGATAATAAACCGACACAATCAATCAGCACACCAAATTCAAATGGTATTTCACACAATTACTTTACTGAATTCAATGTCGGAAAAAATGGCCTGAATATTGATAATTCACCATCAGCTCGTGTGATTATCAACGAAGTAACCGGAACCAATATCAGTCAGCTCGATGGCACTATGGCCATTATTGGTAAACAAGCCAGTCTGGTCATTGCTAACCCGAATGGCGTTAACTGTAACAGCTGTGGTGTATCTAATGTTAGCCACCTGACACTATTAGCCGGAAATACTTCACTTGATGTTACTACAGGAAAACTAATCGGTTTTAAAAATATAACGAATAATGTTATCGTTAGTAATGTCAAAAAAAATGCGATAAAAAGCAACCTGACATTAACGGGAAACAGCGTTGAAATCAACAGCTCTTATGTTAATTCACCGCATACAACGATTAATATTGGTGCAGATAATATCGATCTTAAAAATAATCTTAACTCTCAGATTTCTGATATTAAATTAACCCCGGGGGAAGTAGTTAATAGTTCAGGCTCATATTCGAATTCATTGATCGACAGCGATACTAAAATACGCGGTAAAATGACCGTCAATGCCAAAAATGCAACGTTAACAAATAACGGTAATATTATATTATCGGAGGTTAACTTAAACTTACTACATTCTGAACTTATTAATGATGGTTATCTTAAAGCATCAAATATTAATATTAATGCAAAAAATGGTAGTATTTCTAATTATCAAAAGATTAGTACAAAAAATCTGACTGTTGATTATAATGGCAATTTCTCCATTTACAATACTACAGCAGGGGAAAAACCAAATAATTTTTATGCCCAAAATATGTCCATTAACAGTCATAACATCAACCATATGATTGACCTGAAAAATAATGCATATCAGGGTTATCTGCGAGATAATACCTTATCTGTCAGTAATGATACCGGTGCCACATTTGCAACCGGACAATTCAATATTGCAGGAAAGCATGACGCCGTACACATTAAAAACGATGGCATAATGTTTACCGGAAAAATGAATGTCACTGCCGGTTCAGTACAATTCTATAATGACCATTATCTGAGAACAGATGCTGACTCTGCAATACATGGTATTGTTGGTGTTTATGGCAATGGTTCCCGGAATGAGAACGTGTCAGTTACCACCCATAATTTTGATATCTGACCGAATAGCGGTATGAATATAAAAGTGATGTTTTATAAAAACATCACTTTTTATTTTTTGATTATTCCTTTGATACTGATTGTATATTATCTTCAGCAACCTCTTCAGGCCAGGAATGAATCACTGCTTTAATCAGGGTTGCTAACGGGATAGCAAAGAATACGCCCCAGAATCCCCATAATCCGCCGAAAATAATAATCGACAAAATAATCACCAGCGGATGCAGGTTCACCGCCTCAGAATAGAGGATCGGCACCAGGATATTGCTGTCCAGCCCCTGCACCACCAGATAGGCGATAAACATGGTCCAGAAATCCGAATCCAGTCCCCACTGGAACAGCCCGACCAGAACCACCGGCACCGTCACAATCACCGCCCCCACATACGGGATAAGGACTGACAGCCCCACCAGCACACCCAGCAGTAACGCATAATTCAGGCCGACCACCGCGAAGACGATATAAGTACAAACACCGACAATAATCATCTCGGTGACTTTGCCGCGGATATAGTTGGAAATCTGCTGATTCATCTCCACCCACACTTTCCCGGCCAGTGAGCGGTTACGCGGCAGAATACGCTGAAAACCGCGCAGCAGCTGTTCTTTATCTTTCAGTAAAAAGAACACCATCAACGGCACCAGAATCAGATAAATGGTCAGCGCCAGTAATCCCACCAGTGACGCCAGCGACATTTTCACCACTGAATCCCCGACTGAGAGCAGCTTGCTGCGGGCATTATCGAGGATCATATCCATCAGCCCGACATCCATCAGCGCAGGGAAACGGTTCGGCAGTTCACGGGCGAACTCATTGAAACGACTGAACATATTCGGCATATCCAGCAGCAGGTTACGCCCCTGTCCCCAGACCGTCGGCGCGAGGATAAAGATCACCAGCACGCTGACCCCGATAAACAGCGTCAGGATCAGCATAATCGCCAGCTTGCGCGAGCAGCCCCGTTTTTCCATCTGATGAATCGGCCACTCCAGCAGGTACGCCAGTACAATTGCCACCAGCAGCGGCGCTAAGATACCGCTGAAAAAATAAATAATTCCGAAACCCGCCAGTAAAATAACGGTCAAAGCAACTGCCTGCGGATCGGCAAAACGTCGTCGGTACCACTGAATGATCAAATCTAACATTGTTCTGCTCCCGGGATTAGCGGCAAAAATATGACAAATCCTGCCCACCGGGCAGACTGTGTGAGGATTTTACTTGAGTGTTTGCTATGATACACGAATTATTACCAGTGATAATCAACGGGGAAAGCGTCATCCTATGAATACGTTTCTGAAAAAACCGTTAGCCGTCTTACTGAGCCTTGCCCTGACCTTCCCGGTACTGCCTGCCGCACAGGCTGCGGTTGAGGATGCGTTACCTGAAATCGGCACCACCGCCGGCGGTACACTCAGTATCGGACAGGAAAACCTGATGGGGGACTTTTATCTGCGGATGATCCGCAGCAGCTCCCCGATGGTCTATGATCCTGTTTTGCTGCAATATATCAATAATCTCGGCCAGCGTCTGGTCTCAAACGCTGACTCGGTCAAAACCCCGTTTAATTTTTTCCTGATAGCCAACCCGAACATTAACGCCTTTGCCTTCTTCGGCGGCAATGTGGTTCTGCACACCTCCCTGTTCCGCTACAGCCTGACAGAAAGTGAACTCGCCTCTGTGATGGCGCACGAAATCGCTCACGTTACCCAGCGCCACCTGGCGCGGATGATGGAAGATCAGCAGAACAAAGCACCGCTGGCCTGGGCGGCCACTCTGGGCTCTATCCTGCTTCTGATGACCGGCACCCCGGTCGGTGCCGCCGCCATGACCTCGACCATGGCCGGGATCCAGCAGAATATGATCAGCTTTACACAATCCAACGAGCAGGAAGCGGACCGCATCGGCATGGGCACACTGAGCCGTGCCGGGTTTGACCCGCAGGGTATGCCGGACTTTATGACCATCATGGTGGATATGTCCCGTTACAGCTCCAAACCTCCGGAAATGCTGCTGACTCACCCCCTGCCGGACAGCCGTCTGGCGGATGCGCGCAGCCGTGCCGGTCAGATGCCGCGTAAAAATCCGCCACAGTCCTTTGATTTCCTGCTGGCGCGCGCCCGGGCGATGGCAATGTACGGCGGCCAGCCGCTGCGCAATGCGACTGACCAGATGATTGATAACTACAGCAAAGGCAACAGTAAAGAACAAATGGCGGCGGATTATGCCCGTGCCATTCTGCTCTACCGTGACAACAAATATGAACCCGCCTCACAAATTCTGTCGAAATTACTGGCTGCCGATCCTGACAATGTCTGGTTTATCGATGTCATGACAGATGTGGATATCGGTCTGAACAGAACCTCTCAGGCGGTGACCAGGCTGGAAAATGCCCTGAAACGGGAACCGGGGAATTCGGTATATCAGATAAACCTCGGTAATGCCTATATTCAGAATAAACAATATGATAAAGCAACTAAGATTCTGCGCAATTATACCTTTGATCACCCTGCTGACCCGAGCGGCTGGGATCTGCTGGCAGAAGCAGGCGGAAAAGCCGGCCGCCGCACGGACGAACTGGCCGCACGGGCGGAATATCAGAACTTAATGGGCAACTTTGACGGTGCTATCCGCAGCCTGACCGAAGCCGCCCGTCAGGCGAAACCCGGCAGTTATGATCAGGCGCGTTATGATGCGCGGATTGACCAGATCCGCCAGTTACAGCTGCAATTCAAACAATTTAAATAATGAGGAAAACCATGACTGAGACTGTCACTATCTGGCACAACCCGCGCTGCTCCAAAAGCCGTGAAACTCTGGCACTGCTGGAAGAAAACGGCGTGTCTCCGGCAGTAATGCTCTATCTGGACACTCCGCCGTCAGTGGCAGAAATCAAAACTGTGCTCCGTGAGCTGAAATTTGATGACGCCTGCAAACTGATGCGCACCAAAGAAGCCCTTTACAGTGAGCTGGGGCTCGCGACAGTGACCGATCAGGAAGCACTGATTCAGGCCATGCATGATAACCCGAAACTGATTGAGCGCCCGATAGTGATTAAAGGCAAACAAGCCCGCCTCGGCCGTCCGCCGGAGCAGGTGCTGGAGATTATCTGAACCTGATCATCTGTCCCCGGTGACCGCCGGGAACAGAACTCAGAATTGCCTTCCCTTACAGCGGGAAAACGCCTCGATAACGGCATTACCCAACTCTTCATCTGAAGCCGATACCGGAATAATGACATAATCAGTTTCTGATATACCATCACCGTCCCAAGCTTCAAGTTTAATATGGTTTGAAGGTTTTATTGTAATAAGGTCACCAACCTGCCTTGCATTACATGTATTCATTTGTTTAAAAAGTGTTTTTTTATTTTTATATCCGCGCAATTGAATGATGTTTTTAATCCATTCTTCATATCTTTCTTTTACTTTTTTATAGTCAAAGAAATCATAATTTCCCGGATCTACTATCCGGCTTTGTTTCAGGCATTTCTTTAAACACAAACCGAGCATTTCCGCTGTGGTATCTTTTGATAACAGACAAGACTCAAACAGGTTATCCACAATTAAAATACCATGCCCGGACATGGTATCAACATGATAAAAATCGCCATTAAAACCTATTCTGGCATTTAACCCCTGTTCAGTATTTTGGTTCATATTTATTCACCTTTTATAATGGTTATTTTAATCTCTATATTCTTATCATTCGCTGAACCAATGATACCTTATGTCCTCCGGTAACTGCCGGGAACAGAACTCAGAATTGCCTTCCCTTACAGCGGGAAAACGCCTCGATAACGGCATTACCCAACTCTTCATCTGAAGCCGATACCGGAATAATGACATCGTCAGTTTCTGATATACCATCACCGTCCCAAGCTTCGAGTTTAATATGGTTTAGGGGTTTTATTTTAATAATATTACCAACTTGCCTTACAAGGCATTTATTCATTTTTTTAAAAAGTAATTTTTTATTCTTATATCCGCATAACCTCATTAACTTTACTATGTTTTCTTTATAATTCTCCTTGTTTAATTCATGATCAAATATATAATAACTTTCAGACTCTCCATCTTTATTTTTTGTAAGAACCTGCTTTAAACTTAAGCCAATATTGTCAATTGCTGCATCCACAGGAATAATAATATCACCAAATAAATAGTCCGGTATTAACAACCCATGATTAATCATCCTTAAAAAATAAAAATAATCTTCATTAAAACTTACGACTGCATTAAACTCATCCGAATTTATCGAATTCATACTAATTACCTTTTATAATGGTTATTTTAATATCTATATTTTTATCGTTTGCGTTCTTTACTGCACTATTTATTGACTTCCATTGTTCAGATGTTGTTTTTTCCGGAAGACCAATATGTAATACTCTTTTCTTGATATCATCTGTGCTCAATGGAGTACCCTCTTTTATGTGATCTGTAAACTGAGCCATTTTATTAACATGGCCATTAATGATATATTTTATGGCATCAGGTTTATTTAGTCTACTATCTGTTTGAGTGTTAATAGTTTTTACGCTAATCGCTATTTTATCTTTACTGTCATAATAATCAAAGGTTTTGAATCCATCCGGGAGTTTTGAGCCTGGCGGTAATTGTGTACCAATATAATGCTCAAACGGCATACCCTGCTGGTTGACAGAGGAACCTGACTGATACCATTTCATCGGGATTTTATTGCCCTTTTTATCGGTGGTATAGATTTGATTTAAATCTGCATAACTGACCTTTCTGATATGTTTATGCATTCTGGCAGGATTACCTCTCCTGCCATTCACTGATGACATCAATATACTGTCGATAATAATTTCGGCAGTTGCTTTTTCCAGACCGGTAAAATCTGTTATATATTCCGCATATTGATTACGGACAAAATCATCAATATCATCATGTCTTTCAGTTTCACTGTAAGTAAAAAGCTGTACTTTTTCAGGTGCAACTGACCAGGGATAATAACGAATGCCGTCATCCGCTTTTGTCACCCAGTAATTTGTCAGTAAATTATCTTCAAGATATGTCTCCGGATATTTTGCCATTAACGCATCAAAACGTAATTTATCCGGTGAATTTGCAGATTCCTGCACAGTACAGTTGATCAGACGGCAACCTGCTGCAAGCAGGCGCTCTTTTTTAAAATTATCACCGTCAGCCAGTTCCTCTATCGCCTTTAATTCCTGCAAATGAAACTGACGGTTATAACGTTCAACGATCTCAGCAGCATCCGCCGCAGTGGTCAGCCCGTTGATATGGCCTGTTGCAATCAATCCGGCAACAGCACCTGTCATCCGGGCCAGCTGTGCCTGTTGTTCATGTTCCTGCGCTGTCTGATCTAAAGAATCGCCTAATATAATACCGGCTGCCGACGCTGCCAGCGCCCCGGTAACCGCTCCTCTGACACTCCGGTTGGTCAGCTCAGCTCTGACAGCAGCAACCGCAGCATGCGTAATTGCTTTGCCCGGTTCCGTTAATATTTCACCGTGGTCACCAATTAATTTTGCGCCCTCAGCATTAAACTGACTTCCCGTGTTACTGAGAAGCGCACTAATAAAGTTCTCCCTGAAACTTGTTTCTGATACTGCCGAACCCACCGCTGAGCTGATTACAGACTGGGCGGAAACGCGCTGTGCAACCTTGTGCCAATCTCCGTCACTCAGTAACGGAATCCGCGATTGTGCCGGATTTCCGTTCTGCCAGCCCATCGATTTATCCAGACCATTGAACGCCCCTCCGACAACCATCTGACCAATAACAGACTTAACACTTTCACTGCGCCCCAGAGATTTAAATGTTTCAGATAAATTGCCTTTATTCTCCGCCAGTGCAACCGCTGCCTGTGTTGTCAGTGCTATCATTCCGGAATGCGCGGCTCCGGAAATAACAGCGGCAGCCGTTCCTGTGGCTGCGGAAGATGCGGTACTCCCCGCCCACGCTGCCAGCCCGGAGCCCGATGTCGCAGCGGTGACGGCGACAGCCAGAACAGCCGATGCCACCGGATTAAGGTGCTGCTCTTTATAGTCCCAGCGCTGATAGGCATCTGCGACCCGGTTCCACTGAACATCATCACGGGTTATCAGTTCTTTCAGCCAACCTGTTCCGGTATGGCTGCTCAGCATCATTGCGGATTCTTTAAATTCAGGAATGCTGAAAGTTTTACTGTCTGCGGTTATGCCTTTTGCTGCATCAACAGATAAATTTCCGCCGTAATAAATCTGCGGCAACCGCCAGCGGCTCAGCGAGTGCCCCTGATCCCGGCGGGTAATGTAAAAACCCTTTGAATGGCTGACGGTTTGCTCATAAAGTGAGTCGTTAACAGCTTTAAAATTAATTTTCCCTGAGATACTTTTCAGCCTGGCATTTTTAGCTGCTGAAATTTTTGCAGCTTCAAGTGTGATATCATCCAGGGCGATTAAATTAATATCTTCTTTCGATGTAAATTCTGTCGTTTTATTTTTTACTTCATACTTTACCTTTGTAACTTCTTTTTTTGTTATACAGAATGTCCAACGATTACATTTCTTTTTCTTATCTTCATAATGACTCGTTTCTTCCATTGCCTGTGCATATAAATACCCGCCCTTTGCCGAGATATCCATTACACCATCAGAAATAAGCTCAGCACCCTGAAATAAAACACTGCCTTCAGACAATAGTGTTAATTTATTCTTGCTTTTTACCAGTGTACTGACATGGCGATATGTATCTTCCAGATAATCACGTCTTTTCTGACGATAGTGTATTTTTTCAGATCCCAACTGAATATTTCCACTGCTATGAATATATATATCATCATCAGAGGAGAGTATTGCTGCATGCAGATTAACATCACCTTCCGCCACTAATGTAATATTTTTCTTTGCTGTAAGATAAGAACTTACATAGCGATTATCAATGTAATCATCATAAGAATACCTTATTGCTGAATAAGGAATCCCTGCCAGGCTAAACTCCCCGCCAGAAAACAATAATAAAGACTCATCAGCATGCAGGCCTGCATTCAATAGATTTACATCTCCGGCAGAGTTAATAATAAAGTTTCTTTCTGAATGAATGCGTATTTTGGGCCTTAAATATCTTGCATAGATATCACTACGGCCTTCCCATTTTTTATCAAAGGTAATATCTATATTTCCGCCGGAATAAAAACCTATATCATTTTTGCTGCTAATATCTGTACCATTAATAGCAATATCACTTCCGGCATTCAGGGTGATATAATCTGAAAGTGTCCATTCCTGAAATTTATCTGACAGTGATTTTATTTCATAATCTGCCTTTTTTGTGGATATTCCTGATATCGTTTTCGGATCAAAATCAATCAGTATATTTTTTCGGGAAGATAAATCCACATGACTATTTAATGTGAATGCTATATTTTTGAATGTAATATCACCTCCTGCATCTGCATAGATGCCACCAGGTGCATGTAACAGAGGCAGCGCAGAAATGTCAGATGTAAATACAGGCCTGATTCCTGTTGAGTATATTACATCGCCTTTCTTTGCAATAAGAGACAGCTCACCGGACTTTATATTGGTATTTTCAAGTTCAATACTATCTGCTGTTAATGATAATGACTTACCCGCTACCAATGTACTTTCACGTGAATAAATTTTCTCTTTAGCCTGAACATTTAAATTATTAATTGCACCTATTTTTGACTTCAAATCTATTGATGAAGAATTCAACAATATATTTTCTGCAGCTAAATGATGACTAAAACTATCTCTGATAATCTCATTTACCGGATAGTGTTTTTCAGGGATCTTACTCTCTACATTAATTGTATTGCTATAATCTATAATCAGATTTTCTGAACTTACAGATGGACTGTCAGCCACCCCATGGCTAATCCATGTATAAAATTGCTCCTTTTTCTGAAAGGGAATTTTAATATCATTAACCATTACCCCGGGGGGAATAGTATCCGGCTCAACAAAAAAACGCAGCCATTCACTGTTTATATCTTCCGGTTCATATCTTTCCCATAGTTTTAAAATACCCAGACCATGATTTTTAATATTGATATCCTTGCCGGTTAAAACTATATTTCCCCCTGCAGATAAAAATGAATCATTATTGTCAAAGTGATTCGCATTTATATATATTTTTTTACCGGAATCTATATACGCAGGATGATAATCACTCTTATATCTCACTGCATATTTTTCAACATTAACACTGTCATTAGCTAGTAAATCTATTTCATCAAACCATTTTTCATATTTAAAGTTTTTTAATTCCGGATATACAATCAATAACCCATCTCGCCGCCACATAGGCAAATAACGCAACTGATTCCCGACGCTGCGAACCTCGGTAGATTCTGCCGGAATCTTAAAAAACTCAACAGGCTCAGAGTTACTGACATTAGTTAATGTCTTTGCTTTTATAATTAAATTACCACGTTCAGACTTTAGTGAAGCTGATTTATTAACAACACTCTTGCTAAAATCACCTTCCGGATTTTTTTGTATCCATAAATTTTCCTCTGCCTGTATAATTGCTTCGTGGCCCTGATTATTAACAACATCAGAAAAAATACGTGCATTACCTTTTGATATAACCTCTCCGGCATTTAAAATATCATTTGATATAAGAGTAGTATCACGACCGGAAGCAACCTTTGCTTTATCTTTTATAATAATGTTGTCGGCTATTACTCTTATTCTTTCTTTTGATGTTATATTTCCCGATAATAATACCGCTTTTTTTGCTGTTACACTTATACCATTATTAACAGACTCAATATTATTTAGTTGTACATTGCCATCACTACTTGTATTAATAATGCGAATTTTTTCAGCCGAAATCCCACCTTCCTCAGTCATATTTACTGATGATGATTGATTCCCCATAAAACCGGATATAGATTCCTGAATACCATCCTGGTAATTAATTTTATTTGTACCATTTATAATAAAAAGATTTTTTGTATTTATCTTTCCATTTATTTTCGTATCAGCACTGATAAGATTAGTATTTTTTTGTGCATATGTATCCATCCCTTTTTTATTTATCGTGATTGATCCATTTCTTACATTGAGAGATGAAAATTTATTTTCAGGATTAAAATTCACATTCCCCGTGGCAAGTGTAATATCTGGCGTGTTAATGAAATGACAGCCATCACAGGTAATACCATTGGGATTAGCAATAATAACTGATGCCGGGTTACCGGAAACCTCCATAGCCCCCGAAAAGTCAGATAGACCATCACTGATTACCTCATTAATAATTAAACTGGCACTACTCCCCCGCAGATTTATGTTTCCCTCTATTTCACCTGCCAGATAAGATTGACTGTCTTCTGTTCCGTTATTTAATACCACGCCGACTTCAGAAACATTAAACTTACTGTATTGATTATGTGACAATCCATTTCCATCCGGCCTTGAAATGTCAATAATAGTTATATCTCTTTTGACATTTACTTTTAAACGGTTATTAGCCGGAGTTATTTCTGATGCATATATATAATAGGGAAAAACAGAAAATAATATAATAAATAATTTTTTCATCTTATTAATAAAGCACATAACACCTCCGGTGTGTTAATTAAGCAATACAGTCATACACTCACCAGAAGATATCCTATGAACAATCATTGCTGATACTCATGATGACCTTATCAATAATAATTAATTCATTCCTGAAACAAATACCCTGTATTTTTATTTATTAATTTATAACTTTATCTATTTTTAGATCTTATGTTCTTTTTATGAAATCGTCATTTATTTCAAGTGGTAAAGTTCGTTTGGTTATTTACACTTAATATAATGATTAAAGGAATAAATCATGAAAAAAACATTAACGGCGTTATCATTCATTTCCGTTGCATTATTCTCTGCTGCTGTTGCCGCCGGACCGGGAAGCACAGAATATACCTACCGTAACGGCGATAAAATCCGGGTAGCCAGTCCGGAAGCGGAAACATCGCTGTTTAAAGATAAATCAGGGAAACCGGTTTTGGTGATTACATCACCGGATAACCGCGGGATCTCGCATAATATTTTTACTGACTATAATGTCGGCAAGCAAGGCCTCGTCATTCATAATAAAGAAAATGCCAAAACCATTATTAATGAAGTGCTCGGCAACAATAAAACCCACCTGCGCGGTAATACCTTTGTCGCCGGCGGCAAGGCCAGTCTGGTGATTGTTAACCCGAATGGTGTGATCTGTCAGGATTGCAGCTCAACCAATACCTCACTCTATTCTCACCGCGAAACACTGCCGGTGGTTATCAATGCTGCAAAAAATAATGAGGTCATTTTTGATGTCCGCAAACCGCTGCATGCATCAGAACGTCTGACCGGCATCAGTCATAATATTTCCGTAAATTCACCGCGCTGACCCCCTGTTATACCGCCGTTTTCACGGCGGTATTGCTTTTATCAGAAACTTTCCCTGCCGCAGACTGTCATACCTGTAACAACACAGCCCTGTGATCACACCGTATTAACTTAAGAAAACTCTTATTGCGGCGATCACAGAATAACGTATTGATAATACAGATAACTGACTGTGTATCATCAGGGAAAAAAATGACCATTTATGATCTAAAACCGAAGTTTCAGAACTTGCTGCGTCCCGTGGTAATCCGCCTGTTTAATGCCGGAATCACGGCCAACCAGGTCACGCTGGCGGCGATGTTCCTTTCCCTGCTTACCGGTTTCATCCTGATCCTGTTTCCCGATCCGCGCCTGTTTCTGCTTCTGCCGCCGGTGCTGTTTATCCGGATGGCGCTCAATGCCATTGACGGCATGCTGGCCCGCGAACATCACCAGAAAAGCCGCTTCGGCGCGATCCTCAATGAACTGGGCGATGTGGTATCCGATACGATTCTTTATTTCCCGTTTGTCCTGCTGTTTCCGGGAGCAGCCATCTGGATACTGCTGACCCTGTTTCTCTCTGTACTGACTGAATTTATTGGTGTACTGGCACAAACTATCGGGGCATCACGCCGCTATGACGGCCCTGCCGGAAAAAGTGACCGCGCCTTTCTGTTCGGCGCACTGGGTCTGTGGGCGGCGGTTTTTCCCGCATCCCTTGACTCCGCACTGTTTCCGGTGCTGTTTGCGGTCTTTGCCGCCCTGCTGTTTCTTACCTGTTATCACCGTATCCGGCGTGCGTTGCAGGAATCTGCGCAACAAAGCGCATCTCAAAAGGACTGATTATGAGTGTATCTTCTGATTATCCGACTCAGCGTGAATCCATTGAATCTCACTTTACCACCAGTGACCAGCAGCGGTTATTCTTCCGTTACTGGCCTTCCGCAACCGCAGAAAAGAAAGCCATTATGCTGTTTCACCGGGGTCATGAGCACTCCGGACGTGTGGCACATCTTGCGGATGAGCTGGCGTTACCTGATTTCGCGGTATTTGCCTGGGATGCCAGAGGTCACGGCCGCAATGACGGGCCCAGAGGCTACAGCCCGTCGATGGGCACATCTATCAGCGACATCAATGAATTTATTAACTTCATTTCATCTGAGTATGAAATTCCTATCGAGAACATGGTCGTGCTCGGACAAAGTGTCGGCGCAGTCACCCTGACCGGCTGGGTGCATGATTTCGCACCGAAGATCCGGGGTCTGGTACTGGCTTCTCCGGCCTTTAAAGTCAAACTCTATGTGCCGTTTGCCCGCAGCGGACTGGCGCTGATGCAGAAAATTCGCGGGCTGTTTTATGTTAATTCCTACGTTAAAGCCAAATATCTCACCCACGACCCGGTACGTATCGCTTCATTTGAGCGGGATCCGCTGATCACCCGGCCGATTGCCGTCAATATCCTGCTGGAGCTCTACAAAACCGCTGACCGTCTGGTGGCGGATGCTGCCGCGATAACAGTGCCGACTCAGCTGTTTATCTCCGGCAGTGACCACGTGGTGCACCGCAAGCCGCAGAATCAGTTCTATGCGCGGCTTAACACCCCGTATAAAGAAAAACATATTCTGCCGGGGTTTTATCACGACACTCTGGGCGAAAAAGATCGTCATATCCCGCTGGCGGAAATCCGCCGCTTTGTCACCACCCTGTTTGAACAGCCGCGCTATCAGCACGATTACCGGTTTGAGGATGTGTGCAGCGCCGGTGCCGATGCTTATCGTGAATTGCAGGTTCCGCTGCCGGATTACTGCCCGAAAAATCTCGGTTATAAACTGCTCAGCAAAGCGATGTCCACCCTCGGCAAAGCCTCGGAAGGCGTCAGTATCGGCTACGATAAAGGCTTTGATTCCGGATCCACCCTCGATTATGTCTACCGTAACCAGGCTCAGGGCAAAGGCATTTTCGGCCGCATTGTTGACCGCCAGTATCTCAACAGTATCGGCTGGCAGGGGATCCGCCAACGCAAAGTGAATATTGAGAAAATTCTGCGCCGCACCATCCGGGCATTGCAGGAAGAGGGTCAGCCGGTGCGGATCATGGATATCGCTGCCGGTCAGGGCCGCTATCTCTTTGATGCAATTAATGATTACAGCCGGATAGAATCTGTTCTGATGCGCGATTACAGCACCATCAATGTGGAACAGGGTCGTTTACAGATCAAAGAGCGCTTCCTGGAAGACAAAATCCGTTTTGAAGAGGGCAATGCCTTTGATACCGCCGATCTGGCGGCGGTCACCCCGAAACCGACCCTCGGTGTGGTGAGCGGGTTATATGAACTGTTCCCGGAAAACCATCTGCTGCGCGATTCCCTTGCCGGGCTGGCGCAGGCGATTGAAAGCGGCGGTTATCTTGTCTACACCTGTCAGCCGTGGCACCCGCAGGTAGAAATGATAGCCCGCGTTCTGCCGAGCCATCAGGGCGGAAAAGCCTGGGTGATGCGCTGCCGCAGCCAGGGGGAAATGGATGCGCTGGTGGATGAGGCCGGATTTGAAAAACTGGATCAGCTCATTGATAACTGGGGTATTTTCAGTGTCTCAGTCGCCAGACGCCGCTGATTGTTATCATACTGATGAAGATGCGCCTTTTTGCGCATCTTCTGTTTTACAGGGAATGAAAAATTATGTCTGATGCCGCACTGCCGCTGCCCGCTTCCCGCCGTAAACGGTGGGGATTTGCCCTGCTCTGGCTGCTGTTTCTGGCACCTTTCTTTTTTCTGACTTACGGACAGGTCAATACCTATACCGCGTCGCTGCCGTCAGTCCCTTCTTTTGCGTTCAGCTGGGAAACACATATTCCGTTTCTGCCGTGGACAATTATTCCGTACTGGAGCATCGATCTCTTCTACGGATTATCCCTGTTTATCTGCACCTCTCTGCGCGAACAGTGTATTCACGGGCTTCGGCTGGCAGTTGCGTCACTGACAGCCTGCGCCGGGTTCCTGATCTTTCCGCTGAAATTCAGTTTTCTCCGTCCGCAGACAGACGGTACCGCAGGCTGGATGTTTGACCAGCTGGAGATGTTTGATCTGCCGTTTAACCAGGCCCCTTCTCTGCATATCATTCTGCTGTGGCTGCTGTGGCTGCGCTTCTGGGCGCACACACCGCAGAAATGGCAATGGCTTCTGCACCTGTGGTCAATTCTGATCTTAGTTTCTGTACTGACAACCTGGCAGCACCATTTTATTGATGTGATCACCGGTGCCGCCACCGGTGTGGTGATAAGCTATCTGCTGCCGGTAAGTACACGCTGGCAGTGGGCCCCGCACCGTATCCGCCGCGGCTATCAGCTGGCCGGGCGGTACGCCGTTATTTCGCTGGTGCTGATAACAGCGGCTGTCGTGATAGGTGGTCAGGGCTGGTGGCTGCTGTGGCCGGGGCTGGCATTTTTATGCATCACGGCGGGTTATCTCGGGGCCGGCGCATCAGTGTTTCAGAAGGACAGCGCCGGGCGCATTTCACCCTCTGCCGCACTCCTGCTGCTGCCATACCGGATTGCGGCGCAAATCAGCTATTACTGGTATGCAAAACGGTGCCGTCACACCAGTGTGGTCAATGAGCATATCGCGCTGGGTGGTTATCCTGCCGCACCACTGACGGCTGCCGCCGTACTGGATATGACAGGGGAATTTCCCCGCAGTCGCTATACCGCCGGGCTGGCTTATCACTGTCAGCCGCAGCTGGATCTGTTTCCGCTGACAGAGATGCAGATTGAAACGGCGGTGAACAATCTCAGCCGCCTGGCGCAATCCGGTCAGGTTTATGTACACTGTAAACTGGGTTACACCCGCAGTACTACCGTCGTGGTCGCCTGGCTGATACGTGCCGGGCTGGCAGACAATGTGGAGCAGGCGCTGGCGGCCGTCAGACAGGCCCGGCCACAAATTGTTCTGCGGGAACAGACAATTGCCGCCCTGACCCGCTGGGCAGCCCGTTACGGAAAAAACGATGAATAACAGACCTCATGACGAACAGATAATTGTGATTTTTACGGCGGGCTGGCGTTTTTTGGCTGCCTTATCGGTGATGGCCTTTCTGACGCAGTTTCTGCTTTATATTTCCGGTTTTTCCGGTGAATATCCGATGGCGGCGGGGATCCTGTTCTTTCTGTGCGCCATGTATTTTATCTTCCGGTTGTGGCTGGATCACCATCTGTTCCGCCGCCTGGCACAATCGTCCGATACCGATATTTTTGATGAATCCCTGACGACACTGTTTCCGGGCAGAGCACAGCACACCCACTTCTCACAGCGCTGGCGCGGCACAAAACGGTTGTTTCAGCAGGGTGCACTCTGTATGGTGCTCCAGTGGGGGGTAACGGTGATTGCCCTGCTTAACTGATGGTCACAACCGCAGGATATCTTTGACAAACGGAATGGTCAGTTTGCGCTGGGCAACAATCGAGGCATGATCAAGCCTGTCCAGCATATCAAACAGTGTGCGCATCTGACGGTCGAGGCGTTTTAAGATAAAGCGCCCGACATCTTCCGGCAGCTCAAACCCGCGCAGCTTTGCCCGCAGTTGCAGTGCCTGAATTTTTTCGTCATCACTGAGCGGATGAAGTTTGTAAATCTGCCCCCAGTCAAGACGGGAAGCGAGATCCGGTAACTGCAGCGGGATCTGACGTGGCGGTCTGTCCCCGGTGATCAGCAGACAGGTCTTGCCGGTCTCCAGAATACGGTTATAGAGATTAAACAGCGCCATTTCCCACTCTTCATCCCCCGCAATACACTGCACATTATCAATACAGACCAGCGACAGATGCTCCATACCTTCCAGCACATCCGGCACAAACCAGGCGCGCTTATCCAGCGGCACATAGCCGACCGCCCGGTCTTTGGAAGAGACTTCGGCACAGGCCGCATGCAGCAGATGACTTTTACCGCCGCCATCGCGGGACCAGAAATAGAGATAGCTGCCGTGCGGCTGATTGATAGCCGCCTGAATAGCGGATAACAGGGATGCGTTTTCCCCTGCGTAGAAACTGTTGAAAGTCTCATCATCAGGGAGAGAGAGCGGTAATGACAGCTGAGATGGCGTGTTCAGAGTTACCTCGGCCAACGGGTGAACAAACACCGTTAGTTTAACATAAATTCACCGGCTAAATGAACCTTAACAACATACTTCCCGTACTCAGTGACGGAAAAAGCCGCAGAACCAACATGCCCGCCTTTACGGGCTCATCAGTCACTGCGGCTTTTTTTGTTATCTGAATCAGTCTTTCTTCACTTCATCCAGATTCACATCCACTACCCGCTCTTCCGGACGGATAATATTCACCAGACGGAACACCAGTGCCAGACCAATGCCGACAACCGTTGCCAGTGCCATGCCTTTCAGTTCAGCCGCACCGATATGGATGGTCGCACCACTGACACCGATAATCAGGATAACCGCCGTCAGAATCAGGTTCTGCGGCTTGTTATAATCCACTTTGGAATCAATCAGCACGCGGATACCGGATGCACCGATAACCCCGTACAGCAGCAGCGATACTCCGCCCATCACCGGCACCGGCACAGCAGCAATCGCGGCAGCCAGTTTACCGACACAGGAGAGCAGAATCGCCAGTACCGCCGCCCCGCCGATAACCCAGGAGCTGTACACTTTGGTGATGGCCATAACGCCGATGTTTTCGCCGTAGGTGGTGTTCGGTGTGGAGCCGAAGAAACCGGACAATACAGTCGAAAAACCGTTGGCAAACATAGAGCGGTGCAGACCGGGGTCTTTCATCAGATCACGTTTGACAATATTCGCCGTGACCACCAGGTGACCGACGTGCTCGGCAATCACCACCAGCGCGGCCGGTAAGATGGTCAGAATAGCGAACCACTCAAAACGCGGTGTGTAGAATGTCGGCAGTGCAAACCACGGTGCTTCACTTACCGGGGTCAAATCCACCGCGCCCATAAAGAAGGCCAGCGCATACCCGGTCAGTACTCCGATAAGGATCGGGATAATCGCCAGGAAGCCGCGGAACACCACAGAGCCGAGAATCGTCACCCCGAGTGTGGTCAGAGAGATAATCAGTGTGGTGCTGTCCGGCGTAGCGCCGTTCTCGAATTTCAGCCCGGCCATACCGGCAGCGGTTCCGGCCAGTTCAAGGCCGATAACCGCCACAATCGCCCCCATGGCCGCAGGCGGGAACAACACATTGATCCAGCCGCGTCCGGCGATTTTGACAATCCCCGCCACCAGCATAAATAACAGCCCGCAGATGATAAACCCGCCGAGAGCAAGTTCATACCCGAGCGGCAGTAAAATCAGCACCGGTGAAATAAAGGCAAAGCTGGAGCCCAGGTACGCCGGGATTTTTCCTTTACAGATAAACAGATACAGCAGCGTCCCGATACCGTTAAATAACAGGATCGTGGCCGGGTTTACCTGAAACAGGATCGGCACCAGAACAGTAGCACCGAACATCGCAAACAGGTGCTGTAAACTTAACGGAATGGTGACCAGCAGTGGTGGGCGTTCATCGACTTCAATAACGCGGCGCGTCATCTTAAACCTCTTAAATGATTACTCAGGGATATGCCAAAAAAAAGCCGACTATCAAGTCGGCTCATTAACTTATTTCGTACCAAATATCTTATCGCCCGCATCACCCAGGCCCGGCACAATGTAACCGTGTTCGTTAAGGTGATCGTCGATGGATGCGGTATACAGCTCAACATCCGGGTGGGCTTTTTCCAGCGCTTTCAGACCTTCCGGCGCTGCAACCAGCACAAGGATTTTAATCGCGGTGCAGCCTGCTTTTTTCAGCAGATCGATGGTAGCGATCATTGAACCGCCGGTTGCCAGCATCGGGTCAACCACCAGCGCCATACGCTCTTCAATATTAGAGGCTAATTTCTGGAAGTACGGTACCGGCTCCAGTGTTTCTTCATCACGGTAAACACCGACAACACTGATACGGGCACTCGGGATGCTTTCCAGCACACCGTTCATCATACCGATACCCGCACGCAGGATTGGCACAACGGTAATCTTTTTACCCTTGATTTGTTCAATTTCGACCGGACCACACCAGCCGTCAATTGTCACTTTCTCAGTTTCTAAGTCTGAAGTTGCTTCATAGGTCAGCAGGCTACCGACTTCTGAGGCCAGTTCACGAAAGCGTTTTGTGCTTATATCATGATCTCGCATCAGGCCAAGTTTGTGTTTAACGAGCGGGTGTTTTACCTCGACGACTTTCATGGGTTCTCCTACTGTGTAAGCCCTGGCGGACAAAAAAATCGCGAGATTATACCGCTTTTCTTTCGCAGCGCCACCCCGGATTTGTTGATTATAGTCAATTATCACGCGTTTCATGTTTGTTACATGAATAAGTGTGATCTGACGCATTTTGACAAAAACCGGCGTAAATCCTCTCGCAAACGTTTGCGTGGCCTGTTAGAATAGCCGCGTTTTCGATACACCCACTTACTTGCAATCGCCGTTGGGGGCCGCAGTGACTGACAAAACTTCCCTGAGTTACAAAGATGCCGGTGTTGATATTGATGCCGGTAATGCCTTAGTTTCCCGTATTAAGCATGTTGTCAAAGAGACACGCCGTCCTGAAGTTATGGGCGGGCTGGGTGGTTTCGGTGCGCTGTGTGCGGTACCGCAGAAATATAAAGAACCGGTGCTGGTTTCCGGCACCGACGGCGTCGGCACCAAGCTGCGCCTGGCGATGGATCTGGCGCGTCATGACACTATCGGTATTGACCTCGTCGCCATGTGTGTGAACGACCTGGTGGTCGCCGGTGCTGAGCCCCTCTTCTTCCTCGACTATTACGCGACCGGCAAACTGGATGTCGATACTGCCGCCCGGGTGGTCACCGGTATTGCCGAAGGCTGCAAACAGGCGGGTTGTGCGCTGGTCGGTGGTGAAACCGCTGAGATGCCGGGCATGTATCACGGCGATGATTATGACGTGGCCGGGTTCTGTGTCGGTGTGGCGGAAAAATCAGAAATCATCGACGGCAGCAAAGTCCGCGCCGGTGATGTGCTGATAGCACTGGCCTCCAGCGGCCCGCACTCCAACGGCTATTCTTTGATCCGCAAAATCCTTGAGGTCAGCAAAACTGACCCGGCAGCCACAGAGCTTGACGGCAAATCACTGGCGGATCATCTGCTGGCACCGACAAAAATCTATGTTAAATCTGTGCTGAAACTGATCGAAAACACCGATGTTCACGCCATCGCCCACCTGACCGGCGGCGGTTTCTGGGAAAATATCCCGCGTGTATTACCGGCCTGCACCCAGGCGCGGATTGATGCCTCATCCTGGCAGTGGCCGTCTGTCTTTAACTGGCTGCAAAAAGCCGGGAATGTGGAAGACTATGAAATGTACCGCACCTTCAACTGTGGTGTCGGTATGGTGATTGCGCTGCCGGCAGCGTCTGTGCCTGCCGCCCTCGCCCTGCTGACAGAGGCGGGTGAAAATGCATGGCTGATCGGTGATATCGCGGTCTGCCGTGAAGATGAACCGCAGGTCATCATCCGCTGATGAAAAAACGCCTTGTTGTCCTGATTTCCGGCAGCGGCAGTAATCTGCAGGCGTTGATTGACGCCTGCAATTCAAAAGCTCTCAATGCGGAAATTGTTGCGGTCTTCAGTAATAAAGCGGACGCTTACGGGTTACTCCGCGCACAACAGGCCGGTATTCCCGCACTGGCACTCAGTCCGGCGGAATTCTCTTCACGGGATGATTTTGATGCCGCATTGCAGGCACAGATTGATGAGTATCAACCGGATTTACTGATCCTCGCCGGATATATGCGGATTCTGACACCCGCCTTTGTCCGCCATTACCACGGCAGAATGCTCAATATCCACCCGTCTCTGCTGCCGAAATATCCGGGCCTGCACACGCACCGGAAAGCCCTGGAAAACGGCGATGCCGAACACGGTACCTCTGTACATTTTGTCACGGAAGAGCTGGACGGCGGCCCGGTCATTTTACAGGCACGCATTGCCGTTCTGCCGGATGATACTGAAGACACTCTCACCGCCCGGATACAACAGGAAGAACACCGCATCTATCCGCAGGTGGTTAACTGGTTTGTGCAGGGGCGTCTGGCACTGAAAGAAGACGGGATATATCTGGACGGGAAATTATATTTTCACAATACGCTCTGATTCTCTCCGCCCGGTTTTTCCGGGCGTTTTTCATAACTACCGCAGTTTCGCCATCTCATTAAGATACGCTTTGCGCTGTCCGGTATAATTCCACCACGGCTGTGCCGGTTGTCCTGCAAGAAAATCAGTGACTGACCAGAACACATCAATAACACAGAGATCCTGACGGACGCCGGTTACCGCGCAGAGCATTTCATACATAATCACCGGGTCTGAACCGGTAATATCCTGCGGCGTCTCATACCCCAGCAGACGCAGATCTTCCGCCATCGCCTCGCCGATATTCGGCAGGTCGGTAAGCGTATAAAGACGGGTGCGGCACACTTTTGTCGGGTTCATGGAAATATCCGGTATTTATTAATGATATGCGTACTACCACATACTTTATCATCTGTCTGCTGTGACCGGTACTCAAATAACACGTAATTGCCATAATTTTACACGGTTGTGCCCATCGTGACGCGGAAAAGCGGATCCCCGGATAATTCCGTTTCTGTTATGTGTTACACTGACTGATAAAATACAACCAATATCGAGGTGATTTATGTCCGGTGGTACTGCTGTTCCGCCTGTAAAACTGCGCCCGCTTGAGCGTGAGGATTTAGCTTTTGTTCATCAGATGGATAATAACGCCAGCATTATGCGTTATTGGTTTGAGGAGCCGTATGAAGCCTTTATTGAATTAAGTGATTTATACGATAAGCATATTCACGATCAGTCAGAACGCCGCTTCATTGTGGAAAGCGACGGCACCAAGATCGGGCTGGTGGAACTGGTGGAAATCAATCATGTACACCGCCGCGCTGAATTCCAGATTATTATCGCCCCGTCACATCAGGGTCACGGATTTGCGTCCCGCGCTGCCCGTCTGGCTATGGATTATGCGTTTTCTGTCCTCAATCTGTATAAACTGTATCTGATTGTGGATATCGAAAACGAAAAAGCGATCCACATCTATAAAAAGCTCGGTTTTCATACCGAAGGCCAGTTAATTGATGAGTTTTTCGTCAACGGGGAATACCGCACTGCCATCCGTATGTGTATTTTTCAGCCGGAATATCTGGTCATGAAAAATAAATCTGCGGATGCGGAAAGCTACGTTGAAAAAAATGCCCGCGTAAAGCAGAACCTGTAACGATTTTTTAGTAAACTGTACGCTGTGTTCAACCCTGATTCAGAGTAACCCGCTCCGGAGTAACAATGTCCCAAGATAGGCTCTATATGGAAAAAGAACTCAGTTGGCTGTCGTTCAACGAGCGGGTTCTTCAGGAGGCCGCCGACAAACGCAACCCGCTGATTGAGCGCATGCGTTTTCTGGGCATTTACTCAAATAACCTGGATGAGTTTTATAAAGTCCGCTATGCGGATGTGAAACGCCGCATCCTGATTAATGAGGAACAGCGTGGTTCCGGCGCCAGCGGGCGCCATCTGCTGCGTAAAATTGAAAACAAAGTGGCAAAACAGGATCAGGCATTTGATACCCTGTATAACGACCTGCTGCTGGAAATGGCACGTAACCAGATTTTCCTGATCAACGAACGCCAGATTTCGCCGAAACAGCAAATCTGGCTGCGTCAGTATTTCCGTCAGCATCTGCGCCAGCACATCACGCCGATTATGATCCAGACCAGCACCGATCTGGTCGAATTCCTCAAAGACGATTACACCTATCTGGTGGTGGAGATTGTCAAATCCGGCCGTGAGACCCGCTATGCGCTGCTGGAAATTCCGTCTGATAAAGTGCCGCGTTTTGTTAATCTGCCGACCGAAAACGGCCGCCGCCGCCAGTCGATGATCCTTATCGACAATATTCTGCGCTACTGCCTGGATGAAATCTTCAAGGGCTTCTTCGATTTCGATGCCCTCAATGCCTATTCCATGAAAATGACGCGCGATGCGGAATATGACCTCGCCACCGAAATGGAATCCGGGATGCTGGAGCTGATGTCCTCCACCCTGAAACAGCGTCTGACCGCTGAGCCGGTGCGCTTTGTTTATCAGCGCGATATGCCGGATGAAATGGTGACGCTGCTGCGTGAAAAACTCGGCCTGACCAATGATGATTCCGTCATTGCCGGCGGTCGCTATCATAATTTCAAGGACTTCATCCGCTTCCCGAATGAAGGCAATAAGAATTTATTAAACAAACCGCTGCCGCGTCTGCGTCATGTCTGGTTTGATCATCACCGCAACGGGTTTGATGCTATCCGCGAACGGGATGTGCTGCTCTATTACCCGTATCACACTTTTGAGCATGTGCTGGAACTGCTGCGCCAGGCCTCTTTTGACCCGAGCGTGATTTCCATCAAGATGAATATCTACCGTGTCGCCAAGGACTCCCGCATTATCGATTCCATGATCCACGCGGCACACAACGGTAAAAAAGTCACCGTAGTGGTGGAATTACAGGCACGTTTTGATGAAGAAGCCAATATTCACTGGGCGAGACACCTGACCGCTGCCGGAGTGCATGTTATTTTCTCCGCGCCGGGGCTGAAAATCCACGCCAAACTGTTTATTATCTCGCGGCTGGAAGACGGGGATGTGATCCGCCGTTATGCCCATATCGGTACCGGTAACTTCAACGAAAAAACCGCGCGCATCTACACGGATTACTCGCTGCTGACCGCCAACGAAGAGATCACCAATGAAGTCCGGCGCGTGTTCAACTTTATTGAGAACCCGTACCGGCCGGTTTCCTTTGATAACCTGATGGTGTCGCCACAGAATTCACGGGCAATGCTGAATCAGCTGATTGATGATGAAATAGCCAATGCACTGGCCGGTTATGAAGCCGGAATTACACTGAAAATCAACAACCTGGTGGATAAGCAGCTGAGTGAGCGTCTCTATGATGCCTCAGAAGCCGGGGTGAAAATCCGTCTGCTGGTGCGCGGCATGTGCGCACTGGTGCCGGGACAGGTGCCGTACAGTGAGAATATCCAGGTGACCAGTATCGTTGACCGGTTCCTGGAGCATGACCGGGTGTATGTGTTCACCAACAAAGGGGACGAAAAAGTCTATCTCTCCTCTGCGGACTGGATGACCCGCAATATCGATTACCGGATTGAAGTGGCGGTTCGCCTGCTGGATCCGGTGCTGCGCCGCCGGGTGCTCGATATTCTGGATATTCAGTTCAGTGATAATGAGAAGGCGCGTTATCTCGATAAAGAGATGTCCAACCATTATGTGCCGCGCGGCAACAAGCGGAAAGTCCGCTCGCAGATGGCAGTTTATGACTATATTCGTTCCCTGGAACAACCGGATAATTAAAAGGCCCGTGCATGCCATTATCACTGATCACTGAAAAAGATCGTCCGCTGGAAATTGCAGCCATCGACCTCGGGTCGAACAGCTTTCATATGGTGATTGCCCGTATTGTCAACGGCGCACTCCAGGTTCTCAGCCGCCTGAAACAGCGGGTGTATCTGGCTGAAGGCTTAAATGATCAGAATGAACTGAGCGAAGAAGCCATGGAGCGCGGGTTGGCCTGCCTGGCGCTGTTTGCCGAGCGCCTTCAGGGCTTTCCCGCCGCACAGGTCACGATTGTCGGGACACACAGTCTGCGTGAGGCAGTCAATGCGCACGAGTTTCTCGAACGCGCCGCGTCCGTTATCCCCTATCCGATTGAAATTATTTCCGGTCACGAAGAAGCACGCCTGATTTTTATGGGTGTTGAACACACACAACCGGAAAAAGGCCGCAAACTGGTGATTGATATCGGCGGCGGTTCAACAGAGCTGGTGATCGGCGAACGTTTTGAACCGATTTTAATCGAAAGCCGCCGTATGGGCTGTGTCAGTTTCAGCCGTCAGTTTTTTCCGGACGGTAAAATCACCGAGGCCAACTTTAACCGCGCCAGGCTGATGGCCGTTTCCAAACTGGAAAACCTGGCGATTGCTTTCCGTGTGCAGGGCTGGGATGTATGCCTCGGCGCATCCGGCACCATCAAAGCGGCCTGTGAAATCCTGCGTGAACTGGGGGAGCGGGACGGTATTATCACCCCTGTCCGCCTGGAAATGCTGGTCAAACAAGTGCTGCGTTACAAACGGTTTGATGCCCTGAATTTACCGGGGCTGTCTGACGACCGCAAAAAAGTGTTTGTGCCGGGCCTGGCAATTCTGTGCGGCCTGTTTGACGCGCTGGAAATCACTGAACTGCGCCTGTCTGCCGGCGCCCTGCGTGAAGGGGTGCTGTATGAGATGGAAGGCCGTTTCCGTCATCAGGATATCCGCCAGCGAACCGCACAAAGTCTGGTGGAACACTATAACGTGGATAACGCCCAGGTACTGCGTGTCCTCACCACCATGAAAAACCTGTACCGTCAGTGGGCGGAGCAGAATCCGTCCCTGGTTGATCCGCAGCTGGAAGCCATTCTGGTCTGGGCGGTCTGGCTGCATGAAGTCGGGCTGAGCATCAACCTTTCCGGCCTGCACCGTCATTCGGCCTATATTCTGCAGAACACCAATTTACCGGGATTCACCCAGGAACAGCAACTGCTGCTCGCCACACTGGTGCGTTACCACCGCAAAGCGGTAAAAAGTGACGATATCCCGAAATTCACACTGTTTAAACGTAAACAGGTCATCCCCCTGATACAGATCCTGCGCCTCGCGGTCTTACTGAATAATCAGCGCCAGTCCACCACCAAACGCTCCTCACTGCGTCTGGAGACCAATGAAGGACACTGGACCCTGTTTTTTCCGCGCCGCTATCTGACTATCAACACATTAATGCAGCTTGATCTGGAAAAAGAGCAGGCTTACTGGGATGATGTGCCCGGCTGGCACCTCGGTATAAAAGAAGAAGACGTCTGACAGAGAATCCCCGGCCGGTCTTATTTGTTTAAAAGTTTTATGTGTAAAGGAAAATCATGTCTGAACACAGTTTCTCCATTGATAACTCATCACCGGTCAATCCGCACTCCCAGCGGCTGGCCCACATTCGTCAGCAGGTTTTGCCTCTTTTCCTCAACGACTCACAGTTTGTGGAAACCATTCTGGGCACCGCCGATGAACATGCCAGGCTCAGTGATGATGAACTGCATTCAAAATCGAAGTTAGTCAAAAATCTGCTGACTGACCTCCACGCCGCTGACCTTGCGGATATGCTGGAAGCCCTGCCCTATGATGAGCGTCTCGCGCTCTGGCATCTGATTGATAACCACCAGCGCGGGGAAGTGCTGGTGGAAGCCTCTGTGTCCGTGTGGGACAGTCTGATTAAAGATATGTCAGACAAAGAGCTGCTGCGTGCCGTTGCCACCCTGCATGTGGATGAGCAGGCGTATATCGCCGAGCACCTGCCGCGCGATACCATGCGCCGCCTGCTGACCTATCTGGAACCAAGTCTGCGTAACCGCATCCGCACCGTTCTTCAGTACCCGGCGGACAGTATCGGGCAGATGATGGACTTTGAGTTTGTCACCGTGCGCGGCAATGTTCCGCTGAAAACGGTTCAGCGTTTTCTGCGCTACCGCAGCAATATCCCGGAAGCCACCGATAAAATCTTTGTTATTGACAGCAATAATATTTTGCAGGGCGAACTGCCGCTGACCACCATTCTCACCCAGTCGCCGGACAAACTGGTCTCTGATGTGATGAAAACCGAGCCGGTCACCTTCCTGCCGGATGAAAAAGGCGAAGATGCTTCCGGTGCATTCGAACGTTATGACTTAATTTCCGCCGCGGTTGTGGACAATAACGGGCGGCTGCTCGGACGGCTCACCGTTGAGGATATCGTTGATAACCTGAATGAAGAAAGTGAAGAAAACATCCGTCGTATGGGGGGCTTAAGTCCGGAAGAGGATGTGTTTGCCCCGGTCGGCCAGGCGGTGAAAAACCGCTGGGCGTGGCTGGCGATTAACCTCTGTACCGCGTTTGTGGCTTCCCGCGTGATTGGTGTGTTTGAGCATACCATTTCCCAGCTGGTTGCACTCGCGACCCTGATGCCGATTGTTGCCGGTATCGGCGGTAATACCGGTAACCAGACCATCACCATGATTGTCCGCGCTCTGGCGCTTCACCAGATCCAGAAAGGCAGTTTTTCCTTCCTGCTGCTGCGTGAGCTGGGCGTTGCCTTTATCAACGGCGTGGTCTGGGGCGGGATTATGGGGGTCGTTACGTACCTGCTCTACGGCGATATCGCTATGGGTGCGGTAATGACGCTGGCTATGGTGCTTAACCTGCTGATGGCCGCCATCATGGGTGTGCTTATCCCGCTGACGATGATGAAACTCGGACGCGATCCGGCACTCGGCTCCAGTGTGATGATCACCGCCATCACCGATACCGGCGGATTTTTCATCTTTTTAGGTCTCGCCACCCTGTTCCTGGTCTGATTTTTGCTCAGATAGTCCTCTGCGGCCACGGAAAGAGAAGTTTTACTTCTGCTCTCCGTGGCCGTTTTTGTCTCTTTTGGCTGAGTTTCAGCCCTCTTGTTATCACCCCGCCACAGAGTATTATGATGCCGGACTGACAATATCCGGTGAATATGATCACTTCTGTACTGCTGCTCTGAAATAATCATCATGCCCTTCACACTTATTTATATTTATTTACCGCTGTTCATTCGTGAGTATATTGATAAGCCTTATTCATATAATGCTATTAATCGTATTTTATAAACCCGTATTACTGGTAAATAATAATAAGGGCTGAACCTTTAATTATTCCGCTAATTATCTGTTCCGGTTTTCATAATATGCTGTCATTCCGGATTCCTTAACGTTATTATCCGTGACGCAAATCATATTTAGTTCAATAATCCATCTTATGGCATACAGCAAGAATGTTCATCTTGTTTTGGCTGATGCTGTTTACAATATACGGAACTTCTTGCTATAACAAAGCATACCCTCCGGTAACAGACAATTCCCGTTTTTTATTTCCGGTTATCCCTGTGATAACTGGGATGCTGTTGCCGCCACCTCTCTTTTGGGAAACACAAATGAGAAAAAAAATGACACGACCCCCGTCATTGAATAAATGAGTAAATAAAAGGACATAATTATGACAACCGATACATCGCCATTAAGTCAGCCTCAGGCAAGGCCATTAAATAAAAACGATTATAAAACACTGGGATTATCCTCCCTCGGCGGCACGCTTGAATTCTATGATTTTGTCATATTTGTCTTTTTTACCGGAACACTAACCCACCTGTTTTTCCCGGGTGATAACGAGTTTATCGCCCAAATGAAAACGCTGGGAATTTTCGCCGCCGGTTACCTGGCGCGCCCGCTCGGCGGGATCATTATGGCGCATTTCGGCGATATTATCGGCCGCAAGCGCATGTTTACCCTGAGTATCTTCCTGATGGCGGTGCCGACACTGGTTATCGGTATGCTGCCGACCTATGAAAGTATCGGTGTGGCAGCACCTGTCCTGTTACTGCTGATGCGGATTTTACAGGGTGCGGCTATCGGCGGTGAAATGCCCGGCGCATGGGTATTTATCGCGGAGCACACACCGCAACAGCGCTACGGGCTGGGTGTCGGTACGCTGACCTCCGGGATCACCGGCGGTATTTTGCTCGGCTCGCTGGTCGCTATCGCCGTTCAGGCTTCTTATACTGCGGCGGAAGTGACTGCATGGGCATGGCGTATTCCGTTTATCCTCGGTGGTGTGTTCGGCCTGATTTCGGTGTATCTGCGCCGCTTTTTGCAGGAAACCCCGATCTTTAAAGAGATGGCGGCCAAACGGACATTATCCGAAGAGATGCCGGTGAAAACGGTTCTGAAAAACCATAAAATGGCCTGTTTTGTCACCGCCGGGCTGACCTGGTCATTATCCACCGCTATCGTGGTGATCATCCTGATGACCCCGTCCGTTGTGGTTGAAAAGATGTACGGCATTGATCGCACATTGTCATTACAGGCAAACTGCGTGGCCACACTGACCTTAACCCTCGGCTGTATTTTCTGGGGCTGGCTGGAAGATAAGATCGGCAGCCGTGTGACACTGGCATTGTCCTGGGGCGGATTAGCGATCACCGCATTCCACTTCTACAGTGCACTGTCACCGGATATTGCGGCGGCTTCGCTGGTGATTAACTATGCGGTGATGGGCTTTTTTGTCGGTGCGATTGCCACCACACCAATCATCAGTACGCGGGCATTTCCGCCGGCAATCCGTTTCTCTGGTTTGTCTTTTGCCTACAACATGGCTTACGCGGTATTCGGCGGCTTAACGCCGATGCTGACCGGTGCCTGGTTACAGAAAAGTGCAATGGCACCGGCGTATTATGTGGCAGGCGTGTCCGTACTGGCGATTATCATCGGTTTCTTACCGCTGGCACACAAAGGCTGGACAGCGCGTAAAGCACAGAATGTGAAAACTGTCGCAGCACAACAGTCTTAACGAAACAGGTAAAACAGCAAGGGCGGATGATTATCCGCCCTTTTTCTTTTCCGTCTTCCGAATCAGCGCCAGGCAGGGTTTTTCATTACCGAATATTTACCCGGGCCGATAAAGGCCAGTGCAATACCGCTGATAAAGAAATACATCAGGCTTTCAATCGCCCACGCCCCTGTCGGATCCAGCATAAAGGTTTTATTTACCCCGATCATCAGCCAGGCAACGACCATGGTAAAAGACACCAGCAATGCGGACGGACGGGTCAGAATGCCGAGGATAATAAAGACCGGCGCGACAATTTCCCCGAAATAGGTACCGTAAGCAATAAACTCCGGTAACCCGAAAGAGGCCAGCAGCCCTTTTATCCCCGCCGCACCGGT
The DNA here is from genome assembly GCF_000512315.2 of Morganella sp. EGD-HP17. Lineage (NCBI taxonomy): Bacteria > Pseudomonadati > Pseudomonadota > Gammaproteobacteria > Enterobacterales > Morganellaceae > Morganella > Morganella sp. EGD-HP17. The sequence continues at coordinate 76,252 of NZ_AZRH01000006.1, forward strand.
GAGTAATTTACCGATACCATGAAACAACATTAATCCGCCGACCGCCAGCCGCAGTAATAATTTCCCTGCATCGTCGTGTGATAACAGCCTGTTGATTAGACCTGTCATAATATACCCCTGTTGAATGAGAATCTTACTCATTGTGAGTATACGCAGTGATACGCAAAGCGGTAGCGGCAACATTCAGTGACAGTGAATTCCGGAAAATTTCATTCATTTTAATTGTTAAGAATATGCTGGCAAAAACAAAACCCAATGCTTTATATTTTCTTATAATATCTGTGTGTTATCTTTTTCAATACTATCGGTCAGGTCTTATTTATCCGTTCGTTAACAAAAGCCATGCTGTTTCTGTCAAATTATCTGAAAATCATCATCAAAAATACTTACCTGTCTTCCGTCTGTTTCGTCACACTTTTTTGAAAGAGTTAACATCAATTTGCATCTCTCCGCCCTACACTGGCAAACAGGTTTCTGAGTAATACTGTTGTATCTGATAAGGAGATGTCATGAAGAAGAATATTATCGCCGGTTGTCTGTTCTCACTGTTTTCCCTTTCCGCACTGGCCGCGATCCCGGCAGGCAACGATGCCACCACCAAGCCGGATTTATATTATCTGAAAAATGAACAGGCTATCGACAGCCTGAAACTGTTACCGCCACCGCCGGAAGTCGGCAGTATTCAGTTTTTAAATGATCAGGCAATGTATGAGAAAGGCCGTATGCTGCGCAATACCGAGCGCGGAAAACAGGCACAGGCAGATGCTGACCTGGCCGCAGGGGGGGTGGCAACCGCATTTTCAGGGGCATTCGGCTATCCGATAACCGAAAAAGACTCTCCGGAGCTGTATAAACTGCTGACCAACATGATTGAGGATGCCGGTGATCTGGCCACCCGCTCCGCTAAAGAACATTACATGCGCATCCGGCCGTTTGCGTTTTACGGCACAGAAACCTGTAATACCAAAGATCAGAAAAAACTCTCCACCAACGGATCTTACCCGTCCGGTCATACGTCTATCGGCTGGGCAACGGCATTAGTGCTGGCGGAAGTGAACCCGGCAAATCAGGATGCGATTCTGGAACGGGGTTATCAGCTCGGTCAGAGCCGGGTGATTTGCGGCTATCACTGGCAGAGTGATGTGGATGCCGCGCGGATTGTCGGTTCAGCCGCTGTCGCGACATTACATTCCGATCCGGCATTTCAGGCGCAGTTAGCGAAAGCCAAACAGGAATTTGCGCAAAAATCACAGAAATAAGCAGTGATATCTGGTCAGGGCAGTGCAATATCTGCCCTGAAATCCCTGTTTATTCCCACATCCAGCGGTCTTCCCGATCCCAGCCTTTTGTTTTCATGCAGTTGTAGAAATAGCGGTTGCGGCTGTCTTCATTCACATCCATCACATAACTTTCCGTTACCGGTGTCTGCTCTTTGTAGGTTTTGCTGTTACCGCAGTCATCGTCTTTTTTGCAGCGTTTCTCCACATCCCGCATCACACTGCGCTGGGCAACTTCATTTTTGACCGGATAAAGCTTATGTGATTCCGGTTCACAGAAAGCATTTGCCTCTGCCCGTGTGTATTCAGAGCCGCCCGGAACTTCCACCCAGACAGAAGAACAACCGGACAGCAGCAGTGCAGAGACAAGAATAAGTCTGTTTTTCATCATTATAGTGTGTATTATCAGCTTGTTAAGAATGCGTAATATTACTGCACATCATAAACTGAGTAAACCGCACCGGTAATATTTCCTTAAGGGATGATAAAGTGGCTGACATAAAGGCAGACTCCGCTGAAACCACGTATATTTACCTGTATCAACGTTATTTTCACAATTCTTCCATTTTTACGATCAGATTTACCGGTACACTATCCCCATCATATTTCAGGCTGTTTTGTGCCCTTACGCGTACCCCGGCAGTACCGGGTAAAAAGGAATGATGAGTAATCCCATAATGAATAATGTACAAAAGAGAAAGAAACGCACAGGCATTACGATTGCCGTTCTCCTTCTGGGCGCAGCCGGTTACGGCACCTATCATTACTTTCACTCTGCGGCACCAGCCACCCCGCCTGCTGCCGGAAAGCCGGGAGCTTCCGCAGGCAAAAACAGCAACCGTCCGGGCCGCCTGCCGCTGGCACCGGTGCAGGTAGCCAAAGCCGTTTCGGAGACCATTCCCCGTACCTTGTCAGCTCTCGGTACTGTGCAGGCTGCAAATTCTGTGACGGTGACCAGCCGCGTGGAAGGGCAACTGATGCAAATCCATTTTGAGGAAGGTCAGAAAGTGAATGCCGGTGATTTGCTGTTCACTATCGACCCGCGTCCGTTTGAGATCCAACTGGCCCAGGCTCAGGGACAGCTCGCCAAAGATCAGGCTACGCTCGCCAATGCCCGCCGTGACCTGAGCCGCTATCAGAAACTCGCGGCCACTAATGTGATTTCGCAACAGGAGCTGGATACCCAGCAGGCAACCGTCAAATCGGCGGAAGCCGGTATTAAGGTGGATCAGGCCGCTATCGACAGCGCGAAACTGCAACTGACCTACAGCCGCATCACCGCGCCTATCAGCGGAAAAATGGGTCTGCGTCAGGTGGATACCGGCAACTTTATTACCGCCGGAACTGCCATGCCGCTGGTGGTGATCAACCAGACCGCACCTGCCGATGTACTGTTTACCGTTCCGGAAAATGATATTCCGCTGATCCGCATGGCGCAGCGCACTATGCCCGAACTCACGGTCACCGCGCTGAGCAAAGATAACAGCATCCGCCTGGCTCAGGGCAAACTGCTGACCCTGGATAACCAGATAGATGCCGCCACCGGCACAGTAAAAGCCAAAGCACGGTTTACCAATGATGATGACCTGCTGTTCCCGAACCAGTTTGTCAATGTGCTGCTGCAGGTCGGCCAGCTGGAGAATGCGGTGGTGATCCCGAATGCTGCACTGCAGATGGGAACGGAAGGCAATTATGTCTGGCTGCTGGAAGCCGAAAATAAAGTCCGCAAACAGATTGTGGATGTGGAATTACAGACCCCGGAACGCGTGGTGATCAAAAGCGGCGTCAGCGCCGGTGATACCCTGGTGACAGACGGAATCGACCGTCTGACTGACGGCGCGCAGGTGGAAGTGGTGTCCGGTGAGAAAAAAGCCGCAGCCGGAGATAAGGCCTGATGTCCGGAAACAATCCTGAAACCCGTGCCGGCGGCCCGTCCCGCCTGTTTATTCTGCGTCCGGTCGCCACCAGCCTGTTTATGCTGGCGATCCTGCTGGCGGGGATTGTCGGCTACCGTATGCTGCCGGTTTCATCGCTGCCGGAAGTGGATTACCCGACTATCCGCGTGGTGACACTCTATCCCGGTGCCAGTCCGGATGTGATGACCTCCGCCGTGACCGCGCCGCTGGAGCGCCAGTTCGGGCAGATGTCCGGACTGAAACAGATGTCGTCGCAAAGCTCGGGCGGCGCCTCTGTTATTACCCTGATGTTCCAGCTCTCCCTGCCGCTTGATGTGGCGGTGCAGGAAGTGCAGGCATCCATCAACGCGGCAACCAATCTGCTGCCGAATGATCTGCCTTATCCGCCGATTTACAGCAAAGTGAACCCGGCGGATCCGCCGGTACTGACCCTTGCCGTTACTTCCGATGCCATGCCGATGACGCGGTTACAGGATATGGTGGAGAACCGCATCGCCCAAAAAATCTCCCAGGTGGAAGGGGTCGGGCTGGTAACACTCGCGGGCGGCCAGCGCCCTGCCGTGCGGGTGCAGTTAAATGCCAATGCTGTCGCCGCTTACGGGCTGGACAGCGAAACTATCCGCACCGCAATTAACAACGCCAACGTCAACTCCGCCAAAGGGAGCCTCGACGGCCCGGCGCGTTCGGTAACGCTGTCCGCTAACGACCAGATGAAATCGGCGGAAGATTATCAGAACCTGATTGTCAGCTACAAAAACAATGCCCCGATCCGTTTGCGGGATGTGGCAACCGTACAGGAAGGACCGGAAAACACTCAGCTGGGTGCCTGGGTTAATGATAAACAGGCCATTGTCATTAATGTGCAGCGCCAGCCCGGCGCAAACGTGATTTCCACCACCGATACCATCCGTGCTCTGATCCCGGAGCTGGTGGAAACCCTGCCGGAATCCGTCACCGTAACGGTTCTGACTGACCGGACAGATGCTATCCGCGCCTCGGTCAAAGATGTGCAGTTTGAACTGTTCCTGGCGATTGCGCTGGTGATCATGGTGATGTATCTGTTCCTGCGCAATATGGCCGCGACCCTGATCCCGGGAGTGGCAGTACCGCTCTCGCTGGTCGGTACGTTCGCGGTGATGTATTTCTGCGGCTTTTCCGTCAATAACCTGACACTGATGGCACTGACTATCGCCACCGGGTTTGTGGTGGATGATGCAATTGTGGTGGTGGAAAACATCGCCCGCTATCTGGAAAAAGGCGACAAGCCGCTGACCGCTGCCCTGAAAGGTGCCGGTGAGATTGGCTTTACCATTATCTCACTGACCTTCTCGCTGATTGCCGTATTAATCCCTCTGTTATTTATGGGGGATATCGTCGGCCGCCTGTTCCGTGAGTTTGCCATCACCCTTGCGGTGGCGATCCTGATTTCCGGTGTGGTGTCACTGACACTGACACCGATGATGTGCGCCCGGTTCCTGAAACCTGAATCCGCTCACCGTCATAACCGCTTTAACCGCGCCACTGAACGCTTTTTTGAGCGGGTGATTGCCGGTTACGGCCGCTGGCTGACATGGGTGCTGCGCCATCAGTGGCTGACACTCGGGGTTGCGTTCAGTACCATGGCGATCACCGTCATGCTCTATCTGTTTATTCCGAAAGGCTTTTTCCCGATCCAGGATAACGGACTGATTCAGGGCACGCTGGAAGCGCCGCAGTCTGTGTCGTTTCAGGCCATGAGTGAGAAACAGCAGGCGGTCAGCCGTCTGCTGGCGGATGACCCCGCGGTCGCCAATATCGCCGCCTTTGCCGGTATCGACGGCAGCAATGCCACACTGAACACCGGACGCCTGCAAATCACCCTGAAACCGCTGTCTGAGCGGGCTGACCGCGCGGAAGCTATCATCACGCGGTTACAGGAGAAAGCTGATTCCCTGCCCGGCGTGAAACTGTATCTCCAGCCGTCTCAGGATCTGACTATCGATACCCAGACCTCCCGCACGCAGTATCAGTTTACCTTACAGGCGAATTCCCTGGAGGAGCTGGATCTGTGGGTGCCGCGTCTGATGACAGAATTAGAGAGCAGTGATGCCCTGACTGACACCGGCAATGACTGGCAGAACAAAGGACTGGTTGCCTATATCGATATTGACCGTGACACCGCGTCACGGCTGGGGCTGACCATGACCAATATTGATAACGCGCTGTACAATGCGTTCGGTCAGCGGCTGATCTCCACGATTTATACCCAGGCCAGTCAGTACCGCGTGGTGCTGGAAAATAACACCGCGCTGACACCGGGCGCAGATGCCCTCAGCAGCATCCGCCTGACCAATAAAGACGGCAACTCCGTGCCGTTGTCAGCCTTTGCCACTGTCTCGCAGCGCTTCGGGCCGCTGGCGATCAATCATCTGGCTCAGTTCCCGTCCGCCACCTTCTCCTTTAATATCCCGGCGGGCGGTTCACTGGAAGCGGCTGTGAATGCGGTGAAATCAGCGGAGCAGCGTATCGGCCTGCCGAAAGATATCACCACACAATTCCAGGGGGCGACCCTCGCCTTTGAAAATGCCCTGTCCAATACCTTGTGGCTGATCCTTGCCGCTGTCGTGGCAATGTATATTGTGCTCGGCATTCTGTATGAGAGTTTTATTCACCCGATTACTATCCTCTCCACCCTGCCCACCGCCGGGGTCGGTGCCCTGCTGGCACTGATTATGGCGGGTAATGAGCTGGATGTGATCGCGATTATCGGTATTATTCTGCTGATCGGGATTGTGAAGAAAAACGCCATTATGATGATTGACTTCGCCCTTGCGGCAGAGCGCGAACAGGGGCTGTCACCGTATGATGCGATTTATCAGGCATGTCTTCTGCGTTTCCGCCCGATCCTGATGACCACCATGGCCGCGCTGTTCGGTGCAGTACCGCTGATGCTCAGTACCGGGGTCGGTGCCGAGCTGCGTCAGCCGCTGGGGGTCTGTATGGTCGGCGGGCTGATTATGAGCCAGATCCTGACCCTCTTTACCACCCCGGTGATTTACCTGCTGTTTGACCGCCTGTCTCACTGGCGCGATAACGCCCGGTTTACCCCGGAAAGTGACAACACGGGAGCCTCATCATGAGGCTGTTCGCCCTGTTTATCGCCCGTCCGGTAGCCACGACGCTGATAAGCCTCGCCATCACTCTGTGCGGGGCGATCAGCTTCCTGTTCCTGCCGGTGGCACCGTTGCCGCAGGTGGATTATCCGGTGATTAATATCACGGCATCACTGCCGGGTGCCTCGCCGGAAACGATGGCATCGTCTGTCGCCACACCGCTGGAACGCTCGCTCGGGCAGATAGCCGGGGTATCGGAAATGACCTCCTCCAGTTCCCTCGGCAGTACCAGTATTACCCTGGAATTTGAGCTTAACCGCGACATCAACGGCGCCGCCCGCGATGTGCAGGCGGCTCTCAATGCCGCGCAGAACCTGCTGCCGTCCGGGATGCCGTCGCGGCCGCGTTACTATAAATCCAACCCGTCCGATGCGCCGATTATGATACTGACGCTGACATCGGACACCCTCGATACCGGCAAACTCTATGATATCGCCTCCACCCGGCTGGCACAGCGCCTGTCACAGATTGAGGGCGTGAGTGAGGTTTCGGTCGGCGGCGGCTCGCTGCCTGCCGTGCGGGTGGAGCTTAATCCGTCACAGCTGTTTAACCAGGGGGTTTCCCTCGACAGTGTGCGCAAAGCAATCAGCGATGCCAATGTGCTGCGTCCGCAGGGCTCGGTATCTGACAATGAACGCCGCTGGCAGATTGACAGTAACAGTGAACTGAAAACGGCGGAGGATTATCGTCCGCTGATTGTGCATTACAATGACGGCGCGGCGGTACGGCTGGCCGATGTCGCCACCGTGAAAGACTCGGTACAAAACGTCCGCGCCGCCGGGATGAGCAACGGCAAGCCCGCTATCTTGCTGGTGATCCGCCGTGAAGCCGGTGCCAATATTATCGCCACCGTGGCCCGTATCCGCGAACAACTGCCGGTATTGCAGGATACCATTCCCGCCAGTGTGGATCTGCAGGTTGCCCAGGATCGCACACCCACCATCCGCGCCTCACTGACCGAAGTGGAACGCGCACTGACCATTGCGGTGGGGCTGGTGATCCTGGTGGTGTTCCTGTTTCTGCGTTCCGGACGCGCCACTATTATCCCGGCGCTGGCCGTGCCGGTTTCTCTTATCGGCACCTTTAGTGCCATGTATCTGTGCGGGTTCAGCCTCAATAACCTGTCACTGATGGCCCTGACCGTCGCTACCGGCTTTGTGGTGGATGATGCGATTGTGGTGCTGGAGAATATCGCCCGTCATATTGAAAACGGCCTGAAACCGAAAGAAGCGGCGCTCAAGGGGGTCAGCGAAGTCGGGTTTACCGTGCTTTCCATGAGTATCTCGCTGGTGGCGGTGTTTATTCCGCTGCTGCTGATGGATGGCCTCGTCGGGCGGCTGTTCCGCGAATTTGCCATCACCCTGACCACCGCCATTGCTATCTCACTGGTGATCTCGCTGACACTCACCCCGATGCTTTGTGCTCATCTGCTGAAAAACCGCGCAGCACCGGCACGGGAGCGTAAACGTGGTGCAGGCCGGATCCTGTTCCGCATCCAGCAATGGTACGGGCGCAGCCTGACCGTGGTGCTGGCACACAGCCGCTGGGTGCTGCTGATTTTCACCGGCACCATTGCTCTCGCGGTCTGGCTTTATATTTCTGTGCCGAAAACCTTTTTCCCGGATCAGGATACCGGGCGGCTGCTGGGCTTTGTCCGCGCTGATCAGAGCATTTCGTTCCAGTCGATGGAGCAGAAAATGCGCACCTTTATGCAGCGCATTCACAGTGATAAAGATGTCGCCAGTGTCACCGGTTTTACCGGCGGCGGACGGGTGAACAGCGGATTTATGTTTATCTCGCTCAATCCGCTGGATGAGCGGACAGACAGCGCCCAGGATGTCATTAACAGGCTGCGCGTCACTCTCGCGGATGAACCGGGTGCCAATCTGTTTCTGATCCCGGTGCAGGATGTGCGCGTGGGTGGCCGAGAGTCTAACTCCAGTTATCAGTACTCCCTGCTGGCGGATGATTTATCCCTGCTGCGTGAATGGGAGCCGAAAATCCGCAAGGCGCTCGGCGAACTGCCGCAGCTGACCGATGTAAACTCAGATAAAGAAGATAAAGGCGCGGAGATGGCGCTGACCTATGACCGTGATGTGATGGCGCAGCTCGGCATCAGTGTTAATGATGCCAATAACCTGCTGAATAACGCCTTCGGTCAGCGGCAGATCTCCACCATTTATGAGCCGCTGAACCAGTATAAAGTGGTGATGGAAGTCGCGCCGCAATATACCCAGGATGTCAGCGCGCTGGATAAAATGTTTGTCATCAATAAAGAGGGACAACCGGTTCCGCTGGCGTATTTCGCACAATGGCGTCCGGCGAATGCGCCGCTGAGTGTTAACCATCAGGGATTGTCAGCGGCCTCGACGATCGGCTTTAACGTGGCGGAAGGCTATTCCCTGTCAGACGCAGTGGCGGCGGTCGAACGCACTATGGTGGAGCTGGGTGTGCCGTCCGGGGTGCGCGGTACCTTTGCCGGAACCGCGCAGCTGTTCCAGGAGACATTACAGTCCCAGGTGCTGCTGATTATCGCCGCCATTATCACGGTGTATCTGGTGCTCGGCATGCTGTATGAGAGCTTTATTCATCCGCTGACCATCTTATCCACCCTGCCCTCAGCGGGGGTCGGCGCATTGCTGGCGCTGCGCTTCTTTGACACGCCGTTCAGTCTGATCGCCCTGATAGGAATTATGCTGCTGATAGGGATCGTGAAGAAAAACGCCATTATTATGGTGGACTTCGCCATTGCCGCCCAGCGCGGCGGGCAAAGTGCGCGGGATGCGATTTTCCAGGCCTGCCTTCTGCGCTTCCGTCCGATCCTGATGACCACGCTGGCCGCCCTGTTCGGTGCGCTGCCGCTGGCGCTCGGCAGCGGAGACGGTGCGGAACTGCGCCAGCCGCTCGGGATAACCGTGGTCGGCGGGTTGCTGGTCAGTCAGATCCTGACACTCTATACCACGCCGGTGATTTACCTGTTCTTTGACCGGCTGCGCCGCAAAAAAACCGGAGAATCCGCCGGGCAATCCGTTATCAGTACGGAGGGAAATGCATGAAAACCGGAATAGGTCACAAACTGTTTCTCGCCATTTTTGCCACCTGTATGCTGGTGGTGCTGACCATGCATCTGGCTATCCGTTTCAGTTTTGAGCAGGGCTTTCTCGGCTATCTTCAGCGCTCCGCCGAAGACCGGACGGAGATGATCGCCGATGTTGTCGCTGAACAATATGCCGATTACGGCAGCTGGTATTTTCTGCGCAATAATCAGCGCGGTTTTATGCAGGCACTGCGGGCGCTGGATACCGACCGCCATATGGAGCATATGGAGCGCGGCTGGAAAATGCGTTTCTGGCTGCTGGATGAGGATGACCGCCGCCTGTTCGGGCACGGCCCGGTCCCCCCCGGCGAACTCTACCGCAAACCGGTAAAATACAATGATAATATCGTCGGCTGGGTGGTGATGCCGGCGGATGACAATATCAACCGTGCCGCCGACCAGAGCTTTTCACATCAGCAGGCACGCACCAGCTGGATAGTCTCGGCGCTGGTGCTGCTGGTGACTCTGGTAGTCACCTGGCTGCTGACGCGCGGCTTCCTGCGTCCGGTCAAACGGCTGGCAGAAGGCACACATCAGCTGGCAGCGGGTAATTTCAGCAGCCGCGTGCCGGTTCACGGCAAAGATGAAATCGCGCAGCTGGCCAATGACTTTAATCAGCTCGCTTCCGCGCTGGAGAAAAATGAGCTGATGCGCCGCGACTATATGGCGGATGTCTCACACGAACTGCGTACTCCGCTGGCGGTGTTACAGGGTGAACTGGAAGCTCTTCAGGACGGGATCCGCCAGCCGACACCGGAAACCCTGGCGTCTCTGCTTGCTGAAGTGCAGACCCTGACAAAACTGGTCAGTGACCTGCATCAGCTGTCACTATCCGATCGCGGCTCACTCTCTTACCGCAAAGAGTTATGCAACCTGACCGATGTGATCAGCCGGTCTATCGGCGTATTCCGCCACCGGTTGCAGGAAAAAGGTCTCTCCGTCACAACGGAGCTGCCGGATACCCTGATGATTTTCGGGGATGATGCGCGGCTCGGCCAGCTGTTCCATAATCTTCTGGAAAACAGCCTGCGTTACACCGACAGCGGCGGACAGATTGTGGTACGCGGGCGGCAGGATGAAACACAGATCCGCATCGACTGGTCAGACAGTGCACCGGGGCTGACTGAAGAACAATTTTCACAGATTTTTGAGCGTTTCTACCGCAGCGAATCCTCCCGCAACCGGGCCAGCGGCGGATCCGGACTCGGCCTTGCGATTTGTGATAAAATCGCGGAAGCGCATCACGGGCAGATAAGTGCATCCGCGTCCCCGCTCGGCGGCGTGACCATCACTCTGATCCTGCCCCGCCCTGACTGACAGGAGTTGACTGCATGGAACAAAATGCTGAACTGATTCTTATTGTGGAAGATGAGCCGAAACTGGCTCAGTTACTGACAGATTACCTGCACGCCGCCCATTACCGCACGCACTGGCTGGCACGCGGCGGCGAAGTTACGGCCTGGGTGCAGGAAAATAAACCGGATCTGATTTTGCTGGATCTGATGCTGCCGGAGAAAGACGGCCTGACACTCTGCCGTGAAATCCGTCAGTTCAGTGACGTGCCGGTGATGATGGTCACGGCCAAAACCGAAGAGATTGACCGCCTGCTGGGGCTGGAAATCGGTGCGGATGATTATGTCTGCAAGCCTTACAGTCCGCGTGAGGTGGTGGCGCGGATCAAAACCATTCTGCGCCGCTGTCAGCGCAGTAACGATACCTCAGAGGATAAATGTGACACCCTGACTATTGATGAGGTGAATTATCAGGTGCGTTTCGGGACACAAAGCCTGGATCTCACTCAGGTTGAATTCCGCCTGCTGCGCACCATGGTGTCACAGCCGGGCACCGTACTGTCACGCAATCAGTTGCTGGATAATCTGTATGATGATTACCGCGTGGTCACTGACCGCACGATTGACAGCCATATCAAAAATCTGCGCCGCAAGCTCGGACAATTAGACGGTGACCGCGATTTTATTCATTCCGTCTACGGGCTGGGTTACCGCTGGGAAGGCGGTCCGGCAGAGATTATTGCCGCCACCATTATCTGATAAAAAACGGCGGAATATCCGCCGTTTGTTGTTTCTCTGATTACTGAATAACGGACGGACGCTTCAGCCGTGCCAGGATTTTATCAAGCGTATTTTGTTCATCCTGTAATAAATCCGCTTTTGCAATACGGAATGTCCGATCCAGCTCTGCTGTTCTGATATGCAGTTTCAGCGCAGCGCGGTTGTCTGTTATCACAGTGAAAGCACTCAGCGGTGCTTCATAGCAGACCGCGTACTGTCCCGGGGTAAACAACAGGTTATCACCGGCAATCGCCAGCATCGGATAATACTGGATACGCCGCGCGTTAATCACCAGCACAATCGCCACCGCGACCATAATGCCGCCGATATCCATCCCGAACACCAGCAGTGCCACGCCGAGAATTCCGTACAGCACCGCCATGCTGATCTGGCGCTGTTTATTGAATTTCAGCAGGACCTCAAACGGCAGTTGTGCCAGTTTCGGTACTGTTTTCAGTGACCGGTAGACCACGCGGTTGTAGTCGTAGAGGTAACCGACGATAAAGACAAAGCCCAGCGGAATAAAAATAATACCGCCGATCATGGCGAGAACCAGGCCCAGTTTCGGCTGGTTACGCAAGAATGCCAGACTGGCCAGCTGTGCGGCCATCCCGCCGGTCATCAGAATTTTCACGTACGGTAAGACTTCAATCATCTGCTGCATCTGATAATCCAGTTGATCCCGGTACGGCTCAAGTGCCGACGGAATATAGGAGATAATCCCCAGGAAAATCAGGTTAAGAACCAAACCGATCCAGACTGCAATATGACGTTTTTCCATGTATCCACGCTGTAACAGGCTATAGTAAATGATAGTGCGGCAGAAATTATCCGCCGCGCAACTGAATTTAACGAAACTATATCAAATCGTTATCCGATATTCATGCCATTTTCAGTAATTCATTTGATACCGGGCGGATGACGCGCTAGAATCCAACGCCTTGATTACGCCTCCCCCTCCGGGGAAGGTTCTGACTTGAACTCAGATCGGAATACATTATGTTTACACCCGAATTACTCTCTCCGGCGGGCTCGCTGAAGAATATGCGCTATGCGTTCGCCTATGGTGCGGATGCGGTCTATGCCGGACAGCCACGTTACAGCCTGCGTGTCCGTAACAACGAATTTAACCATGAAAACCTCGCCAAAGGCATTCAGGAAGCCCACGAACTGGGCAAGAAATTCTATGTCGTGGTCAATATCGCCCCGCATAACGCCAAACTGAAAACCTTTATCCGTGACCTGGAGCCGGTGATTGCCATGGGTCCGGACGCACTGATTATGTCTGACCCCGGCCTGATCATGATGGTGCGCGAGCATTTCCCGCAGATGGATATCCATTTATCCGTTCAGGCCAATGCCGTGAACTGGGCAACCGTTAAATTCTGGCATCAGATGGGCCTGACCCGTGTGATCCTCTCCCGTGAACTGTCACTCGAAGAAATCGCCGATATCCGCAAAAATGTACCGGAAATTGAGCTGGAAGTGTTTGTTCACGGTGCACTGTGCATGGCCTACTCCGGCCGTTGCCTGCTCTCCGGTTATATCAACAAACGTGACCCGAACCAGGGTACCTGCACCAATGCCTGCCGCTGGGAATATAAAGTCGAGGAAGGCAAAGAGGATGTGGTCGGTAATATCGTCCACAAGCAGGAACCGATTCCGGTGAAAAACATTGAGCCGACCCTCGGTGCCGGTGCCCCGACAGACAAAGTATTCCTGATTGAGGAAGCACAGCGTCCGGGCGAATATATGACCGCGTTCGAAGATGAACACGGTACTTATATTATGAACTCCAAAGATCTGCGGGCTATCGAGCACGTCGAAAAACTGACGCAGATGGGTGTTCACTCCCTGAAAATCGAGGGCCGTACCAAATCCTTCTATTACTGCGCCCGTACCGCACAGGTTTACCGCCGTGCTATTGATGATGCTGTTGCCGGAAAACCGTTTGACCCGTCGCTGCTGACCACGCTGGAAGGCCTGGCACACCGCGGTTATACCGAAGGATTCCTGCGCCGCCATACCCATGACTCTTATCAGACGTATGAGTACGGTTATTCCGTTTCTGATTCCCAGCAGTTTGTCGGTGAGTTTACCGGCAACCGCGTGAACGGCCTGGCTGAAGTGGATGTGAAAAACAAATTCTCCGTCGGCGACAGCCTGGAACTGATGACGCCTAACGGCAATATCAGCTTTACCCTCGATGCCATGAATAACCGCAAAGGGGAAGCCACCGAAGTCGCGCCGGGTAACGGTCATATTGTTTATCTGCCGGTACCGGATGATGTAAACCTGGAATTTGCATTGCTGATCCGTAACTTACCGGGCACCAGCACCCGTAATCCGCATATGCCGGAATTTACCGACGCTGCGGCCACCAACGGGTAAAATTCTGAATTTTCGAATCCGATCACAACAATCACGTTAGTTATTTCGTAGTATCGGACAGGAAAATGAAGAACTAAAACGCAACATGTAATACCAGGAACCACCTCCTTGGTTGGCTCAATCTCCCTTGAGCCAACCTTTTCTTTTTGTGCCCTTCTCTTTTTTCTCCGCCCATTTTTCCCGGCATAAACTGTCCGTGTTTGTTATCTTTAAAAGACGTAATCTGAACACGGAGTCTGATATGGCGGAAACGCATATAGTGGTTCTTAACGGAAAACGTGCCGGTGATGACGGTATTCGTCAGGCTGTCCGGCACCTGCGGGAAAGCGGTGAGGACATTCAGGTGCGGGTGACGTGGGAGCCGGAGGATATTCCCCGTTTTGTCCGCGAAGCCCGTCAGCTGAAAGCGGCAACCGTGATTGCAGCCGGAGGCGACGGCACGATTAATGCCGTATGCAGTGCCCTGATGACTTATCCGGCTGAAAAACGCCCGGTTCTCGGCATTCTGCCGCTCGGCACCGCCAATGATTTTGCCACCGCAGCCGGAATACCGGCGGATAAAACCAAAGCCCTGCTTCTGGCCGCCAAAGGCAGTCCGGTCGCCATTGATATCGGCTGTATCAATGAATCTCATTATTTTATCAATATGGCTACGGGCGGATTCGGCCCGAAAATCACCACAGATACCCCGGAAGCCCTGAAAAGCACCTTCGGCGGTGCCGCCTATTTTCTCCACGGCCTGACACGCAGCGATTTGCTGAAAGCGGATCACTGTACTATCAGCTGTGATGATTTCCACTGGCAGGATGACGCGCTGGTGATTGGTGTCGGCAACGGCTGCCAGGCGGGCGGCGGACATAAACTGTGCCCGGATGCGCGGATCAATGACGGTCTGCTCAACCTGAGTATTCTGCCGGAACGCAACTGGCCGCGCTCACTCTGGAACAGCCTCTTTAATGAGGGTGAGGCGGAAGGCGTCATCATGAAGCGCAGCACACGGATCACCATCAGCGCGGCACATGAGATGGTGTTTAATCTCGACGGCGAACCGCTGACTGGTCAGCAATTCACCTTTTCCGTGCTGCCTGAAGCGATCCAGTGCCGGTTACCGCCACACTGCGGGTTGTTATCTTAAACACAATCCACGACAATCCGTGACAATTTTATAACACGCTACAGGAATCGGAGTTTACTTACCATGACTGATATCGTTAAGTTGTTAGGCAATGATGCATCATCTCTTCTTGAACACACCTGCACCACCATTCCCAAAGACAATCTTTATCTGCCGGGCGATGACTTTGTCACCCGCGTGATGATTGATAATAACCGGCCGAATACCGTGCTGCGCTCCATGCAGTCACTGTTTAATCACGGCCGTCTGGCGGGTACCGGTTATCTTTCTATTCTGCCGGTGGATCAGGGTGTTGAGCACTCTGCCGCAGCCTCTTTTGCCGCTAACCCGCTCTATTTTGATCCGAAAAATATTGTCGAGCTGGCTATCGAGGCAGGCTGTAACTGTGTTGCCTCTACCTACGGTGTACTGGCTTCTGTTGCCCGCCGCTACGCACACCGCATCCCGTTCCTTGTCAAAATCAACCACAATGAAACCCTGAGCCTGCCTGCGCAGTATGATCAGACACTGTATGCCAGTGTTGAACAGGCTTTCGAAATGGGCGCTGTGGCTGTCGGCGCGACGATTTATTTCGGCTCACCGGAATCCCGCCGTCAGATAGAAGAAATCTCTGCGGCCTTTGAACGTGCCCATGAACTGGGCATGGTGACCGTGCTGTGGGCTTATCTGCGCAACCCGGCCTTCAAAAAAGACGGGGTGGATTATCATGCCAGCGCGGATTTAACCGGCCAGGCAAACCATCTTGCGGCCACTATCGGTGCGGATATCGTCAAACAGAAAATGGCGGAAAACAACGGCGGCTTTAAAGCTATCGGCTTCAGCCATACTGATGAGCGCGTTTACAGCACACTGACCACGGATAACCCGATTGACCTGGTCCGTTATCAGCTGGCGAACTGCTATATGGGCCGTGCGGGGCTGATTAACTCCGGCGGTGCATCCGGTAATAATGACCTGGCGGATGCGGTCCGTACTGCGGTGATCAACAAACGTGCCGGTGGTATGGGGCTGATCCTCGGCCGTAAAGCCTTTAAGAAATCGATGAAAGACGGGGTGGCACTGATTAATGCAGTGCAGGATGTGTATCTCGATAAGAAAGTGACGATTGCTTAAATGCAGAACAGGCCGGATAACCGGCCTGATTTTTTTGTGCTCCCTGTTTGTTCCGGGGAGCTGCTGATAACGGGCAAAACGAAAAGCATGCCCGTTATCCGCTTATTACCTGTACTGCAGATTACTTTTCAGCAGACAGATAATTATCGTTTCTTCTTCTTCCGTCCTGCCTGAGCAAAGCGCTGGCGGTTACTATCGCTGCTGCTCTCTTTCTTCTTCTGCTGTTTGTCAGAGCCCGGATAAACCGGCGGAGCAACTTTAATTTTGTTATCGCGCTTCTGTGGTTTTGCAGCCGGCTTTTTGACTTTTTTATCTTCAGATGAGGATTTTTCAATCGCATCAAAGAGTTCGACCAGCTCGTCATCCGTTAAATCACGCCATTCCCCCACCGGGATCCCGGTCAGGCTGATATTCATGATGCGAACACGCTCGAGTTTCGTCACTTCATAACCGAAATGCTCACACATGCGGCGGATCTGACGGTTCAGCCCCTGAATCAGCGTGATGCGGAAAACAAACGGCGCTTCCTGCTTCACTTTACATTTTTTGGTAACGGTACCGAGGATCGGCACACCTGCTCCCATACCACGGATAAAATCATCGGTGATCGGTTTATTTACCGTCACCACATACTCTTTCTGGTGATCGTTACCGGCACGCAGAATTTTGTTTACCAGGTCACCGTGGTTAGTCAGGAAAATCAATCCCTGTGAATCTTTATCCAGGCGGCCGATAGGGAAGATACGGGTGCTGTGATTGACGAAATCGACAATATTATCTTTCTCGCCTTCATCGGTGGTGCTGACGATACCCACCGGTTTATTGAGGGCAATCAGCACCAGATCATCCTGCTCCCGCGCCTCAATCAGTTGTCCGTTGACTTTAACCACATCACCCGGCATCACCTGTGAGCCGATAGCCGCACGTTTGCCGTTGATCAGGACTAATCCCTGCTCAATATAGCGGTCCGCATCCCGGCGGGAGCAGATGCCGCTTTCGCTGATGTATTTATTAAGACGCACAGATGAACCCGTTTCCATATCTTCCCCCCTGAAAAGCGCGCAATATACACCAATTATCGTGTGATATCACCACCACTGATAAAAATGGTGAACCGGGCCATGTCCGTGCCCCACTTCCAGGCTGTCTGCCGCCGCCAGCGCCCCGTGCAGATACTGTTTTGCCGCCTCCGTGGTTTCCGCCCAGTCCGCACACTGAGGCCGCAGTGCCGCCATTGCCGCAGACAATGTACAGCCGGTGCCATGGCTGTTTTTGGTCGGAATACGGGTTGAGGTAAAGCGGTGGCGGCCATCCGGCAGAAACAGCCAGTCAGGGCTTTCGGCGTTATCCAGATGTCCGCCTTTCAGCAATACGGCGTTTGCCCCGGCGGCCATCAGTGCCTCGCCCTGCCGCTGCATCATTTTTTCATCTGTGGCGACGGACGTTTTCAGCAATGCCGCCGCTTCGGGAAGATTGGGGGTAATAACCGAAACGTGAGGTAATAATTCAGAGATCAGTAAATCAACCGCTTCGGCTTTCAGCAGCGGATCGCCGCTTTTCGCCAGCATGACTGTATCCAGTACCACGTACGGCACAGGATACTGACGCAGTTTCTCAGCCACGGTGCGGATCACGCCGCCGTCAGACAACATACCAATCTTGGCGCTGTCAATTCTGACATCCGTCAGTACCGCATCCAGTTGTGCTGCGACAAATTCCGGCGGAACAGAATGAACAGAATTTACGCCACAGGTATTTTGTGCCACCAGCGCTGTTATTACCGTGGTGCCGTAAACGCCCAGTGCAGAAAAGGTTTTTAAATCTGCCTGGATACCCGCGCCGCCGCTCGGATCCGTTCCTGCAATGGTTAATGCGTTGATTCTCACCTGATATCTCCTGTTTTGCTGTACCACTCTGTATAGTGAATTATACGCATCCGGTGACAGGAAACCACCGCAGAGCAGGCAATAAAAAACCCCATGCCCGCAAGGGCACAGGGTCTGAATTTGCGTCAGTGATATACACTCGTCGTTAAAACGGCTATCAGGCTGTCGCGTTGACCACGCTGGTAAAACCAACTATCAGGGGCAATTTTATTGCCGGAGATAATTATGCTTTAGTGACGTTGGCAGCAGCAGGGCCTTTAGGACCATCCTGCACTTCAAATTCAACTTGTTGGCCTTCAGCAAGTGTTTTGAAACCATCAGTCATGATTGCAGAGAAGTGAACGAACACGTCTTTGCTGCCATCAGCTGGAGTGATGAAACCAAAACCTTTTGATTCGTTAAACCACTTAACGGTGCCTTTAAGTTTAGCCATTGATAAAATTCCTATCCTACAAATTTGCCGATAACCGGCGTATACAAACTAGTCGTTACTGCTTAAAAAACAGAAGCGTACCTCGTTTACCCATTTGAGTTATCACATAGGACAGGTCGGAAATCAAGCGATTTTTTCAGCGGGAAGATCTGGTGCACATATTTAGAAATATTAATAACATGTTCAGGTAAATTTATACGGAAAATTGATAACCGCTTGTGTTTAAACATATAAAAAAATTACAACTTTGTTCCTTTCCTGCAAGAACGATAAGCTGCCTTACTTCATTATTTCCGGACTAAGAATCTGCCTGGTTCCGGTAGCCGTTGATATTTTGTTTAGATTTAAGCCGGATTAGCAGTATAAAAATAATATGAAATCTATGTTACTATAATTGTTGTCTACTAATTAGCATCATTTGTTATGAGCAAAATAATCGTTTTAGGATAAATGATTATTGTCACACCAGGAGTCATTCATGAAGCTTTCTTTAAGCACAATCAGCGCCCTGACGCTCACCTCTCTGCTGATGGCCGCACAGCCCGCAGCAGCACAGGAACAGGACACACACCAAAGTGACAGCGTCACAAATGATACTGCAGCTTCAGAAGGACTGTGGGGAACGTTTAAACACAACGTTACCAACGTCTGGCAATCAGACCAGTATGATTTATATGTCCCGTTCTGGACATGGCATAACCGCCTGACCTACGACAAAGAAAAAACTGATAAATACAATGAAAAGCCGTGGGGTGCCGGGTTCGGCAAGTCCTACTATGATGAGGATAATGACTGGCACAGCCTGTACGCCATGGCATTTAAGGATTCACACAATAAATGGGAGCCGATTGTCGGTTACGGATTCCAGAAGATGTGGATGCCGCACGGGCAGGATGGTTTCAAAGCCGGTGTCGGCTTTACCATTGGCGTGACGGCGCGGGATGACTATCACTATATCCCGATCCCGGTACCGCTGCCGCTGGCGTCGGTGGAATATAACCGCCTCGCGATTCAGGCCACTTATATTCCGGGCACTTACAATAACGGTAACGTCCTGTTTATGTGGGCCCGCTGGCAGTTTTAAGCCTTTTTAAACATAAAAAACCGGGGATTTTTCCCCGGTTTTTTATTGCCTGACATTATGCTTTCGCTGCACGGCGGCGTTCATAATAGCGGTATGTCAGCCACAGGAAGCCAATCCAGAAAGGCAGCAGGATCACTGAAATCCGCAGACCATCCATCAGGGCAATCAGTACCAGGATAAAGGCCAGGAACACGAGACAGATATAGTTGCCCCACGGATACCACAGTGCCTTAAAGAACGGCTCCACACCCTCTTTCATCTTCGCCTGACGGAATTTCAGGTTGGAGATACAGATCATGATCCAGTTAATCACCAGTGTGGTGACCACCAGCGACATCAGCAGCGAGAACGCTTCTTTCGGCAGCAGGTAGTTAATCAGGATCCCCACCGAGGTGACCAGACCGGACAGAATAATCGAGTTCACCGGTACACCACGCGGACTGATGCGTTTCAGGAATGCCGGCGCATTACCCTGACGTGCCAGGCTGTAGAGCATGCGGCTGTTGCTGTAAACACCACTGTTGTAAACAGAGAGAGCGGCAGTCAGTACCACCACGTTCAGCACATGAGCAATCCACAGATTGATATTGCCCTGCACAGAATCCGCAGCACCAAAGGCATGGCCGATTTCACGGAAGATCAGCACAAACGGACTGACGTTCTCGACAATTTTTGTCCACGGATAGAGAGAAAGGATAACGGTAATGGAACCGATATAGAAAATCAGGATACGGTAAACCACCTGATTGATAGCTTTCGGAATGCTGTAACGCGGGTTTTCCGCTTCCGCTGCCGCCAGGCCGACCAGCTCGAGGCCGCCGAAGGAGAACATAATGATAGCCATCGCGAAAATCAGCCCGCCCCAGCCGTGCGGCATAAATCCGCCGAACTCCCAGAGGTTACTGACAGAGGCTTCCGGGCCGCCGTTACCGCTGATCAGCAGATAAGCACCAAAGGCAATCATACCAAGAATGGCCACCACTTTGATCATGGCAAACCAGAATTCGGTTTCCCCGTAAACCTTGACGTTCACCAGGTTTACCAGGTTTATCAGCACAAAGAAAACTGCCGCAGAGATCCAGGTCGGGACATCCCACCAGAATTTAATATACTCGCCGACCGCCGTCAGTTCCGCCATGCCCACCAGAACAAACATCGCCCAATAGTTCCAGCCGGATAAAAAGCCGGCAAAACCACACCAGTATTTATGGGCAAAGTGACTGAATGACCCCGTAACCGGCTCTTCCGCCACCATCTCACCAAGCTGGCGCATGATCAGAAACGCGATAAACCCGGCGACTGCATAACCGAGCAGGACAGAAGGCCCTGCCATCTGAATCGTTGTGGCTGTTCCCAGAAACAGCCCCGTACCCACAGCACCACCCAATGCGATAAGCTGTATGTGTCTGTTTTTTAATCCGCGCTTGAGCGTCTGCTCCTGCTGTACTTCTGACATTAGATCCTCTGTAACGGCTATATTATTATTCTGCGTCGTGCATCACTGCATCCTGAAAAGTTTAAGCCCGTTATTAAAACATCATTTTGCTGCCTTGAATACCGTTAGCAACAAGATAATCAGAGGGAAAAGGCAAAACTCAGCCCTTGTCTGACGGAATAAATTTCGTAATTTCACAGATTCCCAGCATAAAATCCTCACGCTGATCACAGTACTTATCGAGCGCCGCAATATAAAAAAATACACCGGCAACAATCAGCAGCAGGATAATTATGATTTTTTTCATGTTTCGCCTATTTTCATCTGAATTATACCCGTTTAAAAGATTTCGTTACATTCCGGTATCGTCACATACTTTAGCGGAATGAGTGTGCTGTTTCACAAAAAAATTCATTTCATCAGCAGGAAGCGCATAAACAGATAACACCCTGTTTTGTCATAATGAAATAAACTTGTATACTTGGAAAACCCTGAAACTGAGCCGAAATCATCAATGCCGCAAGATAATCATGTCGCACTTGTGTGCGCACTTAGTAAATGGATAGAAAACCACACAGGTCGTGTTATCCACCTCGAAGAACTGGCTGCCTATTCCGGGTACTCGCTCTGGCATATGCAGAAGATCTTCAAAGAAGTTGCCGGGATCTCGCTCGGCAAATACATCCGTCAGCGCCGTCTGGCCGGTGCGGTTAACGCCCTGCGCCGGAGTGAACAGACTATCTTTGATATCGCCCTTGATTTCGGTTTCGGGTCGCAATCTCATTTCACCTATATGTTCCGCAAAGAATATAACATCACCCCTTACGACTACCGCCAGAACCCGGATATCACTCTGGATATCAAAGAGCCGTGGCATTTCAGTCATGACTGTAACTAAGGCAACTTAAACAATTAATAACAAAACTATATTTAGCCATATGATTTTAGCTATCTTATTCAGCATTCAGATTGGCAGGACAAATCCCTGCCACAGCACAACATACGGTGTATCCGGCTGTTTTTGATGAATAACGGCAATCTTATCGCGCAACAGGCGGTTTTATTGACATCCCCCCGAAATGGCGGCATAACATTTTAACTGTCTGTTATTTTGTTGCCGCTGTTTTCAGGAGCCTGCATGTCCGTAAAACTTATCGCCATTGACCTCGATGGCACCCTGCTTAACTCTCACCATCAGATTACCCCCGCTGTCAGTGCTGCTGTCACCCGCGCAAAAGAGAAAGGTCTGCATGTTATCCTGACGTCCGGCCGCCCGTTTAACGGCATTCTGCCCTACCTCCGGGAGCTTGGGCTGGATAAAGCAAATCATTATTGCATCAGTAACAACGGTGCGGTGATCCATGATGCCGAAACCGGCGAGCCCGTAATTGAAACGCTGATGGATTTTGAGGATTACCGCTATTTTGAGGCGCTGGCCCGGGATATTAACGTGCATTTTCATGTGCTGAGTAACGGTGAAATGTTCACAACAAACCGTGACATCAGCCACTACACCCTGATGGATGCGTACCTGACACAAACACAGCTGCACTATCGTCCGCTGGCGGAAATGGACAGCGAAATGCAGTTCAGCAAATTTATGATGATTGATAACCCGCTGCGCCTGAATGAAGCTGCCGGTTATATCCCGCAGGTCTCCTTTGACAGCTATAATATTCTGCGGACAGCGCCGCATTTTGTGGAGATTTCGGCCAAAAACGCCACGAAGGGACAGGCTGTTGCGCTAATCACCGAAAAACTGGGGCTGACGCCGGACAAAGTCATGTGTATCGGCGATCAGAACAATGATATTTCCATGCTGGAATACGCCGGGGTAGGTGTCGCAATGGGCAACGCCGCTGACCACATTAAGCAAAAATCCGGATATGTGACCACCTCAAATGATGAGGATGGTGTGGCGGCAGCCATAGAAAAGTTTGTGTGACCGGGATTATATTTTTTCAAATTCCCCTAATTAATGAATTTGTTCCGTTTACTCTTCTGAGTCTTTTAATCAACCTGCATTTTGTTACTATTTTAACGGTTTCATTTAAAAAATAACTAAATCACAGTATTTAATTTTAACATGTACAGGTTGTTTTATGTTTTCAACAAAAGACATGCTCGTTCTCGGGATGATGGTTTTTGCGCTTTTCCTGGGTGCGGGCAACATAATTTTTCCTCCGATGGCGGGTTATCACTCGGGAACTGACTGGTTCAGTGCCTCCCTCGGATTTATCGTCACCGGCGTCGTTCTGCCGTTTCTTACCCTGATTACTGTTGCGGTCAAAGGCCGTGGTGAGCGGCTTTCTGTCGATCTGCCGCGCTGGGTTTCTGTGACATTCTGGGTGGCGCTCTATCTGATCCTCGGCTCAACATTCGCCATGCCGCGTGTCACCAACACCGCGTATGAACTGGGTTTTCTGCCGCTCGGTTTCGTTGAGAAAAGCACCGCCAGCCATCTGATTTTTGCCTTTGTGTTTAACTTCGTTTCTATGTTTTTTATGCTTAAACAGGGAACGATGATTAGCGCCATCGGTAAATTTATGACCCCGGCCCTGCTGTTCCTGCTGGTTGCCGTGGGGATCGCCGTGGTGCGCACCCCGCTCTCCCCAATTAATGAACCGATCAATCAGTATGTGGATTTTGCGTTCTTCTCCGGTATTGTCGATGGTTATCAGACCATGGATGTGCTGTCCGCAATGGCGTTCGGCGGTATTGTTGCCCGCGCGCTGGCATCACGCGGGATAACCTCACCGCAGGACGTGGTGGTTATCACTATCAAAGCCGGGCTGATTGCGGTCGGCCTGCTGGCTGCACTCTATATCTGCCTGTTCTACCTGGGTGCGACCAGTGATGCGGTTTCACAGACCGCCACCAACGGCGGACAGATTTTCTCCCGCTATGTCGATGCCCTTTACGGCGCGCTCGGTACCTGGCTGATGTGCGGTATCGTACTGCTCGCCAGTATGACCACCTTTGTCGGCGTGACCAGTGCCTGTGCGGATTTCTTCGCGACATTCAATCCGCGCCTGGACTACCGTTTCTGGGTGGTGGTATCCACACTGCTGACCACCATTGTCTCCACCTTCGGCCTTGATACACTGCTGCGCGTCACCATTCCGGTGCTGCTGCTGATCTACCCGACCACCGTTGCACTGGTGTTCCTGCAGTTTGCCCGCCGCAAAATGCGTAATCCGCGTTTTACCTACGGCTTTACTGTCGCGGTGCTGGTGGTGATGAGTGCGTTCGACACCCTGAATAACATCGGTCTGCTCAGTGAAAATGTGCTGGCAGTGTTACACCGGATGCCGCTGTTTAAGGAAGGGATCGGCTGGTTACTGCCGGGCGTGATTGCCTTTATCATCTCATTTGTTGCCGGCAATATGAGAGCGGCAAAACCACAGCCGGATGCGGCCGCGTAAACACAAAAGCCCGGTTATCTGACCGGGCTTTTTTATTCCTGCCGCTGATACGTTGTCAGTTATATTTCTTCAGCAATGCTTTCACCAGTGCCAGGGTTTCCGCATCCGCTTCCCCGTTCACCTTGTGAGAGCGGAAATGCATCTGGAACGCTTTAATCACATTGCGGGTTTTCCCGTCAGCCTTACCGGTCAGCGGAATCTCATAGCCGTATTTTTTCAGTGCCTGCTGTAATTCACCGACACTGATTTTATCCGACGGATGCCGGTTACCGAGAAAACGTTTCACATCAGAAGCATCCGGCCAGGCGCCGACCCCGCGTTTTGCCAGATATTCCCACGGGAACATCGGGCCCGGGTCCAGTTTGCGCTGCGGCGCGATATCACTGTGCCCCACCACATTCTGCGGGGCAATGTTATGCCGCGCTATCACATCCTGTGCCAGTTTTACAATCAGGTCTATCTGCGCAGTCTGATACGGCACCCAGCGCTGCCCGACAGACATTTTCACAGTGCCCGGATTGACAATTTCCACGCCGATCGAGCTTTTATTCAGGCTGCTTTCCCCGCGCCAGTGACTTTTGCCCGCATGCCAGGCTTCATTGCCCTCCGGCACCAGCTGCAATACCACCGGTTTACCGTCACGTACCGCAGGGATTGTCGGCACCAGATACTGGACACTCACCCCGCCGGCAGTCAGCACACGCAGCGATGCCTCATCATTCAGTGCGGTATAATGGAAAACCAGATAATTATTCGGTTTGGATAGCCACGGCTCTTTGATACTTCGCTGATCAACAATATACTCACCGCGATCAATATACTGGCTCTGATTACTGCATCCTGTCAGTATCAGCGCACACACCAGACACACACTACGCCACATCTTTCTTTGTCCTGTACAATGTTATCCGGCACAATGCCGGTACAGCCCCTTTCCCGGAAATATCACGACCGCATTATTCACAACGGACATAATATCACGGCCGTGTATTATGACGACTTCACTGCGGCAGTGCTATGCTCTGAAAGCGAATCATCATGATGTTTTTCAGCTTTTTATTCACACGGAGAATAAAATGGATATTTACACCTACCCGAAGTCGCGCTCCATCCGTGCCACCTGGATGGCAGAAGAGCTGGGTCTTGATTATCAGTGTCACTTTACCGATGTGATGTCTGCTGAAAAGCAGGTCCCCGGGAAAAACCAGAAAGTCCCGGCACTGTCTGATAACGGTCTGGTTATTTTTGAATCCTCCGCTATCTGCATTTATCTGGCACAAACCTACGGCAATGGCCGCTTTTACCCGCAGGATCCGAAAAAACAGGCCATCGTAAATCAGTGGCTTGCCTATATTATTTCGGAGCTGGAAGGTCCGCTCTGGATCATACTGAGACACGCCGTGGTTCTGCCGGAAGCTATGCGGCAGCCGGGGGCAATTGAACCGGCAAAAGCGGATTTTCTGCGGGCAATTAAGGTGATTGAGCAGGAGATCAGCGGAAAAACATGGCTGTGCAATGATGATTTTTCTGTGGCAGATATCTTCTTATTTCATATCTCACGCTGGGCAATGATGCTGGGCTTTGTATTGTCAGAGGATTTGGTGCATTACACCGGCGAGCTGGAAAAGCGCCCGGCGCTGCAACGTGCCCGTCAGCGGGAACAACAGGCGGCTGAAAACGCACGATAAAAAATACCCGCCGCAGCGGGTATTCAATAAGTCAGTTATGACTGAGTGAGTTTTTCTCTTATGTCATACTGTTCTGACGCTGCTTTCAGCCCGGCAAGATCTGCCGAACAAATCAGCGGTTTCAGGGCATCAAACTTCGCCTTCGGCCAGTCATAAAGAGACAGCGCCAGCAATTCGCGGATGGTACTTTCATCAAACCGGCTGCGGATAAAGGCAGCCGGATTACCGCCAACGATAGCATAGGGTGGGACATCGCGGACAACCACACTGTTCGCGGCAATCACCGCGCCCTCCCCGATAGTCACACCGGGCATAATCATGGCCCGCATGCCTATCCAGGCACCATCACCAATCCGGGTATCCCCTTTACCGATATAAGCCTCATCAATCATCTCCGGAAACGGATAGAGGCTGAACCAGTCATGGCGGTGTGTATGATTGCCTCCCATCAGGATCACGGCTTCTGCCCCGATACAGACATAATCCCCGATATACAGCTCATCTACTTTCCAGCTGAGCTGCCAGTCGCGGCTGATTTCATCGCCCTGTAAATAGCGGACAACAGAAGCTTCAAAGCCATTATCCCAGCAATCGCTGTAATAACTGTGCGTACCTTTGATATGAATATTCGGGTTTGTAACGGTTTCATGCAGCCGTTCGCAAACGGACCAATGCTTTTGTTTCATGGTAAATCTCATTATTTAATGGATAGTTACCACAGAACGCTATTCTGTGGTGATGCACTCGCGTTCAAAGCACATCACGCCGGGTTATCCTCGCCCGTTTCAGCCGGGGATTGTCCATCACTCTCTCCCATACAGAAAAACACCCGCATTTGCGGGTGTCATCATCAGTTAACCTTTTGTTCGACCAGCGGTTCCGGTACTTCTTCCCAGATGCCGTCTTCGACCTGTTTACGGATTTCAGGATAAAGGTTGATATCAAACTGCGGTAATTTCCCCGTTTTGCGCTGTTGGTTATAATCTTTCGCCAGCTTAAATGCAACGCCGGATAACAACAAAATAGCAATCAGGTTAGTCACCGCCATCAGCCCCATCGAGAAATCAGCCATTTTCCAGACCAGCGGCATTTCTGACAGTGCCCCGAACATCACCATTCCCAGCGCAGCCAGACGCAGCACAAACAACCCTTTGGTGTGTTTATGCTCGAGGAACACCATATTGCTCTCCGCATAAGCGTAATTGGCAATAATGGAGGTAAAGGCGAAGAAGAAGATAGCCACGGCCACAAAGGTGGATCCCCAACTGCCGACAACCGAACTCAGCGCCAGCTGTGTGATCTCAATACCGTTGATATCGCCCGGCGGATTATCCAGTACACCTGAGGAGAGAATAATCATCGCGGTGGCGCTGCAGATAACCAGTGTGTCCATAAAGACTCCCAGCATCTGTACGTACCCCTGAGAAACCGGATGCGGCGGGAACGGTGCTGCAGAAGCGGCTGCATTCGGTGCGGAGCCCATACCGGCCTCATTCGAAAACAGACCGCGCTGCACGCCGTTAATCATGGCCTGCGCCACGCCGTAACCGACAGCACCGGAAACGGCTTCCTGTAAACCAAAGGCACTTTTGATAATCAGCATAAAGACATCCGGCAGACGCTCGGCGTAATGCCCCATCACCCAGAAAGCGAGGATAAGATACGCAACCGCCATCACCGGCACCACCAGCTCCGCCACACGGGCAATCGAGCGCAGACCGCCGAAAATAATCACGCCGCAGATAACCACCAGCAAGGCACCGACATAACCGGCATCCGCACCAAAGGCCATTTTGGACGCCTGGGCAATCGAGTTAGCCTGAACCGCGTTAAAGACCAGCCCGAACGCGATGATCAGGAAGACAGAAAACAACACGCCCATCCAGCGGGCTTTCAGTCCGCGTTCCATATAATACGCCGGTCCGCCGCGATAATTTCCCTGGTCGTCCCGTGTTTTATAAAGCTGTGCGAGTGTGCTTTCGATAAAGGATGTTGCCATCCCGATCAGGGCGACCACCCACATCCAGAAGATAGCACCGGGGCCACCGGCAGTCAGGGCGATAGCCACCCCGGTCAGGTTTCCGGTACCGACCCGCGCGGCCAGGCTTGTACAAAGCGCCTGGAACGGCGAGATGCCGGATTTATCCGATTTCTTACTGTGCTTTAGCACGCTGAACATGTGTCCGAAGTGACGGAATTGGATAAATCCGGTACGAAATGTGAAGTACAGTCCGATACCCAGTAATAAATAGATGAGCAGGTGGTTCCAGAGCAGTCCGTTTAATGTATTAATTATATCGGTCAAAGTTATACCTCTTATATTGCTGTGCTGATTTGCGGCGAATAAGCCCCTTAACGAATGACAGGTAGTATCCGTGTTGTCATATCTGACAGTGATTGTTTAAAAAAAAGACACCTCTTATTAAGAATCAGCCCGACTTTACCATAAGAAATATTTCCCTGTATATTTTTTTATTTCTTTTTTTTGTTCTATTTATCAGCGTTACTTTTTCGCATTAATACAGCGTTTAATCCGAATTATTAACTCAATAAAATCCATCAAAAACACACATAACGCCTTTGTTTTCATGATGTTATAATTTTTTTATTTTATATTCTTATTCATTAACTGATACTTTCAATTTAGCGCCCTATTCTGTTTTATTTTCTGATATTAAAACACATGATTAAATCAATATTAAAATAGCCCTCTTAATTAATCGTTATTTTTACAGAATTGGATAATTTAAAGTTCTCACAGAGAAAAACAGAAATGATAATAATAAAATTCAGATAAAAAATTAAACCGTGAAATAAAAACGTCGGTTATTACAAAATAATATACCTTTTTTCATTACCTGAAACATGCAGCAACACCGGGGATGCCCGTCAGCCTGCCGATCACTGCTTACCTCAGGCGGGCTCTGATTCCGGGCCAAACTTTGCTCTGTAACACACTCCTGTGAAAAAAAGCTTTCACCACAGACCCGTTTCCGCTAACATAGCGTTATATAATCTGTTATATACAGGATTGTATACATTGCTCTTAATATATTTTTGCCGGTCAGCTGACCGGCAATTTTTTTGTCTGCTATATCTGATTACGACGACTAAAAATGTGATCCGACCCGGCATTCAGCATAAAGACAGGAATAACCGTGTAGTAATTTTGTCATTAATCATTATTATCAGAACAGATAATCGTGCATTTCTTCGTTATTTTTCTTTATTTTTGCTCCCTTACGGGAGCATTTTCTTATCAGCCGGGCTGTAAAACACCGCTGCCGGCACGGAAAATCATAAAAATTCCGGTGCCGGCAGCAGATCCGCCATGATTTATCACGCGGGGTGAGGTACACTACCCGCATCAGTTTAACTAATGTAACCGTTATGTCCTCTGCACAGATTTTACTGACTATCTACGCAACAGGTGGTCTTCTTTCATTCATTCTGACTTTTTTCCTGACAAAAGATCCGAACCCGTTTTTCCGCCTGCTCAGTTGCCTGCTGATAGCCCTCACCTGGCCGATGTCATTACCGGTGGTTATTTTATTCTCTCTGTTCTGACAGGTTTTAAACCCACAATATTCCCGCTGTCATCACCAGACAAAAAAGCATCAGCCGCCCCCATGTCAGAAAACTGCCATGCTGCTGCCATAATGCATTTATTTCAGGTACCCGTGTGTAGCCGCGCTGACAAATACGGCGGCGGATATGACGGGCAAGGAAAAGACGGAATAACAAAAGAGAACCGCAACCACAAAAAGGGAGGGATTATGCGGCTGAGTTCTCCTTTATTGAGAATAATGGCTGATAACAATCAGTCCAGTGCATTGATGGCTTTTTCATAGATGACATTCATAAAGTCATCATTCTGCTGTTCCCAATATATTTCCAGCATCACCTGAATGGCTTCTTTAGTAACCGGCTCGCCACTTTTGCATAAAAGGACAGCGGCTCTGCCGATTGCCTGGCAAATTTCGCCATAAACATATGCATCGCTAACTCGTTCTGAAATCATATTTGTGCCTATTTATTTTAATATAACTACTGCCTTTCCGTCTTTAATTAAGACATCAGGGCATTGCTGTTGACTGACACCCCGGTAAGAATTATCTAAAAATTCCCTGTGATTTATTATCGTCACATTACGTTTAATGTTCAAAGAAAAACATATTATTCCGGAGAACATTTTTTTGAAAACAGCGAAAATTAACCACTATCAAATAGTTATACTAATTTTGTGTTATCATTGCTACGAATTGTTACTTTTCGGTTGTTTATTGGTTAATACTATATCATGCGATATGTGCTTTTTCGCTATTAAAATACATAAATTTATAAATTTTTACCCGCATAAATAACGTCCTTTTTTTCCCGGCAAATAAAATATATTAAATCACTTCGCCATACTCATTTATGGATTATTATAATCATACAAAATCTCAATACTCCCTCAACAGGCAGTGATTCACATTATTCCTTTACTGTTTGTGTGGGAATAAAGGCATTTACACAATACAGGGATATAAGTATTAACCGATATACACCACTCGCTTAATACGTAGTTATAATACTTTAGTTAATCATTCTTTTATTAATAACAGTAATAAACAAGCCGTTCCATACTATTATTTTTATTTCCTTACTTAGATAATATAATAAAATATTTCATCGTAATTACGCCTAATCATAATTTGAATACACTTATTACCGGTCAAAAAAACAGGTTATTCTGAACAGCGGGTAAACACACCCGATCTGCCATATTTTTAAACAAATCTGCCGTAAACAAGACATCTTGTTTTACAATATATTAATATTTAACATTTACCCTGCAAAAATCAGTTTTTTATAGTTGTATTTCTGTACATTTCCCCTTATCATCCGCGCCTTTGAATAGTGTGTCTCTCCTTTATTTATCTGATTGAGGTTCTATGAGCTCTGACCGTATTGCGAATCCAGGCCCGCTGGGCTTACTGGGATTTGGTATGACGACTATCCTGCTGAATGTCCACAACGCCGGATTCTTCCCGATGGCTTCTGTTATTCTGAGCATGGGGATTTTCTACGGTGGTATTGCGCAGGTCATCGCGGGTATTTTTGAATTTAAGAAAGGAAATACGTTCGGTGCGACTGCCTTTACGTCGTATGGCTTTTTCTGGATAAGTCTGGTCGGCATACTGCTGATGCCGTCAATGGGATTCGGTGAAGCAACCAGTCATGAATTCCTGGCTGTCTATCTGGCACTGTGGGGTATTTTCTCGTTCTTTATGTTTATTGCCACACTGAAAGCAAACCTGACACTGCGCGCGGTTTTCTTTTTACTGGTGATTTTATTTGCCCTGCTCGTTATCGGTAATGCTACCGGTAATGCCGCATTACTGAAATTTGCCGGTTATGAAGGTATTTTATGTGGTGCGACTGCATTTTATCTGGCAATGGCTGAAGTTCTGAATGAACAGTATGGCCGGACAATTTTACCAATCGGTGAACGTCACGCCTGATGACACGATTTCTGTATAAAAAAACCCGTTCAGTGAACGGGTTTTTTTGTCTGCAAAACGGGGATCAGAAACTCAGACCCGCGCCCAGATAAGCGCCATCCGCAATACGGTTTTCATGACCGCTGTTGGATTCAACTTCAATCTTACGGTAACCGGCTTTGACATTCAGCGGGGCAAATACTGTCCAGTTTGCACCGACATCCGCTTCTTTATAAGAGTCGTTACCGGAAGTCAGGCCTGACGGCGCACCGTAAAACTCACCGTAAACACGTACTGACGGCAGAATGCTCCATGCCACACCGACACCCGGAGCCACGGCCATACCTTTCTTACCCACTTCAGGGTCGATGTAAACCGCTTTACCGCCGACACTCGCGGAAACCGGGCCCAGCGGGAAAGCAAATTTGGCACGCGCGCCGCCTAACTGCCCCTGGTGATCACTGCGCGCCCAGTTACCGTCAAATGACAGACCGGAGTACGGGTCACCTAAGCCCACATTGATATCAGTAAATTTCTTACCGGCTTCAACATCCATAGAGATTGCGTTTGCAGCACCTGCCGCAAGCATCAGTGTTGCAGCCACAGCTGCTTTATATTTTTTCATTTTTGCCACCACATAAATTCAGACAGGGTTTCGGGCATTTTCCCCGAAACTGTCACCGTTTGAAAGTTAATATTCTGATTTTTATGTAAAGTTATCTATATCCGCCATCAATAGGTCACACCAATCCATCAAATCGACACATTCTTTTTATGACAGTGCTATATTTTATACCAAGTTATAAATACAGATAAAAACAACAATGCTCAGTGCAATTTATGACTTACCATGCTGATTTTGCACATCGCGCCAATTTCTGCAATCAGTGTCTTTTTTCCTTTACCGACTGGAGATATGTGATGAAAAAGAAAGGATTAACAACGGCTGCGGGCGCACCCGTCGTTGATAACAACAATGTCATGACTGCCGGAAAACGCGGCCCGATGCTGTTACAGGATGTGTGGTTTCTGGAAAAACTGGCGCATTTTGACCGCGAAGTGATCCCTGAGCGCCGTATGCACGCCAAAGGCTCCGGTGCGTTCGGTACATTTACAGTAACCCATGATATTACCCGTTTTACCCGCGCAAAAATTTTCTCTCAGGTCGGTAAAAAAACCGATATGTTTGCCCGCTTCTCCACCGTGGCCGGTGAGCGCGGCGCGGCAGATGCAGAGCGCGACATCCGCGGCTTTGCCCTGAAATTTTATACCGAGGAAGGTAACTGGGATATGGTCGGTAACAACACGCCGGTGTTCTACCTGCGTGACCCGCTGAAATTCCCGGATCTGAACCACGTGGTGAAACGTGACCCGCGCACCAACCTGCGCAATATGGCTTATAAGTGGGATTTCTTCTCTCATCTGCCTGAATCCCTCCACCAGCTGACCATCGATGTCAGTGACCGTGGTCTGCCGCAGAGCTTCCGCCATATGCACGGCTTCGGCAGTCATACTTACAGCTTTATCAACGGTAATAACGAGCGTTTCTGGGTGAAATTCCATTTCCGCTGCCAGCAGGGTATTGCCAACCTGATGGATGATGAAGCAGAACAGTTAATCGGGAAAGATCGTGAAAGCTCACAGCGTGATCTGTTCAATGCGATCGAGAAAGGCGATTATCCGCGCTGGAACCTGCAAATTCAGGTGATGCCGGAAACTGATGCGGCAAAAGTACCGTATAACCCGTTTGACCTGACCAAAGTATGGCCGCATGCGGATTATCCGCTGATGGATGTCGGTTATTTCGAGCTGAACCGTAACCCTGAAAACTATTTCTCCGATGTGGAACAGGCGGCATTCAGCCCGGCCAACGTGGTTCCCGGCATTGGTTTCTCACCGGATAAAATGTTGCAGGGCCGTCTGTTCTCCTACGGCGATGCTCACCGCTACCGTTTAGGGGTCAATCACCATCAGATCCCGGTCAATAAACCACGCTGCCCGTTCCACAACTATCACCGTGACGGTGCAATGCGTATCGACGGTAACAGCGGTAATGCGGAAACGTATGAGCCGAACAGTGCCGGTCTCTTTCAGGAGCAGCCGGATTTCAGCGAGCCGCCACTGTCTGTGGACGGTGCCGCCGACCACTGGAACCACCGCGAAGATACCGATTACTTCAGCCAGCCTCGTGCGCTGTATGAATTACTCAGCGACGCCGAGCATCAGCGTATGTTTGCCCGTATCGCCGGTGAACTGGTGCAGGCAGCCGAAGAAACACAAGCCCGCCAGATAGCACTGTTTAAACAGGTGCATCCGGAGTACGGTGCCGGTGTGGAAGCCGCGATCGCAAAACTGAAAAAATAATCGTGTGATAACATGACAAAACCGCTGCGTTCACTGACCGCAGCGGTTTTTTTATATGAACTCAGTTGGTATGAAAACGATCCTGCGCCATCTGAATCAGCGGTGCGCGGGTGCGTTTGATACCACCGGCCGCATCCGCTTCCGGTAATGCATAGCAGGCCGCCGGGCGCATAAATGCAGGCAGTTCCGCCAGGCACCAGTCACTGAAATGCTGACGCTGTTCGTCTGTCCAGTCATCATAATCACGGATCAGATACACCGGTACAGCACCAAACTCCTCGCTGCTGACCGGTACCACCAGACACTCCGTGATCAGCGGATAGTACATAAGCTGCTTTTCTGTCACTTCCGGCTGCACATTCTCACCACCGCAGCAGAAAAGATTATCCAGCCGGCCGTCGATCACCAGTTCACCGTCCTGCATATGGCCTTTGTCGCGGGTCGGATACCAGCCGTCATGGGACGGCAGTGTATGCAGTGCACCATTCAGCCAGACACCGGCGGCAAAACTGTCACCTTTAACCAGGATTTGCTGTTGTTCATCCAGGCGGATATCTTTGCCGTGCAGCGGATGTCCGACACCCGGTTTGCCGTCCGCCCGTTTGGCACAGACAGTTGAGGCAAATTCGGTCATACCGTAGCCGCACCAGCAGCGGATCCCGCGGGCTTCCGCTGCTTCCGTCAGCGCAACAGGGATAGCCGCACCACCGAGCAGAACATCCCGCAGCGGCGGTAGTGTGTCCGGTGACTGCAGCAGACGCCAGAGCTGTGTTGGTACCAGAGAAGCATGAGTACATCCGCGCAGCGATTCCGCCAGCGTTTCCCCCTCCGCCCTGAGAACCATTTCCCCGCCCTGCAGCAGCCAGCGCCAGAGAATCCCCTGTCCGGAAACATGACACAGCGGCAGTGATAACAGCCAGCTGTCATCTGCCTGATAGTCCAGCAGTGAAACCACGCCCTGCGCCGCAGCCAGATGTGCGACCGGACGGTGGGCAATGGCTTTCGGTAACCCGGTGGATCCGGAGGTCAGTATCAGCGTTGCCAGCCGTTTCGGATGCGGGATCACGTCCGGCGGAGCCATGCCGGTCACAGACGGATCCAGTGTTTTCAGCGGCAGCGCGATTGTACCGTCGCTCCGGTCACACACATAATCCGCATCGAGAGACGCGACCAGTTCTGCCTGTAACCCGCGCGGTAATGCGGGATTGAGTATCAGAATCACTGCCCCGCAGCGCAGCAGCGCCAGAAAATCGATTACCAGCTCTGTGCTGTTTTTGCCGCGCAGCACCACGCAGTTACTTTCCCGCAATCCCTGCTGATAAAACCCGGCGGCGCGGGCATCCGCGAGAGCTGCCAGTTCTGTCCATGTCAGCGATGAGTCCGCACAGCGCAGCGCAGTTTTATCCGGTGTCTGCTGAGCATGCGCAACCCACGGCCATTGTGCTGCCGTCATTACCATTGTCCTGTCTGAGTTAATTGATCTGCGGTTATCAGTGTCAGTGTACTGCCCGGCCACGGACGCACCAGCTGTGACTGCATCAGGGAGAGCGTATCCAGCCCCGGCAGGGTATCCGGCGTCAGCCATCCGGCAAGACGGGCCAGTTGTGTCAGGCCGAAACTGCTCTCCACCGAGGAGCTGATCACCGCCTGCAACCCTTCGCGGTGCGCCGCTGTGATCAGTTCACGGCAGCGGGCGATACTGCCCGTCAGCGTGGGTTTGATCACAATCGCTGCCACGCCGGGCTGTGCTGTTACCGTAAAGCCCGGTTCACGGACAGATTCATCCCAGGCGATAGCAATACCGGTATCCTGCGCATAACACAGGGATTCTTCCGGCGTTTTGCACGGCTCTTCGAGAAAATCAATCCGGGTGCGGTGCTCCGGTGCCACATATTTCGCGAAACCATCCGCTTTGGTACGGGTCCAGCTGCGGTTGGCATCCAGGCGCAGACGCAGATCCGGCACCGCCTCCAGCAGTAAATTGACCACCATACCGTCACGAACCGCCTCATACAGCCCGACTTTCACTTTAGCGATTTTCTCACCTTCCATGGCATCGAGCGCAAGGATCAGATCATCCGGGTCACCGGTACAGAGCGGTGCTTTGCGGGTATTGAGAGTCTGCGGCAGCGTATCATCCAGCTCAGCAAGTGCGCAGCTCAGCCCGAATGCGACTGACGGCAGCGGGCTTTCCGCCGGATTGCTGCGCTGACACCAGGCCGTAATCCACGCTTCCGCCGCCTGTTGTGCTTCAGTGAGGGTTTCTCGGCTGAATTCCGGCAGCGGGGAGATTTCCCCCCATCCTTCGCGGTCATCTTCCCGCAGACAGACCAGCAGTCCGTCACGGGTTTTCAGGCGCTGATTACGCAGAATAACGCCTGCCTCCATCGGCAGGCTGAAACTGTACAGTGTAGCGTGGCGCATTACGGGTTACGTTTGAATTTAGAGAAATCCGGTGAGCGTTTTTCGTTGAATGCATTACGCCCTTCCTGACCTTCTTCGGTCATGTAGAACAGCATGGTGGCATTACCCGCCAGCTCCTGCAGACCGGACTGGCCGTCACAATCCGCATTGAGTGCCGCTTTCAGGCAGCGCAGCGCCATCGGACTGTTTTCCAGCATCTCACGGCACCAGCGCACGGTTTCTTTTTCCAGATCCGCGTAAGGCACCACGGTGTTGACCAGTCCCATATCCAGTGCTTCCTGTGCATTGTACTGACGGCACAGGAACCAGATTTCACGGGCTTTCTTCTGGCCGACAATCCGCGCCATATAAGAAGCACCCCAGCCGCCGTCAAATGAACCGACTTTCGGCCCGGTCTGGCCGAATACCGCATTATCCGCCGCAATGGTCAGGTCACAAATCATGTGCAGCACATGGCCGCCGCCGATAGCATACCCCGCCACCATCGCCACCACCGGCTTCGGACAGGTACGGATATCACGCTGTAAATCGAGCACATTCAGATGATGTGTGCCGCTGTCATCACGGTAGCCGCCGTAGTCACCGCGGATTTTCTGGTCACCGCCCGCACAGAAGGCTTTTTCGCCCTGTCCGGTAAAAATAATGGTACCGATGCCGTCATCATAACGGGCATTCGCCAGCGCACTGATCATCTCTTTCACTGTTAACGGACGGAACGCGTTGCGCACCTGCGGACGGTTAATGGTGATTTTGGCGATACCGTCTTTTGATTTATGAAACAGAATATCCTGATAATCGCCGGTGCAGTCGACCCATTCAACCGGGGCAGAGAGCTTTTCTTCGCTCGGATACATCATAGCGGTGAGTTCCTTAAACAGAATGTAATGATAAAAATGTCCGGACTGTCTCCGCAAACGCAGCGGGATTTGCCTGATGGGTGTTATGCCCGGCATATTGGATAGTCCGTAACGGAAAATGATGTGCCTCTGCAATGGCGCGGAATTTGCTGTCCCGCTCACCGCAGAGATAGAGCAGCGGCAGATTCAGGGCATGCAGTTTCTCCGCCAGCTGCGGCTGATGCCCGAGCGAGGTGTCCGACAGCATATCCGCGATCGCAAAAGCATTATGATGCAGATGCTGCTCTACCCGCTGCTGTCGCTGAACCTCATTGAGATCAGCAAAAACGCCCTGACGATACCAGTCATACAGCACCGATGCCAGCGGACGTTCACGTAACTGTTGTGCCCAGCGGTTATCATGCAGCAGCCGGGCATTGCGCTCATCGAGTGTGGCAAGCCCGGGATTCCCGGCTTCAATAATCAGACCGCGCAACCCTGCCCGGTCGCCGTATGCAGCGTGATACATCGCCAGCCGCCCGCCGAGAGAGTAGCCAATCAGCCAGTAATCGTCTGCCTGATGTGCGGCCAGGGTATCAGCAATCAGCTGACTGACATGCGGAAAATTTTTTGCGCGGACGGATTGTGAGCCGCCGTGACCCGGCAAATCAATCAGTAATGAGGGATAATTTCCGGCTTCTGCTGCTGCCGTCAGCCACTCTTCTTTATTTCCCCACAGACCGTGCAGCCAGACCAGCCACGGACCGGGCCTGTCCGCATAACAGCGCTGTGCGGCCAGAACCGTCATTGTGCTGCCTCACGGACCAGCTGCTGAAGGTATTTTGCGCCCTCGTCGCCGTTTGTCACCACCTCAATCACGGTAGCAGAGTGCTGTGACCAGGCTTTGCTGACGGCGGCTTTCAGTGACGGCCAGTCCTGCGGAGCACTGTAGCTGAGGCCGAACATCTGCGCCGCACCGGCAAAACTGACCGACTGCGGCATACAGTAAAAGCGCTGACGCTCCTGTTCCGGTGTCGGCAGCATGGAAAAGATTTGTCCGCCATTGTTGTTGACGATCAGCAGAACAAACGGCCCGGAGGTATAACGCAGCAGTGCCAGGCTGTTGAGATCATACAGCGCGGAGATATCCCCGACGACAGCAAGTGCCGGTTTGGCACTGCCGCGCTGAACACCGGCCGCCGTGGAAATCAGGCCGTCGATACCGCTCGCGCCCCGGTTGCTGTACACAGGATAACCGCACGGCAGTTGAGCAAACGCATCAATCAGCCGGACAATCAGGCTGTTACCGGCAAATAAAATGCCCTGCGGCGGCAGCAGTTCCGGCAGGCGGCAGGCAATCTGCGCCTCGCCCCAGCCATCGCCCAGGGTTTCTGTAACATGCGTGTTCAGTGCCTGCGTCCATTCCGCCAGTTGCGGAGCCCACGGTGTGCGGGTTTGTGCCGGATGGTCATCCAGCCATTCGCTGACACTGCATTCAAATTTGCGGCCCCGGTGATTTGCCGGATCCAGCCGTCCCGGGATAGTATCCACAATCCAGTATTCCGGCGGCGTGCAGGCAGCCTGCCACTGTAAAAGCCGTTTGCCGGTCAGGCTTGAGCCGAACTGGATCACCACATCCGCCTGAGCCAGTACTTCGCGGTAACGCGGGGATGCCAGCCAGAGATCCGCATGCGGCAGCAGTTGCCCGGTCTGGGAAAGCACATCACTGATCAGCGGCCAGCCGAGACATTCAGCCCACTGGCGCAACTGTTTACCTTCGGCGGCCTGCATACGTCCGGCAATAATCACACCTTTTTTCTGCCGCCAGAAGAACCAGTCATCCACGCTGATCACCGATGTACAACGGGTCTGCTGCAACCAGGGTTTATCACTCTGCCACCAGTTGCCGAGTTGTGCCTGCCATTCTTTGCCGGTCTGTCCGTCATCGTCATACAGCGGTTCGGCAAACGGACAGTTAATATGCGCTGCGCCGTGCTGCAGGCGGTTCATGATGTCATCGAGGGAAGAGACCAGCCAGGACGCCGGGATATCAAAAACCGGACGCGGCAATGCCAGTGCGGCAAACGGATGAGAAGAAAAAATACCGGGCTGGCGGATAGCCTGGTTTGCACCGCAGTCAATCAGTTCCGGCGGGCGGTCGGCGGTCAGAAAAACGAGGCGTTCGCCGGTCAGTCCGGCCTCAATCAGTGCCGGATAAAGATTTGCCACCGCCGTACCGGAGGTGACAATCACCGCCACCGGCAGCCGGGTGCTTTTCGCCAGTCCCAGCGCCAGATGCGCGAGTCCGCGCTCATCAAAATGGGTGTGACAGATAAATTTGTCATCGGCGGCAGCAGCCAGTGTCAGCGGTGTTGACCGGGATCCCGGGGCGATACAGATATGACGCAGCCCGTGACGGCTCAGCGCCTCCAAAATCACTTCCGCCCAGCGGCGGTTCAATGCACTGTTTGACATAGCTCACCTTTCCTGACCTGTAGTTCTCCGTAGTCTACGGATTGACTCAGGAAATACCTTAATGTAGTTCAATAAACCGGTGGATTATTTCACGGTTTCTGCCCCGGCAAGCAGAAAATTGCACAATCAGTGAGCGTCGCTCTCCAGCAGTGTTCTCAGACCCGCGGCTTTATTTTCAATTTCACACCACTCTGCCTGCGGATCCGAACCGGCAACAATGCCTGCTCCGGCATACAAATCCACCCGGCTGCCGCTGATTTTCGCACAGCGCAGCGACACCGCAAATTCACTGCGGGACGGGCTGCAATAACCGCCGCTGCCCGCATACCAGTCACGGTCAAACGGTTCGTTATCCCGTAAAAAGGCCAGCGCGGCACTGCGCGGCAGACCGGCAACGGCGGCCGTCGGCTGCAGACGCTGTAAACAATCACTGTCACGGGGGGCATATAACGTGGCAGAAATAACACGGTAAAGATGCTGCACTTTGCGCAGGCGGATCACCGCCGCTGCACTCACATCCAGCGCACTGACTGCCCCCTGCAGGCGCTGACAAATATCATCAACCACCACACTGTTTTCATGCACATTCTTTTTATCAGCCAGAAGCCATTGCGCCGCTTGTGCCGCGCGGTCATCTTCCGGATAGTTTGCCACTGTTCCCGCCAGCGCTTCGGTATACAACTGAGCTCCGGCCCTGAAATAGAGGCGTTCCGGCGGTGAAGCCACAAACGCAGTATTTGGTCCGGTGGCAAGCATATAGTGAAAACAGCGGTGATTGCAGTCACAACTGGCCTGCATAAATGCCGCCGGAGAGACCGGCGCGGAGAGTTCCAGTGCGGTTTTACGGGCCGTCACTACTTTTTCCATTTCTCCGCCGGTAATGGCTGTCACCGCATCCGTCACCAGCTGTGTCCAGCCCGCTTCATCCGGCTGATGCCGCGCACTGATAACCGTGCTGTTCAATGCCGGAATTTCTGTCTGCCAGACCAGCGAACGCAGAAATTCTGTGGTCTCTTCCGCCGGGCGGCGGCTGTCAATATTGACCAGAAAGTGTGTTTCACTGCCGGATATCCGCAGTTCGGCACGGGGAACAAACAGATAACTGCCGCCGGTACCCTGTGGCGGAGACGGGGTATCAAACTGCCAGCTGTTCAGCCCCCAGATCCGGATTTGACTCTGTGCCGGTAAGGTATCCAGCAGCGCCTGAGCATCACTGATATGCGTGAAGCGACACACTTCCCCGCACACTGCCGCTGTTTCTGTACCGTCGCGGTGCTGCCAGTAGAATTGCGGCCAGCAGGTCTGCGCATTCAGCCAGCCGGTCAGCGCTGACGGGGGTAATACCGCTGCCAGTAATGGCGACAGAGTCACCGCGTACTGATAAATACCATCGGGTTTATTTTTGTTATGCGTTATTTCAGTACAGACCTGAGAAATAAAATCAGAAAAAAGAGTCACTGCTTGCTCCGGATATGCAAAATGCGCGGGTCTCTGTGATTATACGGTGAGATAAAAATTATTAAAACCATCCTTCTTTTTTATCCTTGTCACCGTTGTGCATTTTGAACAATTAATGCGGAAACCGATTCTGCTTCGGCCCCATTCACCACAGAGTTACGTATCTCATTACAGGGAGATATTTATGCACACACAAACCATGCCGGTTGACCGGATTATTACAGCGGATGAAATTGCCCCCGCCACGTTAAAGTTACTTCTGAATGAAGAAGACGATACTTTCCGGCCTGCGGGTATATTCACACATAATGATCTGGTTCATATCAAACGTTATATTCACTACGGAATGACCCTTCCCCGGGAAACAGAAGATGTTATTGAGTTTATCGGATACAGAGATACAGAGCTGCCCGGTTTTGAGCCTCATAATATTCAGCATTTATTTGTCCATATTCATCAGCATGCTCTGAGCTGGGAGCATGTTGAATCCATGACAAAACAACAGGCGATTGATCTTGAAATTGCCGGTGCCGCTATTACGGCAACCGGTAACTATATTCTGAATGCCATCAATGAAATGCCGGTGATCCGCCGGGCTGAAGTTTTATTACAGGATGCAACCGCGGATAAATTAAAAGATATCACTTACAGGAGGCAGGACAACGTTATTTCCGGAGAACTGACAAAAATATTATCTGCCATGAAAGACGATATTACGGAAGAACGGCAAAAAACACAGCAGGTAAAAAATATCATTTCCCGCTTCCGGCTGGAATTAACCGGCGGAACAGATGAATCCGGGAATGAAATTCCGTCTCTGATTTATGAAGTCAAACGTAAACAAAAAATATTATTAAAAAACCGGGATGGTGACACCACCCGCGAACTGCAGTCTGAGATACGGGTCAGAAATGAAGAGATTGAAATTCTGAAGCGCGAGTACAGCCAGTTTGTGAAGCTCTCATTCTCCGGTCTGGTCGGCGGTATTATCGGGCTGATTATCACAGGGGGTATTTTTGGTTACCGCGCCGAACAGGTACGCCGCCGTAAAAATAAATTACTGGAAGAAGTAGCAGAGCTGGAAGAACAGGTTATTTCCCGGCAAGCTATACAACAGCTGATTATCAGACTGGATAAAGAACTGAGCACACTGGACGGTTATTTTACTGATGCTCATGTTGCCGTCGATCATCTCGATTTCATGTGGCAGGTCATGCTGACAGAAATTACTGAATCCCTGAATACCTTTATGCAGATAAATGATGCATACAGCCTCTTACAATTTTCTTTGCATCTGAAAAAAATCACACTTCCCTGGCAGCGTGTTCGTGGCTATGCAAAAGAACTCGTCGCTATTTTTGATACCGCTAATCTGGCAGCATAATGAAGGAGATTATTATGATATATTCTGACATCAATCCTGAAAACATTACCCTGGCACATATTAAAGCTAAAATTAATGATATCAGTAAGAATATTGAAGCATTGTCATTACCTACCGCTGATCTGCATGCTCAGCTCCGTGATATTAAAAAATGGCAGACACGGATGCTGAATATTATTTCATCAGAATCCGCAACCATTTATTCTCAGCTGCATAGTTTAGATCCGGATGTTCTATTTAATGCCCTCTCTTCGGATACCGAAGCTAATTCTTTTTCACTACCTCATGAAAAACAAATTTACGGGTTTTTGCTCAGTCAGATTAATACCATCTATCATTCTGTGAATACGATTAATACTCAGTTTAATACTGAATATGATACTACCGCGCTCCCGTTACTGCAGGGCGGATTATTACATCAGCAGTCCTATCTGGACAAAACGATCACCATGGCACTGCCGGATATTGAAAAATTTACCTGTGATAAATTGTATTGGGAGGAAAAACTGGCTGTAATTATTCAGTCAGAAGAGATTATTCATCAGCGCGGATTTCAGTCAATCTTCGGTACAACCACACTGCCAACCGCTGAACAACTGAAGGATGTAGAGTTGTCCTCTTCCGAACGATTTATTCTCAATGAACTCCAGCGTGTTATTTCCGCTGTAGTAAATACTCTGACAGAGGGGCTGAGCTATGCTCAGCTGGTCGATACCAGAACAACAGTCAGTCAACGGATCTATGATCTCAGTAAAATTATCCGTAATCTGAAAAAAGACCTGAAACACATGCAGGATCAGATGCAGGAAGTCAGTAATGCGCAGGTGTTACTGCCTGAGCTGCGGGAATTTAACAACCGGATCAGTACGGTATTATTGCACTGGCTGCAAAGTGTCAGTCAGTATGAGCCTTATTTAAGCCAGAATGTCCCTCTTCCCGGGCTCGATAGCCTTATTCTGGCGCACCGCCGCTATTTTTCGGTCTTTATCGGTATGGCATAAAAAAACCGGGCTGAAATCAGCCCGGTTTTTCTCAGTACAAATATCAGTAACTCAGAACTGCGAATCCGGTCAGTGTAATAAACGGCTGCGGCCAGATACCGAGCACGACCACGATAATCGCGGAGAGCAGAACCACAATACCGCCTGCACTCATCGCCCAGTTGGATGGTGCCATACGGGCCGGAGATTCCGAACCGCGGATATAGAGGCTGATCATCATACGCAGGTAGTAATACAGACCGATTGCACTGCCGAGTACCACAGCGGCTGTCAGCCACCACAGTTCCGCATTCACGGCGGTCGCCACCACGAAGAACTTACCGATA
The DNA here is from genome assembly GCF_000512315.2 of Morganella sp. EGD-HP17. Lineage (NCBI taxonomy): Bacteria > Pseudomonadati > Pseudomonadota > Gammaproteobacteria > Enterobacterales > Morganellaceae > Morganella > Morganella sp. EGD-HP17. The sequence continues at coordinate 120,110 of NZ_AZRH01000006.1, forward strand.
AAGCCGAACGTCATCGGGATCCCGGCCAGTGACAGCATCATTACGGTCATGACCGCAGCCAGAACCGGCTTACGCCAGAACAGGCCGCGATAGGCATGCAGGGAATCCGCATCCGGCCCGGTGTACGGACTGGACATCAGACTGACCACACCGAACGCACCGAGGCTGGCAAACAGATAACCCGCCAGGTAGATACCCGCTGTCTCTTCTGCCAGTTTCGGATCATTCACCGCGATAAAGGCCACCAGCAGATAACCGAGGTGTGCGATCGAAGAGTAACCCAGCATACGCTTGATGCTGTTCTGGGTGATCGCCATCAGGTTACCGAACAGGATTGAGGCAATCGCAATCACCGTCAGAACGGTCTGCAATGTCCCGGAATCCGCCATCGGCGCGAGTACCAGCAGGCGCAGCACCGCAGCGAAAATCCCGATCTTGCTGGCGGTTGCCAGGAAGGTGGAGACCGGTGCCGGAGCACCCTGATACACATCCGGTGTCCATAACTGGAACGGGAACAGGGACAGTTTAAAGCCGATACCGACAATCATCATCCCCAGTCCGGTCAGAACCAGCGGCTGATGGATCTGACTGTCCGCCAGGCTGCGGCCTAAGCCCTGAAAAGATAAGTCACCGGATTCCGCGTACAGCAGCGCCATCCCGAACAGCAGGAAGGACGAAGCCGCCGCTGACATCAGCATATATTTGATGGACGCTTCCAGCGAACGCTTCTGGCGGAAGGCATAGCCGATCAACCCGAACAGCGGCAGTGTCAGCAGTTCAATCCCGATAAAGAAGGATGCCAGGTGATCCGCGCCCGACAGCAGGATGCCGCCGAGTGTGGCAATCAGTACCAGCAGATAGAACTCTTCTTTGTTATCCGGATAGGTCTCCAGCCACGAATACGCAAAGGTCGTGGTGGCCAGTGACGAGATCAGGATAAGCCCGGTGTAAAACATGCTGTAGCCGTCGATGTGCACCAGCGGTGTCACATCCATCGCCGGCTGCTGTCCGACAAAGTACAGAGACAGCAGCGCGAGGTTCAGACCAACGACGGTCAGTGTGGCATTAATAAAGTGATCGCGTCGCCACGCAATGGACAGCATCACAACCACCACTGTCAACCCGATAATCAGCAGTGGTGAGAGTGCGATCAGTTGTTGAGGAGTTATTGTCATGGCGCGTTACAACCCTGTATTTGAAATTGAAGCAGTGTACCACTGCTGAATGTTTGCCATCGCCGCTGACGAGGTATCCAGCACCGGCTGCGGGTAAACACCCAGAATCACCAGTAAGACCACCAGCAGCATCACGATGGAAAATTCACGCAGATTCATGCCCGCGATTGGCTCTTCAGACTTCGGTGCACCGTAATACGCCTGCTGCATCATCCACAGCGCGTAAACGGAAGCAAACACCAGACCCGCAGAGGAAATCACAGTGATCAGGGTGTAGCTGCCGAAGCTGCCGAACAGGATCATGAATTCACCGACGAAGTTACCCGTACCCGGCATCCCGAGCGTTGCCACCGCAAAGAACAGTGACAGTGCCGGCAGGAATTTAATCCGCTTCCACAGACCGCCCATCTGACGCATATCACGGGTGCCGAGGCGCTCATATAACTGACCGCACAGAATAAACAGACCCGCCGCCGACAGACCGTGTGCAATCATCTGCACCACCGCACCCTGATACGCCAGCATACTCGCCGAGTAAATCGCAATCAGCACAAAGCCCATATGCGACACGCTGGTGTAGGCGATCAGACGCTTGATATCCGTCTGTTTGAACGCCATCCACGCGCCGTAGAAGATACCGACGACACCCAGCCACATGGCGATTGGTGTGAAGTCCGCAGAGGCTTCCGGGAACAGCGGCAGACTGAAACGCAGCAGACCATAAGCAGCGGTTTTCAGCAGAATACCCGCCAGGTCGACAGAACCTGCTGTCGGCGCCTGACTGTGTGCATCCGGCAGCCAGCCGTGCAGCGGAACCACCGGCATCTTGACCGCAAACGCGATAAAGAAGCCCAGCATCAGCATATACTGCACACCGTAACTCATCGGCGTGTTCAGCAGATCTTCATACGCGAAGCTCCACTGGCCGGTGGCGTTATGATGAACAATCGCCAGTGCCATAATGGCAATCAGCATCACCAGACCACTCGCCTGGGTGTAGATGAAGAACTTGGTTGCCGCCCCGATACGGGTTTTGCCGTCGGAACCACTGTGTCCCCACAGTGCGATCAGGAAGTACATCGGCACCAGCATCATTTCCCAGAAGAAGAAGAACAGGAAAAGATCCATCGCCAGGAACACGCCCATCACACCGCCGAGGATCCACAGCAGGTTCAGATGGAAGAAGCCCTGATACGGCTGGTTTTCACCCCAGGAACAGAGGATAGCCAGCAGGCCGAGCAGCGCGGTCAGCACCACCATCAGCAGCGACAGACCATCCAGAGCCAGATGAATATTGATACCGAAACGCGGGATCCACTCCAGGAAATACTGCTCCTGCCAGTCCGGAACGCCTTTCGGGTTAACTAAGCTGTAGTTCCCCTGCATCCACAGATACAGAGAAAGAAATAACGTGATCCCCATCGCCAGCAGCGCGATCCAGCGCGGCAGCTTTGTGCCGAAGCGCTCAGCCTGCCAGCACAGCAGGCCGCCGATGAAGGGAAGTAAAATCAGCCAGGGTAATAGCATGGCGCAATGTGTCCCTTATTTAAACCAAAAACAGCAGAGCGAGAACCAGCACTGCACCCAGCCCCATAGAGGCGATATACCAGCGGACCTGTCCGTTTTCACTCAGGCTCAGTCCTTTGTTACTCCAGCGGGCAAACAGCGCAGGCAGATTCATCAGGCTGTTCAGCGGGTCACTCTGCAGCAACCAGCCCACCGCTTTAAACGGCTTAACAAAAATCGCATCATACAGGTCATCAAAGCCCCATGCGCGGAACCACCAGGCCGAGAAGAAGCGTCCCGGCGCGGAATTCGCAACCGCTGTCACCAGCGTACGACGGCCCAGCCAGAGCATTGCGGCCAGCACAATCCCCGCCACAGCAACCACACCGGAAATAATTTCGGTAGTCAGTTTGCCGTCAGCAGAACCGGTAAGGGTTTCCGCCGGGAACACGCCGTGCAGCGGTTGCGGGATAAAGGCACCGGCGGCAGTGGAGAGCACCATCAGCACCAGTAACGGGAAAGTATGGGTAAAGCCTTTCACCGCATGCGCCTGTGTATGCTCTTTGCCGTGGAACACGATGAAAATCATCCGGAAGGTATAGAGCGATGTCATAAAGGCACCGACCAGACCGGCGATAAACAGCGGGTTCTGACCCTGAACCACCGCACCCCACAGGATTTCATCTTTACTGTAGAAACCGGCGGTGATGAGCGGCAGTGCGGCCAGTGCGGCACCGCCCACCAGGAAGCAGAGATAGACAAACGGAATTTTTTTCCGCAGTCCGCCCATCTTAAAGATGTTCTGCTCGTGGTGGCAGGCCAGGATCACCGAGCCGGAGGCCAGGAATAACAGGGCTTTGAAGAATGCATGGGTCATCAGGTGGAAAATCGCCGCATCCCACGCCTGCACACCGAGCGCCAGGAACATATAACCAATCTGGCTCATGGTGGAGTAGGCAAGAACACGTTTGATATCCGTCTGCACCAGCGCGGCAAAACCGGCCATCACCAGGGTGACAGCACCGACCACGCCGACTAAATGCAGCACTTCCGGTGATAACAGGAACAGCTCATGGGTACGGGCAATCAGATACACACCCGCGGTTACCATGGTTGCGGCGTGGATCAGTGCCGAAACCGGTGTCGGACCGGCCATTGCGTCCGCAAGCCAGGTCTGGAGTGGTAACTGCGCGGATTTACCGACCGCACCGCCGAGGATCATCAGAGTCGCCCAGAAAATCAGGTCAGAACCGGCCGCAATATGCTGCGGAGCCAGAACCGCCAGTTCACGGAAGCTCAGGGTGCCCAGTTTATCCCACAGGATAAACATGCCGATCGCCAGGAACACATCACCGATACGGGTGACGATAAAGGCTTTCATTGCCGCTGCGCCGTTGGCCGGGTTGGTGTAATAGAAGCCGATCAGCAGATAACTGCACAGCCCCACCCCTTCCCAGCCGAGGTACATCAGCAGCATATTATCGGCCAGCACCAGAATCACCATACTGGCGATAAACAGGTTGGTGTAGGCGAAGAAGCGGGAATAGCCCTCTTCACCGCGCATATACCAGGAGGCATACATGTGGATCAGGAAACCGACACCTGTGACCACACCCAGCATGGTCAGCGACAGGCCGTCCAGCACCAGGGTAACCGGGATGGAGAAGGAAGCGGTATCCATCCATGTCCACAGTGTCTGCTGATACACCCCGCCGCCGTTAGCGAAGAAATCCATCCCCGCCCACAGCGCTGTGAGTGCCGCCAGTCCCACCGAACCGGTGCCGATGGTGGCTGACACATTTTCTGACCAGCGGCCGCGTGAAAAGGCTAATAACAGAAAGCCAATCAGCGGCAGCAAAATGGTTAAAAAGAGTAAGTTCATCCGCGCATCTCACTGACTTTATCAATATCCAGATCCTGACGCTGACGATGCAATTGCAGCAACAGTGCCAGCCCGATACTCGCTTCAGCCGCCGCCAGACTGATGGCCAGGATATACATCACCTGTCCGTCCGGCTGGTTCCAGTAGCTGCCGCCGACGACAAACGCCAGAGCCGCCGCGTTAATCATCACTTCCAGACCAATCAGCATAAACAGCAGATTGCGGCGGATCACCAGACAGGTGAAACCGAGGATGAAGAGCACAGCCGCGAGAATTAATCCGTGGTGCAGAGGGATCATGCTTTTTCCTCCGTGTTGCGCTGACTGACAATATCGCCGCCCGCTTTTTCGTCACGCCCGATGTGGTATGCCACCACCAGACCCGCCAGCAGCAGGAAGGAGGCCAGTTCAACCACCAGAACATACGGGCCGAACAGACTGATACCCACCTGTTTTGCGGTAACCACCTCACCGGCGATACCGTTATCTTTCAGAGAGCTGATGCCGTAAATCATCACGCCGAGCAGAACCGCCGAAAGCAGGCCCGGCCCCATCCAGACAGACGGGGACAGCCATTTGCGTTCCTGGTCGACAACCGCCCGCCCGAGGTTGAGCATCATCACCACAAACACGAACAGCACCATGATGGCACCTGCGTAGACGATAATCTCCAGTGCCCCGGCGAAATAGGCGCCGAGAGCAAAGAAGACCGCAGAGAGTGCCAGCAGCGAGGTGATCAGATACAGCAGCGCATGCACCGGATTGGTCTGTGTGATCACACACAGCGTAGCCAGAATGGCGATCAGTCCGGCGACATAAAAGGTAATTTCCATGGATTTTCTCCCCTTATGGCAGCAGACTTTTCACATCAATCGGCTTGGCTTCGTTGTCGGCTTCGCCTTTGGCTTTGCCCGCAACCGCCATCCCGGTTTTGTGATAGAAGTTATAGTCAGGATATTTACCCGGACCGGAGATTAATAAATCTTCTTTTTCATACACCAGATCCTGGCGCTTAAACTCACCCAGTTCGAAATCCGGCGTCAGCTGGATTGCGGTGGTCGGGCAGGCTTCTTCGCATAATCCGCAGAAAATGCAGCGTGAGAAGTTGATGCGGAAAAATTCCGGATACCAGCGGCCGTCCTCATGTTCTGCTTTCTGCAGAGAGATACAGCCGACCGGACATACCGCGGCGCACAGGTTACAGGCGACACAGCGCTCCTCACCGTCCGGGTCGCGCGTCAGCACAATCCGGCCGCGGTAGCGCGGCGGCAGGTAAACCGGCTCTTCCGGGTACATCTGGGTTTCGCGTTTATGGAAGGCATGAAGCCCTATCATCCAAATACTGCGTACCTGGGTGGCGAAACCAACCACTAACTCTTTCAATGTCATGGTTCAATCACCCCTTATTGAGCTATCAGGATCACGGCTGCTGTCACCAGCAGGTTTATCAGTGTCAGCGGCAGACATACTTTCCAGCCGAATGACATCACCTGGTCATAACGCGGTCGCGGCAGCGACGCACGGATCAGGATAAACATCATCATAAAGAAAGCGGTTTTCAGCGCGAACCAGACAAACGGCGGCAGGAATGGTCCGTGCCAGCCCCCGAAGAACAGCGTCACAATCAGGGCGGAAACTGTCACGATACCGATATATTCCCCGACGAAGAACAGACCGAACTTCATCCCCGAATATTCAATGTGATAACCGTCCGCCAGTTCCTGCTCAGCTTCCGGCTGGTCAAACGGGTGACGGTGACACACTGCCACGCCCGCAATCGCAAAGGTGATAAAGCCGAAAATCTGCGGAATAACGTTCCAGACTGTGGTCTGGGAGTTGACGATATCCAGCAGGTTAAAGGAACCCGCCTGCGCCACCACACCCAGAACCGAGAGTCCGAGGAACACTTCATAACTGACCGTCTGCGCCGAGGCACGCATTGCGCCGAGCAGTGAGTATTTGTTGTTACTCGACCAGCCCGCGAACAGAACAGCATATACCGCCAGTCCCGCCAGCATAAGGAAGAACAGGATCCCGATATTGAGATCCGCCACCACCCAGTCCGGGCTGACCGGTACAATCGCAAAGGCCAGCAGCAGCGAGGTGAATGCCACCATCGGCGCCAGGGTGAAGATAAAGCGGTCAGCGAATTTCGGTGTCCAGTCCTCTTTAAAGAACATTTTGATCATGTCCGCGACCAGCTGGAGCGACCCGCCCCAGCCCACACGGTTCGGCCCGTAGCGGTTCTGGAACAGCCCCAGCAGGCGGCGTTCACCAAAACTCATAAAGGCACCGCAGGTTACAACCACCAGCAGGATCACAACGGCTTTGAGAACATTAATCAGCACATCGATTAATTCAGGTGTAAACCAGCTGCTCATTGTGCCACCTCCTGCAGATTAACCACCGCACCCGCCAGTACCGGCGAAATGCCCGGCATACCCAGCGGCAGACCGATTTGCCCGGCTGTCAGCTGTGTGCTGATACGTACCGGCAGTGTCAGTGCGCCGTCAGTCAGTTGTACCGACAGAATCTGACCTTCCGCCACATTCAGCTGCTGTGCATCCTGTGCATTTAACATCACATAGCTGTCCGTCATACGTTCCTGAATCACCGGCGCCCGCTGTGATAATTCCTCACTGCCGAACAGGTGATAATACGGCGCAACCGTCCAGACATTCTGCTGCGGCGCAAATGCCGCCGGAATGGTACTGAAGTAATCCATACCGCCGTCTTTTTCGCTGAACAGACGCACACCCGGATCACCGAAACGCAGATGACCACCCACTTCCGCCTGGAATTTGTTCCATGCCTGCGGTGAGTTCCAGCCCGGCGCCCAGGCAAACGGAATTTGCTGACGCGGTGCTGACGGGCTGTTGTTCCCTTCCATCGAGAAGGCAAACGCCGTGTCTTTGTCCTGCGGCTGACGCTGCTCGTGCACACTGACATTCGCCAGCATCGCGGTACGCCCGCTGTAGCGGTGCGGCTCACGGGCCAGTTTCTGTCCGCGGATACGGAATGCAGCATCCGGTGCGGCATCTTTGATCCCGGCCAGGTGCGGCATCTGTTCAATGCAGGCATCAATCACATGATCCAGCTGTGACCAGTCACGGGTGTTTTCATTGAGGTCATTGTACAGGGCAGTCAGCCAGCGCCAGCTTTCATGCATAATGATGGATTTGTCGTAGAAGGATGGCTCATAGACCTGGAAGAAGCGCTGTGCGCGGCCTTCGTGGTTGATGAGTGTACCGTCACTTTCCGCAAAACTGCTGGCGGAGAGGATCAGCGAAGCCTTATCCATAATGTCAGTGCGCTGATGATCCAGCACAATCACATTTGCTGCTGCATCCAGCGCACGGTCAACAGCGGCTTTATCCGCATGGCGGTAAAGGTCGTTTTCCATCACCACCACGGTATCCGCGCTGCCGTCTGCCAGCAGAGCCAGTGCTTTATCCAGCGGCTGCGCTTCTGTCATCGCGGCACCAAAGCTGTTGGCTTCCGCGCCGACAAAGGTCAGCCCGGCATCAATGCCTTTATCTTTCAGTGCCCAGGCCACGTTTGCCGCAGCCTGAATCAGTGCATCACTGCCCGGATTGCTGCCGCTGATAATCAGCGGTTTTTTCGCACCGTTCAGCGCCTGTGCAATCATTTCAGCCTGTGCTTTCACATCCGCAGGTAAATCCGTGACTGCCGGCGCGGTGTTATCAATGATATTAGCAACAGCAAAGCCCAGACGCGCCTGGTCATCCACCGGCGCGTTGTAGTGCAGTGCCGCCACATCTGCCAGACGGGTGGTATCCACCGCCGTGACAAACAGCGGGTATTTCGCACGCTGACCGATATTCTGGATAGCGGCAATCTGCCAGTCCGCCACTTTCTGTGCTGCGGCCATTTCGCGGGCTTTGCCCTTCACGGCCTGACGGACAGAGAGTGCCACACGGGCAGCGGTCTGGGTCAGATCTTCACCCAGCACCAGCACGGCATCATAGTTTTCCATCTCACGCAGTGACGGGGTGTAGATACCGCCCTGCTGTAAGATTTCCAGCATCATTTCCAGACGGTGCTGTTCACCGGCTGACAGGCCGCTGAAGAAGTTTTCCACCCCGACCAGTTCACGCAGTGCAAAGTTGCTTTCCACACTGGCACGCGGCGAACCGATACCGATGGTGCGTTTCGCGTGATACAGCATATCTGCCGCCGCGCGTTCTGCCTGCTCCGCATTAATAGTAAGCCAGTCATCACCACGGCGCTGCTGCGGCTGACGCGGACGGTCATCACGGTTGACATAACCGTAACCGAAGCGGCCTTTGTCGCAGAGGAAATAATGGTTGATGGTGCCGTTATAACGGTTTTCGATACGGCGCAGTTCGCCGTAACGCTCGCCCGGGCTGATGTTACAGCCGACGCTGCACTGCTGGCAGACGCTCGGTGCAAACTGCATATCCCATTTGCGGTTATAACGTTCAGAGTGGGTTTTGTCGGTAAAGACCCCGGTCGGACAAATTTCCACCAGGTTACCGGAGAATTCACTTTCCAGCGTGCCGCTTTCCGGACGCCCGAAGTACACGTTGTCGTGTGCGCCGTAAACCCCGAAATCTGTACCGTCCGCATAATCTTTGTAGTAACGGACACAACGGTAACAGGCGATACAGCGGTTCATTTCATGTGCAACAAACGGCCCCAGCTCCTGATTCTGATGAGTACGTTTTGTGAAGCGGTATTTGCGCACTGAATGCCCGGTCATGACGGTCATATCCTGAAGATGGCAGTTACCGCCCTCTTCACAGACAGGACAATCGTGCGGATGGTTGGTCATCAGCCATTCCACCACACTTTCCCGGAACTTTTTGGCTTCTTCATCATCAATCGAGATAAAGGTGCCGTCCTGTGCCGGTGTCATACATGACATTACCAGACGACCACGGGTGTCATCGGCATTCTGATATTGCTTTACCGCACACTGGCGGCAAGCGCCGACGCTTCCCAGCGCCGGATGCCAGCAAAAATACGGAATATCAAGTCCGAGCGAAAGACAGGCATGCAGCAGGTTATCCGCGCCGTCGACTTCATATTCTTTGCCGTCTACATGTATTGTAGCCATAGTCAGCATGCTTCCAAAAGGCCTGCTATGCAGGCGTTAAACGAAAATCCGTAAGGGATCACCAGCGCTGCTTCAGCAGGTTCGGCTGGATCCCGGCAATGGTCTGCACGTTACCGTAAACCGGCTGTACGATCCCCGCTTCAAATTCATCACGGAAATATTTGATCGCACTCTGTAACGGCTCTACCGCGCCCGGCGCGTGTGCGCAGAAGGTTTTACCCGGTCCCAGGAAACGACATAATTGCTCTAATGTCTCAATGTCTCCCGGCTGGCCTTCCCCTTTTTCTATTGCGCGCAGAATTTTCACGCTCCACGGCAGTCCGTCACGGCACGGTGTACACCAGCCGCAGGATTCACGGGCGAAAAACTCTTCGAGGTTACGGGTCAGTGACACCATGTTGATTTCATTGTCCACCGCCATTGCCAGCGCCGTTCCCAGACGGCTGCCCGCTTTGCCGATGTGCTCAAAATCCATCGGTAAATCAAGGTGATCCTGTGTCAGAAAGTCGGTTCCCGCACCACCCGGCTGCCAGGCTTTTAAAGTCAGTCCGTCGCGCATGCCCCCGGCGTAATCCTCGAGGATTTCACGGGCGGTGGTGCCGAACGGCAGTTCCCAGACACCCGGATTTTTCACGCGGCCGGAAAAGCCCATCAGTTTGGTACCGGCATCGGTGCTTTTACCTTCACTCAGACCGATATACCACTCTTTGCCGTGTGCCAGAATCGCCGGTACGTTACACAGGGTTTCGACGTTGTTGACACAGGTCGGTTTACCCCAGACCCCGGAACTGGCCGGGAACGGCGGTTTGGAGCGCGGATTGGCGCGGCGGCCTTCCAGGGAGTTAATCAGTGCGGTTTCTTCCCCGCAGATATAACGCCCGGCACCGGTGTGCACAAACAGTTCGAAATCAAACCCGCTGCCGAGGATATTTTTCCCCAGCAGACCGGCGGCTTTCGCTTCTTCAATGGCATGACGCAGATGTTTCGCTGCCTCAATGTACTCGCCGCGCAGGAAAATATAGCCCCGGTATGCTTTCAGGGCGAAGGCGCTGATCAGCATCCCTTCCACCAGCAGGTGCGGCAGTTGTTCCATCAGGAGCCGGTCTTTGTAGGTACCCGGTTCCATTTCGTCGGCGTTACACAGCAGGTAACGGATATTCATGCTCTCGTCTTTCGGCATCAGGCTCCACTTCAGACCCGTGGAGAACCCCGCACCGCCGCGGCCCTTCAGACCCGCGTCTTTGACAAGACTGGTGATCTCATCCGGTGCCATGCCTTTCAGGGCGCGTTCCGCCCCCGCATAACCGTTTTTGCTGCGGTATTCATCCAGCCACACCGGCTGATGGTCGTCGCGCAACCGCCAGGTGAGAGGATGCGTTTCCGCAGTACGGCAAACCGTTTTCACTGTCATGGATACTGCTCCAGTAACGTTTCAATGGCTTCAGGCGTAACGTGACTGTGGGTATCTTCATCAACCATCATGGTCGGCCCTTTGTCACAGTTTCCGAGGCAGCAGGTCGGCAACAGCGTAAAGCGGCCGTCAGCGGTTGTCTGTCCCGGCTGAATATTCAGTTTGCGCTCGAGTGCGGCCTTGATCCCCTGGTAACCGGTGATGTGGCACACCACGCTGTCACAGTAACGGATCACATGGCGGCCGACCGGCTGGCGGTAGATCTGGCTGTAGAATGTCGCCACACCTTCCACGTCACTCGCCGAGATGCCCAGCACATCGCTGATGGCGTAAATTGCGCCGTCTTCCACCCAGCCACGGTGCTTCTGCACAATTTTCAGCGCTTCGATAGAGGCGGCACGCGGATCTTCGTAATGGTGTTTTTCCGCTTCGATTTCGGCGCGCTCTTCGTCACTCAGCACAAAATCAGGTTTTTTTCCGGCTGGCTGCGCCGCATTCACTGCGCCTTGCAGTGCTTTTTTTGCTTCAGGGTTCAGTTCTTGCATAATCAGCGATCCACATCCGACATAACGAAATCGATACTTCCGAGGTACACAATCAGGTCAGAGACCAGGCTGCCGCTGATCACCGACGGGATCTGCTGCAGATGGGCATAACTTGGTGTACGGATTCGGGTACGGTAACTCATGGTGCTGCCGTCACTGGTCAGGTAGTAACTGTTAATCCCTTTCGTGGCCTCAATCATCTGGAAAGATTCCTGAGCCGGCATCACCGGACCCCATGACACCTGGAGGAAGTGGTTAATCATGGTTTCAATGTGCTGTAACGTGCGCTCTTTCGGCGGCGGCGTGGTCAGCGGGTGATCCGCCTTGAACGGCCCTTCCGGCATGTTTTTCAGACACTGTTCCAGAATGCGCAGACTCTGGCGCACTTCTTCCACTTTCAGCATCACGCGGTCATAGCAGTCGCCGTTAGCGGCAACAGGCACTTCAAAATCGAAATTTTCATAGCCGGAATACGGACGCCATTTACGCACGTCGAAATCAATCCCGGTGGCGCGCAGACCGGCACCGGTCACACCCCAGTCGAGGGCTTCTTTCGCGTTGTAAGCGGCCACACCGACGGAACGGCCTTTGAGGATGGAGTTTTTCAGTGCGGCAGTGACATAGGATTCCAGACGTTTCGGCATCCAGTCGAGGAAATCACGCAGCAGGCGATCCCAGCCTTTCGGCAGATCGTGTGCCACGCCGCCGATACGGAACCAGGCCGGATGCATACGGAAACCGGTAATGGCTTCCACCACATCATAAACTTTCTGGCGATCGGTAAAGGCAAAGAAGACCGGCGTCATCGCCCCGGTATCCTGAATAAATGTACTGATATACAGCAGGTGACTGTTAATACGGAACAGTTCTGACAGCATCACGCGGATCACATCCACACGTGCCGGAACTTCAATCCCCGCCAGTTTTTCCACCGCCAGCACATACGGCATCTCGTTGACGCAGCCGCCGAGGTATTCGATACGATCAGTGTACGGAATGTAGCTGTGCCAGGACTGGCGCTCGCCCATTTTTTCCGCACCACGGTGGTGGTAGCCGATATCCGGCACACAATCGACAATCTCTTCACCGTCAAGCTGAAGGATGATACGGAAAGCACCGTGAGAAGACGGGTGGTTCGGGCCGAGGTTCAGGAACATAAAGTCCTCGTTCTCGTTGCCGCGTTTCATGCCCCACTCTTCCGGTTTGAAGGTCAGCGCCTCCATTTCCAGATCTTCTTTCTGTTTGGTCAGGACAAACGGATCAAATTCCGTTGCCCGCGCCGGGTAATCTTTACGCAGCGGATGCCCTTCCCAGGTCGGCGGCATCATAATACGGCGCAGATTCGGGTGTCCGTCGATAATGATACCGAACATTTCCCAGGTTTCACGCTCATACCAGTTTGCATTCGGGAATGCGGAAATCACCGTCGGCACATGCAGGTCGTTTTCACTCAGCGCCACCTTGAGCATGATATCGCGGTTACGCTCAATGGAAATCAGGTGATAAAACACGGAATAGTCCGCCGCCGGCAGACCTTCGCGATGGGTGCGCTGGCGCTCATCCGTCCCGTGCAGATCGAACAGCATCACATACGGTTTCGGCAGCGATTTAAGATAAAACAGTACTTCCAGAAGCTGCTCACGCTTCACCCAGACGACCGGCATCCCGGTACGTGTCGGCTGAACCGTAAATGCGTCAGGACCGAACTTACGGCGCAGCTCCTCAATTACCGGATCATCCAGGTAATCGTGAGTCTGCCACGCGGGACGCTGTGCGGTCTGCGTATTACTTTCTGTCATCATTCTTCACCACAACAGTTGTTCAGGGTTCAATGGACGCAACACATTGCAAATATTGCGCCCGGTGGCCCGAAAGCCTTAAATTTCGTCCGGGGAGCGCAGGTTGGTCACTGCAATCCGTTCACCGCGTTTTCGTTCTTTTTCTGACTGCATATTGGCGCGGTAAACGCCCTGATCACCCACCACCCACGACAGCGGGCGGCGCTCTTTTCCGATAGATTCCTGTAACAGCATCAGCGCCTGCATATAGGCTTCAGGACGCGGCGGGCAGCCCGGGATATACACATCCACCGGAATGAATTTATCCACGCCCTGCACAACGGAGTAAATGTCATACATACCGCCGGAGTTGGCGCAGGAGCCCATGGAGATAACCCATTTCGGTTCCAGCATCTGGTCATACAGGCGCTGAATAACCGGGGCCATTTTGGTAAAGCAGGTTCCGGCCACAACCATAAAGTCCGCCTGACGCGGGGAGGCACGCAGCACTTCCGCACCGAAACGGGCAACGTCGTGCACCGCCGTAAAGGAGGTCACCATCTCTACATAACAGCAGGAAAGACCGAAGTTATACGGCCACAGGGAGTTTTTACGGCCCCAGTTAACCATATCGTGTAATGCATGCTCGAGTTTCCCCATATACACGCTGCGGTGAACGTGCTGCTCAAGCGGGTCACTGACAACCTCTTGTTTTTGCAGGGGATAACGGTCATTCTCACCGTTTGGATCGATGCGGGTGAGCGTATAATCCATCTTGTGCCTCACTATTGACTACGGTTGATTGTTATTGATTTTGTTCACAACGCTCGGGTGTTTCACCTCGCGGCGCGAACGTGCAGGAGTCCAGTCCAGCGCGCCGATACGTGCCAGATAGAAAAGACCTGCCAATAACACCAGAATAAAGATCGCGGCTTCGGTGAACCCTATCCAGCCCGATTCTCTGACCGAAACAGACCAGGCGAAAAGGTATAAGGCTTCAACATCGAAAATCACGAAAAACATGGCAACCAGGTAGAACTTTGCAGACATCCGCAGACGTGCGCTGCCGACCGAGTCAATACCTGATTCGTAAGGGAGATGTTTGGCGCGTGCTTTTGCACGGCCCCCGAGATAACGGGCGCCCAGCAACATAAATGCACATAACCCGAGAGCACCTAAAAGATAGATGGCAAATGCCCAGTTATGGGCCAGAACTTCAGTGGCTGTTGACATACTCATTGCTTACTCATTAAAGGTGGTGTTGCCTGCCGTACCTGCATACAGCACCACAGCGACACACGAGAGGAACAACTCAGTGGCGGATACAACACTTATCGTGATGAGAAAGCCGGTAACCCGGATTGTTCCCCGCTCTTCCCAATTTTGTTACAAACCGTCAACTTAAGATTAACCCGTTGTGCGACTTTATCGCTAAAACGTGTCAGTAAGTAACTAAATTGAAAATTAACTTTATTATATTAACGGATACATCGCTTTTACTAACCCATTATCTCAGGAAAAACCTGTCTTTCCATCGGCAAACAGGGGCAATATTTTTGATCTCAATCACAGTTTGGCTGAAAATTATTTAACAAATGATTAATTCATAACCGTTTCTTAAAACCTGAGAAAACAGGTCAGGTTTTTAACAAAGTTTTATTGCAATGTAATGAGCACTGTTAATTTTGGCAATCACAGAACATGCGTTTTGTTAACATTGTAACAAACAAGTAAACAAAACTGCGATGCGGCGCTTAAAACGGCATCAAAAACCTGAACACGGCGTGATGCTGTTAACATTTATATGATATTTCCGCGTAAGGGGGAGAGGATACAAAAAAGCCGGGGGAAATGATCCCCCGGCTGTGTGTCTGACTGTCACAAATTATGTCAGTCAGGCGTCAGATTATGACAGCGTTACTCCGCTGTTTTGTCATCGTCAACCGGTGTGACAGTATACGGTGTCTTCTTGTTTTCAATGGCCTGATACACCGTCAGCACTGACTCGCTCTGCTCGTCACTGTTGCGGTATAACCAGTACTGAATTTCCGGCAGACGCGGCAGCCCTTCGCTGACGCTCAGAATACGCAGGTCGGCATTCTGCATTTCCAGCGGACGGGCTGTGATCCCGACTTCGGCATTCACTGCTGCGCGGACAGCAGAAAGTGATGCCGCCTCGTAAGCAATCCGCCACTGCACCCCTGCCTCATCCAGGGTTTCAGCCGCGAGATGACGGAACGGGTTGGTTTCGTCCATCACCACCAGCGGAATCGGCTCATTAGGCTGTAACTGGAAATCCGGCGCACAGTGCCACAGCACCGGCGCGGTACGCAAAGCAGTACGCGGGTGATGGGCAATACGCGCAGTGGTCAGCGCCAGGTCAATCTCGTGATTATCCAGCATACCTTCAATGTACTGGCTGCGTTTGATGCGGACATCAACCGCCATACGCGGGTATACCGATGCAATACGGTTGAGTAAGAAAGGCAGCAGTGAGTCAACGGAATCATCGGATGCACCGATGCGTAACTCCCCTTCTGCGTCGTTGTATGCCAGTGATGCGGTGGCATCATCATTTGCCCGCAGGATCTGACGGGCGTAACCTAACAGTTGTAACCCATGGTCGGTCAGTAATTTGTTACGACCATGACGCGCAAACAGTTCGCGCCCGACAAGCTGCTCGAGACGCTGCATTTGCTGACTGACGGCAGACTGGGTGCGGCATACTGCCGCAGCTGCCGCTGCGAAGGTGTTCAGATCCGCGACTGCCACGAACGTTCGCAGCAGATCGAGATCCAGGTTTAACACTGGACGGTTTGAATTTATCATTGTTTTTTCTTCACTAATTTTGATTTTTAATAACTACCTGGTGTTTATTGGCGTGAAAAATTGCTTCGCCAACGAAGACATTACCCTATACATCAGGGTAGAGTAAAACATAACTAACACTAACAAAAATATGTAACTGTGAGTAACTCCATTATGTAATGCTGCATACTAAAACAGCAGGCCACCTGTACAAACACACAAATTTTTCGTATCTTACAACACTGTTTTCCGAATATTACGAAATAAGACAATTTGTAACTGACGAAAATGCATGCTGCCAATAAGCCTTGCTGCAATATAAACCCGATTATTCTGCAACTTTAAGGTCAAATACTCTGAAAACCACATTATGCCGTAAAATCCTATTAGTTATACTACTAATAATTACCAGCATCAGGGTTTAATATATAAGAAAAGATTATACAATTTCAACAACTGCTGACTATTTAGTAAAAACACTGTATTACTTTACCAATTATGATCTTCCGATAGATAACTTTACAAAACTCAATACCCCCTCCTCCTACCAGTTGTAAGCTCTGAATTAATCACAATACCAGGCATTATACTCCGCCATATCAATGATTAACCGGCACTCCCGATCCTTTCCAAAACAAATCCTGTTGTTTTTAACCAAAAGACGTTTACTGTCTTCAAAACCCCGTACGGTAAGAGTAGAGTGGGTTATAACGGGTTTTACCTGATAAAATATAAGATTAACGCGCTAAGGTCCTGAACAGATGAATATAATAAAGAAATCCAGCAAACTCGATAATGTCTGTTACGACATTCGCGGGCCGGTGCTCAAAGAGGCTAAACGTCTCGAAGAGGAAGGCCAGAAAGTTCTCAAACTGAATATCGGTAACCCGGCGCCGTTTGGTTTTGATGCCCCGGACGAAATTCTGGTTGATGTTATCCGTAATTTACCAAGCTCCCAGGGTTACAGCGATTCAAAAGGCCTCTATTCCGCCCGTAAAGCCATTGTCCAGTTCTACCAGGAACGCGGCATGCGCGATATGACGGTGGAAGATGTCTATATCGGTAACGGGGTTTCTGAACTGATTGTGCAGTCCATGCAGGCGCTGCTGAATAACGGTGATGAAATGCTGGTACCGGCACCGGATTACCCGTTATGGACCGGTGCGGTCTCCCTCTCCGGCGGTACTGCCGTCCACTATATGTGCGACGAAGAACAGGGCTGGATGCCGGACATTGAGGACATCAAAAAGAAAATCACCCCGCGCACCCGCGGTATTGTGGTGATTAACCCGAACAACCCGACCGGGGCTGTTTACAGCAAAGATTTGTTACAGGAGATTGTCGAACTCGCCCGTCAGAATGACCTGATCATTTTTGCTGACGAAATCTACGACAAAATTCTGTATGACGATGCCGTCCACCACTCTATCGCCGCGATGGCGCCGGATCTGCTGACCGTCACTTTCAACGGCCTGTCAAAAACCTACCGTATCGCCGGTTTCCGCCAGGGCTGGATGGTCCTGAACGGGCCGAAGAAACACGCCAAAGGGTATATTGAAGGGCTGGAAATGCTCGCGTCCATGCGTCTGTGTGCCAACGTGCCGATGCAGCATGCTATCCAGACCGCAATCGGCGGGTACCAGAGCATCAATGAGTTTATTCATCCGGGCGGCCGCCTGTATGAACAGCGCAACAAAGCCTGGGAACTGATTAACCAGATACCGGGCTGCTCCTGTGTCAAACCGATGGGCGCACTCTATATGTTCCCGAAATTTGATGCCAAGCGCTTTAATATTCACGATGACCAGAAGATGATCCTCGACCTGCTGTTACAGGAAAAAGTACTGCTGGTACAGGGTACTGCCTTTAACTGGCCGGAACCGAACCACTTCCGTATAGTGACACTGCCGCGTGAGGATGACCTGGAGATGGCGATTAACCGCTTCGGGCGTTTCCTCTCTCACTACCGTCAGTAATCGTTTCTGCTGTCAGCGGCTTCCCCCGGGAAGCCGTTTTTATTTACATCCCGCCCGGAACACCGCAGAATATCCGCTCTTGTTATCAACAGATTGCTGCCAGGAATGTTGTCTATGAGTTACTTTTTTGCCCACCTTTCCCGTCTGAAACTGATCACCCGCTGGCCGCTGATGCGCAATGTGATTCAGGAAAACGTCTCTGAACACAGCCTTCAGGTGGCGTTTGTGGCACATGCACTGGCCGTGATTAAAAACCGCAAATTCGGCGGCACACTCAATCCGGAAAAAATTGCCCTGCTGGCGATGTACCATGATGCGAGTGAAGTGATTACCGGCGACCTGCCGACACCTATCAAGTATTACAATCCGCAGATAGCTCATGAGTACAAAAAAATTGAGCGCATGGCGCAAAAGAAACTGATTGCCATGATCCCTGAAGAGTTACAGGCGGATTTTGCTCCGCTGATTGATGAAGACGCGCATTCACCGGAAGATGCGGCAATCGTCAAACAGGCCGATGCCCTGTGTGCTTATCTCAAGTGTCTGGAAGAGATAGGTGCGGGTAATACCGAGTTTCATCTGGCGAAAGCGCGGCTGGAAAAAACCCTCGAAGAACGCCGCAGCCCGGAAATGGACTATTTCCGCGACGTGTTTATTCCGGGATTCAGTCTGTCACTGGATGAAATCAGCCAGTAACCGGGCAACTGTGCTTTCATCAGGGCACACCGTCAGAACGGAAAGAGTAACGGGATCACCGCGATACTGATTGCCATAACCACCAGCGTAAACGGCACACCGATTTTGACGAAATCCCCGAAGGTGTAATTCCCCGGCCCGAGCACCAGCGTGTTTACCGGGGAGGAAACCGGTGTCATAAAGGCAGCGGATGCCGCCACACCCACCACCATTGCAAACGGCAGCGGCGAAACCTGCATTTCATGCGCTGCCTGGATAGCAATCGGCGCCATCAGAACCGCTGTCGCGGTATTCGAGATAAACAGCCCTATAGTCGCACACAGCACAAACAGGGCTGTCAGCATAACATGCGGGCCCAGATCACCGGCCACGTCCATCAGCCCGCTGACAATCAGCGTGATACCACCGGTTTTCTGTAATGCCAGCGCAAACGGCATCATCCCGACAATCAGAATGATGCTCGGCCAGTGGATTGACCGGTAAGCACTTTCCATATCGATACAGCGGAATTTCCCCATCAGCAGACAGGCAATCAGTGCCGCGATAAAATTCGGGATTTCATTGGTGACCATCATCGCCACCATCAGTGCCAGACAAAACAGCGCATGCGGTGCCTGGGATGCGGCCGGTACCACCGCCTCCGCTTCCGCCGCCAGGTTGAGCACAATAAAGTGACGCCGTTTGGTGGCCAGCACACGGATAATTTTCCAGTCCCCGACCACCAGCAGGATATCCCCGAGCTGCAGCGGCTCATCCACAATGTTGCCGTCAAGGGCGGCCCCGCCCCGGCGCAGACCCAGCACATTCAGCCCGTAACGGGTACGAAAGCCGATATCCCGCAGACTTTTGCCGATAAGCTCACTTTCCGGGTTCAGGGAGACTTCCGCCATGCCCACGTTCTGGGAGTGTTCGGAAAAATACTCACCGCGCAGGATCATCGGCTCCAGCATCTGCTCGGCACAAAATTCGCGTAAATCCATATCACTGGCAGACATATCTA
The DNA here is from genome assembly GCF_000512315.2 of Morganella sp. EGD-HP17. Lineage (NCBI taxonomy): Bacteria > Pseudomonadati > Pseudomonadota > Gammaproteobacteria > Enterobacterales > Morganellaceae > Morganella > Morganella sp. EGD-HP17. The sequence continues at coordinate 139,987 of NZ_AZRH01000006.1, forward strand.
TCAGCAGCACATCACGGTCACGCAGCTCCATACCGCCGGTCGCGCCGACCATCACCCGCCGGAAACGCCGCCAGCGCTCAATCCCCACCACATTCGCGCCATAGCGGGTGCGCAGATGCAGTTCATCCAGCGTTTTGCCGATCAGCGGCGAACCGTTACGGACAGCAAGACGCCGCGCACGGCCGCTCAGTTTGTAGTCGCGGATCAGATCACGAAAGGTACGCCGCACATTGTCCCCTGCTTTTTCCGGCTGTTTGCTGCCCAGCCAGTGACGGGCAATCAGCATATAGCCGACACCGGCCAGCAGGATCAGTAATCCGACAGGGGTAATCGAGAAGAAGTTAAAGCCTTTGATGCCTTCCATTTCCAGGACACTATTCACCACCATGTTCGGCGGTGTTGCCACCAGAGTCATCATGCCGCTGATAAGCCCGGCGAAGCCGAGCGGCATCATCAGCCGCGAAGGGGAGATTTTCATACGTGCGGAGACACTGAGCACGACAGGGATAAAAATGGCCACCACACCGGTCGAACTCATAAACGCGCCGAGCCCGGCAACACTGACCATAAGGAAGACCAGCAGGCGGGTTTCACCGGAACCGGCCACCCGCACCAGCCAGTCCCCCATCTGATAGGCAACCCCGGTACGCACCAGCCCTTCCCCGATCACAAACAGGGCGGCGATCAGCAGAATATTGGGATCACTGAAACCGGCGACGGCTTCATTAACCGTCAGCGTGCCGCTCAGTACGAAAGCGGTGATCACCAGCAACGCCACAACATCCATCCGGACTTTGTTGGTGGTAAATAAAACAATGGCGATAAACAGCAGGGTCAGCACCCACACGAGTTCCGTATTCACCAACGTCCTCTTTCGTCAATGCCCGGACAGCGAACATCCTGTCTCATCGTTTTTGTTAACGCACAGCCCGTTTTCCCTCATCGTCTGATCGGTGCTGTGCAGCGGTGTTCCGGCTGTCAGCCGGGACGGCGGGTCAGTGTTACCGTACCGTCCGCCGCTTTCTCAACCTCAATTTCTGTCAGTAAATCCACCCGCATAGCCAGTTCATCCGTGCGCGGTGTTCCGGCAGGAACATGCACGGCAATTACCTGACAACCGGCATCCAGCCCGGAGAGCAGACCGGCGGTGGCATCCTCAAACACAAAACAGTCGCGCGGCGCCAGCCCCAGCTTTTCCGCGCCCAGCAGATAGGGCTGCGGATCCGGTTTGCCGCGGGTGATATTATCCGCCGTCACCCAGGCATCCGGCTCCGGCAGATTTGCCGCACTGTGCCGCGGACGGGCAATAGCCACAGAACCGGAGGTGACTATTGCCCACGGAATATCAAGGGAGGTCAGACGCGCCAGCAGTACCTGCGCACCGGGCAGATCCGTGACCTGATCACTCTCCCTGATCTCCTGCTCTGTCACCCACGCCAGTTGCGCGGCGATTTCATTCTCATCCGCATCCGGCAGAAAATGGCGGATGGACTCAACCGCCGGTTTGCCGTGAATAAAATGTTTTACTTCATCCTCATCCGCACCGATACGGCGGGCAAACGCCAGCCAGGCACGCTCCACCACATGCAGGGAATCGGCCAGTGTGCCGTCCAGATCAAACAAAAAGCCTTTTGCAGTCAGTGCCATGCGTGCCTCGCCGTTACGGATACCGGAATATTATGCGTTAAGGATCTGATTAATTTCCACTTCACTCAGGTGATACTGACGCGGGCAGTTATGCCATGCACCGAGCATACGGACATATTTATCCCACATCGGCGTCTGGGAGTTAAAGCCGTGGCTGCCGCTGTCAAAGTGGGTATAACGCCCTTCCGTATTTACCAGAAAACGCACATAACTTAAATAACGTGCTTCGGTCGCCGCATCAAAACCTAAGAAGTGGATACGGCGCGGGTCGATATCTTTTGCTTCTTTCAGGTTATCGAAGGAGATACGCAGTGCGTGGTACATTTCCATCATATCAATCACACGGCGGCAGATTTCTTCCGGCAGCTCGCCGAAATCGCGATCCAGCTCGCGCATCTGCAGCCCGAAGCCGCGCTCAATAATAGTCTGCTGGCGGCGGTAGCGCTCGGCATTATCCGGATCCAGCATAGCCATCATTTTATACTGGTTAGAGAGGATAAGGCGTTGTGCATTGGTCATTTCCATGGTGTATCTCCTGAAAAAGTAATCCGAGGTATGGTCAGAATCATCGCATTACTCAAATCTATAAGATAGTGAAATACACACCTTTTTTGATCTCAGCGGGGAATTTCGCCCGGGTAATTATACGGAGAGGAAAAACAGGGGGTTACAGAAGCTGAATCGATTAATAAAGGAAGGGGTTCTTCCGCCCGCATAACCGGGCGGAAAACAGCGCAACTTACAGGTCATCCAGAAAAGAGTTATCCAGCTGCTTAAAAGCGCGTTTCAGTAACTCGGCCAGTGCCATATAATCCGGTGTGCCCTCAACCGGTGCAATCGCAATCCCGGCTTCGGCAAATTTTGCACGGATTTCATAAAACCAGCTGAGCAGCCCGGCCGGTAAAGGCGTGGCGGCGCGCCGTCCCAGCCACCACAGCCCCTGCAGCGGCAGCGAACAGGCAAACAGTGCGGTGGCGACTGCGGGACCTAATGCCCCGCCGAGGGCTATCTGCCATGTCAGGGTAAACACCGACAGCGGCGGCATAAAACGGATACCGAACTGTGTGGATTTTATGACACGATTCTCCGGAAAAACCGGGGCGAGCTGTTTCACGGCCGGCCAGGTGGCGGCGTAACGTTTGCCGAGACGCAGTGCGCGGAACAGACCCGGTTTTGCCGGTGTGTTATCAGGCATTATGACCTCAATCAATAAAAAACATAATAATTAAAATATGGCTACATTCAGTCAAAATATTTTTGTAGGATTAAGTATATTTTGAAATTGCTGTCATCTGCGGGTATGCTACGCCCGTTTAATCACGGTGAAATAATCCTGAGTTAATTATTTTGTCTGATGCCGCCTTTTTCAAGGGCAAAATGTGTGTTTTTACGCCATCAGGCCTCAGACAACAGATTGCAGCGATGATTTATCGTTCAATATAAAAATTGCATGATGTTAATCATGAACGGCGCTGAAATATTGCGCTACGCTTAGTTAGATTACGTTTTAACCACTGTCTTAATACATAAGACTTATCCACAACAAGATTATAGGTAATTCCATGTCAAGTAAGCTGGTACTGGTACTTAACTGCGGTAGTTCTTCACTGAAATTTGCGATCATTGACCCTACAACTGGTGATGAATATCTGACGGGTCTGGCAGAATGCTTTAACCTGCCGGAAGCACGTATCAAGTGGAAAATGGATGGTGCTAAACACGAAGCACAATTAGGCGCGGGCGCTGCTCACAGCGAAGCACTGCGTTTCATCGTGAAAGATATCATGGGCGACAAACCTGAGCTGTCTGCACAGATCGGCTGCATCGGCCACCGTCTGGTTCACGGCGGTGAGAAATTTGCTCACTCTGTTATCGTCACTGACGAAGTTATCAAAGCAATGGAAGAGTGCTCTGCCTTTGCTCCTCTGCACAACCCGGCTAACCTGTTAGGCGTGGAAGAAGCACTGAAAGCCTTCCCTCACCTGGCTGATAAAAACGTTGGTGTTTTCGATACCGCTTTCCATCAGACCATGCCTGAAGAAGCTTACCTGTATGCCCTGCCGTACAGCCTGTACAAAGACCACGGTATCCGCCGCTATGGTTTCCACGGTACAAGCCACTACTTCGTCAGCCGTGAAGCAGCTAAAATGCTGAACAAACCGGTTGAAGAACTGAACGTAATCACCTGCCACTTAGGCAACGGTGGTTCTGTTGCAGCTATCGTTAACGGCGAGTGCGTGGACACCTCTATGGGTCTGACTCCGCTGGAAGGTCTGGTCATGGGTACCCGTTCCGGTGATATCGACCCGGCTATCATTTTCCACCTGCATGATTCAATGGGCATGAGCGTTGAAGAAATCAACAAAATGCTGACCAAAGAATCCGGCCTGCAGGGTCTGACTGAAGTCACCAGCGACTGCCGTTATGTTGAAGAAAACTACGGTAAACAAGCTGATGCGACCCGTGCAATGAACGTATTCTGCCACCGTCTGGCGAAATACGTCGGTGGTTATGCAACCCTGATGGAAGGCCGTCTGGATGCGATCATCTTCACCGGCGGTATCGGTGAAAACGCAGCGATGGTTCGTGAACACACTCTGGAGAAACTGGCTCTGCTGGGCTTCAAACTGGACCACGAACGTAACCTGGCTGCCCGTTTCGGTAACGCAGGCAAAATCACCACTGACGACAGCAGCATTGCCCTGGTGATCCCGACTAACGAAGAATTAGTCATCGCACAGGATGCAGCCCGTCTGACTGCATAATCTTTGCTCTCCGCCGGCCCCCGCCGGCGGATTTATTTTGAACACCGAATTGTGAAAAAATAAGAGGTTCATGTGTCCCGTACTATTATCCTCATTCCTACCGGCACCAGTGTCGGCTTAAGCAGCGTCAGCCTCGGGGTTGTCCGCTCAATGGAACAAAAAGGCGTCAGCCTGAGTTTCTTCAAACCGGTTGCACAGCCGCGCCGTGCAGGTATTGAAGATCAGACCACCCAGATCTTACGCGCTCACTCTTCCCTGAAGATGGCCGAGCCGCTGGATATGGATTATGTCGAAACCATGCTGACCACCAATCAGAAAGATATTCTGATGGAAGAAATCGTTGCCCGTTACCACGAGCATACTCAGGGTGCGGAAGTGATCCTGATCGAAGGCCTGGTACCGACCCGCAACTACCCGCATGCTCAGTCCCTGAACTACGATATCGCCCAGACTCTGGGTGCGGAAATCGTGTTCGTGACAGCACCGGGTAATGACACCGCAGCGGAAATCAAAGAGCGTCTGGAACTGATCCGCAATGAATTCGGTGGCCACAAGAACACCAACATCGCCGGCGTGATCGTTAACAAAGTTAACGCACCGGTTGATGAGCAGGGCCGTACCCGTCCTGATCTGTCTGAAATTTTTGATGATTCATCCAAAGCGACTATCGCTCACCTGAGCGCGGATGATCTGAAATCCCTGCCTCTGCCGGTTGTCGGCAGTGTACCGTGGAACTTCGAACTGATTGCCACCCGTGCAATCGACATGGCGAACCACCTGGGCGCGAAAATCATCAACGAAGGCGACATCAAAACCCGCCGTGTGAAATCTGTGACTTTCTGTGCACGCAGCATTCCTCATATGCTGGAGCACTTCCGTCCGGGTTCTCTGCTGGTAACCTCTGCTGACCGTCCTGACGTTCTGGTTTCTGCCTGCCTGGCAGCGATGAACGGCGTGGAAATCGGTGCGATCCTGCTGACCGGCGGTTATGAAATCGACGACAGCATTGCCAAGCTGTGCGAACGTGCGTTCGAAACCGGCCTGCCAATCTTCACTGTGAACACCAACACCTGGCAGACCTCGCTGAACCTGCAAAGCTTCAGCCTGGAAGTTCCTGCTGATGACCGTGAGCGCATCGAACTGGTTCAGAACTACGTGGCAAGCCACATCGATACCAAATGGATCGATTCCCTGGTTGCGGATTCAGAGCGTCCGAACCGTCTGTCACCACCGGCATTCCGTTACCTGTTAACCGAACTGGCACGCAAAGCGAAAAAACGCGTTGTTCTGCCTGAAGGTGATGAGCCGCGTACTATCAAAGCCGCCGCTATCTGTGCTGAACGTGGTCTGGCGACCTGCGTACTGTTAGGCGATCCGGAAGAAATCCGCCGCGTGGCTGCTGCACAGGGCGTGACTCTGGGCACCGGTATCGAACTGGTTAACCCGGCTGACATCCGCGAGCTGTATGTTCCGCGTCTGGTTGAACTGCGTAAAAACAAAGGCATGACCGAAGTCGTTGCCCGCGAGCAGTTACAGGACAACGTTGTACTGGGTACAATGATGCTGGAGCAGGATAAAGTTGACGGTCTGGTTTCCGGTGCGGTTCACACCACTGCGAACACCATTCGTCCGCCGTTACAGTTAATCAAAACTGCACCGGGCAGCTCACTGGTATCTTCCGTGTTCTTCATGCTGATGCCTGAAGAAGTGCTGGTCTACGGTGACTGCGCAATCAACCCGGATCCGAACCCTGAACAGCTGGCAGAAATCGCAATTCAGTCTGCTGACTCTGTGAAAGCATTCGGTATCGACCCGCGCGTTGCGATGATCTCCTACTCTACCGGGACCTCCGGCCAGGGTGACGATGTTGAGAAAGTCCGCGAAGCGACCCGCATTGCTCAGGAAAAACGTCCTGACCTGTGCATCGACGGTCCGTTACAGTACGACGCCGCCGTGATGGCTGACGTTGCGAAAACCAAAGCACCAAACTCTCCGGTTGCAGGTAAAGCAAACGTCTTCATCTTCCCTGACCTGAACACCGGTAACACCACTTACAAAGCGGTTCAGCGTTCAGCAGACCTGGTCTCTATCGGACCAATGCTGCAGGGTATGCGCAAGCCGGTTAACGACCTGTCCCGTGGTGCGTTAGTTGACGATATCGCATACACCATCGCACTGACTGCTATTCAGGCAGCGCAGGACGAAGCGAAGAAAAAATAAGTTCTGCTGACTGAAAAGTTACAGACCATAATCCCGGCCGGGTTTCCCCGCCGGGATTTTTTTATGCATCCTGTCAAAAAAACCGCCTTGCGGCGGTTCCCTGTATTTCAGCAGAAAAATTACTGCCGCAATTCATGCTTCACATGTGCCGTCTGCAACTGACCATGTACCAGTTCTGATAAATCCTGCAGAGATAATGATTTTCCCTGCCAGATCCGGACACCGGCCATCATAATCATCAGCTTCTGCTTTTTGGCATCGTATTTAAAGAAACGGCTTTTTGCTGCCATACCCGGTGCCGGTGCACCATCAGCCACATGAAGTGTGAGTGTCGCCACACCGGAAGTTTCCGCGATGTCATAATCAACGATGTAGTGCAGCGGATACGGCTGTGTCAGCTTTTCACTGACCAGTTGCCCGTGGCGGAACGCAAACAGTGGTGCTTTGCCTCTGTCGCGGTACATAAAGGCCACACCCCAGAACAGCAGTAACAGCCAGAAGCCGTGAACCGCACCGGAAGCTACCAGATCTTCCGCGCCGAGTTTCACCGTGGCAATACCCATCCCGGCCGCAACCACCAGACCAAAGATAAACATCATCCGGAACATTTTCCGCCGCTCGGTGATGATCACCTCATCTGCCGCGTCAGATTCATGCAGCATCGTTTCCAGTGCTTCTGTCCGCTGTGTGGTGTACTCCGCGACCATGCCGGAGAGTGACGCCGTCAGCATCATGGAAATCGCTTTGGCATCCGTGAACAGGTCCGCGATATTGGCGTAATCATCCGACTGCACTTCACGGGAAGCGTCGGCCAGCAGCTCATCACTGAGATCCTGAGACAGTGCTTCGATACGGGTACGGGTCTGCGGATGTGTGTCGCTCGGGTGACTGGTTGCCTCATTCAGGAACTGTCCGGCTTCCGGCACACCGCGCTCACGCAGACGCGCCATCACCACAGGCAGTAAATCATCTGTTTTCAGGGTACCTTCATACAACTCACCCAGAGTTTCCGAAATCACCTCACTGACCGCAGAGATACGCAGCAGTGATGACGCCACAGCCGCCGGTGAGCTGACCGATGCCCCCGCTTTATCCGCTTCCAGCTCACGGATACGGCTCCAGTGACTGACGGCAAAATCAAACTGCTCAAGGAAGAAGATTCCGAGATACACCGACGGGCTCATAATCACTTTGCTGTAGTAATCCTGCACCTCGTTGGCCACCAGCGAAATACTGTGGCTCATTCCGGCATAGATTGGCGCAAAGTTCAGACTGTAGGTGGTATCTTCGCCGGTGAAGTGCCCCAGTTCGTGCCCGATAACCGCACTGGCTTCCTCACGGTTGAGCAGTGCGGAATAGAGCAGCGGAAAGTACAGCGTTTTCCCTTCAATCAGCTGATTTTCATTCAGGCTGATACTGTGGGATGTCACATAAAAACACTCTGTCATACCAACAACAATATGATCCGGCGACGACGTGCCGACTTTCGCGGCAATCTCATCCACCCACTGCCACAGTCCCGGGGCTTCCTCCCGGCTGACGGCATGCCCTGTCACATCCGACGGTTCGCTGCGGAACATGGCAAAACTCTTGCGCAGCTTAAACAGCCCTTTGATGATGTACCAGATAATCAGCAGGATACTGATCAGAATAAAGATCATGATTTTCGCACCGCCGCCGCTCAGCACGAAATTACCGGCGAACCACAGCGCTTCATACGCCATCACACAAATGATGCTCAGGCCGACCAGCGTCATCTGCCCGGTCAGGATAAACGGCAGCATTTTGCGGCAGCGGGCAAAGACGTTCAGCAGCGTATCGCGGGAGCGCCGGGCAGCCCGGCCGCTGCTGATGCAGAGATAAATCGCCCCTGCGCCAAACAGCAGTGATAAAATCCCGGTGGCGACAGTTCCCAGACTGACACCCGCCCTGGCCAGAATCATGGCAATTTCGCTGCTGTATTTATTCAGATCACGGTTAATCATCCCCAGTTGCTGACCGGCAGACACAGTTTCCCCGTCATCGTAGGTAATCTGTGTATTCGGATCTTCCGCAATCAGACGCTGAAGCTCCGCTTTTTCTGACATAATATACTGGTAAGCCTGATATTCATCACTGATGCGCCAATACTGAAATGCACCCCATGCGGTGAGCAGCAGCGGTAATAACAACAGCCATCCTGCTAATTTATTTCTCATCATTATTCTCATTCAGGTTGTATTTTATCATCTTCCGTCTATTTCCGGATAATTCTTATTAACCGGGCTTTGTTATTTAATATTTTTTAATAAAGCATAAGGTTTATTACATAAAATCATTGTAATTCATGCCGTTAACGGAAGTTTTTATGGTTTGATATTATTATCTGTATTCAGAACGGCATTCTACAGGAAAATGATTAAAGCCAGAAACCGGAATAATACAAATTATACTGAACTGTCTCTGATAATATTCTATTTTGCCGATATATTTACTGCCTGCGTTTTATTTCACCGTATTTTAAATATAAAAAAGCCTGCATATTGCAGGCTTCTCCGGTTTTTATTCTTTTTTATTCGCTGTCGCTGCTCATTTCAGCTTCAGGCGTTGCAACCGGCTTCTGCCGCTCTGCCGGGGTATAATTCTGATTATTCCGGGTCAGCCAGAGTGAGAGTGCTTTCAGTGAATCGGCCGTAAATTCGTCACAGCGGGCAGTGATTTCTGCCGGGGTCAGCCAGGTGACTTCCGATACCTCACTTTCCTGAAGCGCGAACGGCCCGTGAGTCACACAGCTGAATAACCCGCCCCAGACACGGCAGACCGGCTCTTCATAATAAAACAGACCGTGTTCGGCAAACGGCACACCGGCGATCCCGAGTTCTTCCTCTGCTTCGCGCCGGGCAGAATCGAGCATCAGCTCGCCCTGCTGCACCACGCCGCCGGCAGTGGCATCCAGCAGACCCGGGCAGTAGTCTTTGTGCTCAGTCCGGCGCTGGACAAGAATTTTTCCCATGCCGTCATGCACAACGATGTAGGTTGCCCGGTGACGCAGGTTTTCCGCCCGCATCTGCTCGCGGGTTGCCTGGCCGATGACATCATTATTCTCATCGACCACGTCCACCCACTCGATAGCGCTATCTTGTTCCATCCTCTAACCTTTTCTTTTTTATCAGCATTACGGATGCTGTTTCTGTTTTTTCAGTGACACACGCTGTTAATCCGCGGGCCGCTGCTTTATACCGCTTTTATATACCAAACTAATAATGATAGTGTGCCATTATGGTCATTGAATCAGTATATCAAGAATTGATAGCGGTTCTATGATTGTTTTTCTTTCTTGCCGATCACATCCCCCGGCGGCAAAAACTGCTATAGTCAGAGAAACCTACCGGCAGAAGGAGCATCTATGCGTATTCTGATCACAGGCGGCACCGGACTTGTCGGCACTCCGCTGGTGCAGGCACTGATTGCCCGGAAATATCAGGTGGTGGTTCTGAGCCGCTCACCGCAGAAAGTCTATTCCCGTTTTTGCTCAGCCGCAGAAAACCTTAATTCACTCAATGATATAACACATCTGAATGACATCGATGCGGTGATTAACCTCGCCGGTGAGCCTATCGCGGATAAACGCTGGAGTGAAGAGCAGAAAAAGCTGTTGTGTGAGAGCCGCTGGCAGATAACCGAACGACTCAGTGAGCTTATTAATGCCAGTGAAACGCCGCCGGCGGTGTTTCTCTCCGGCTCTGCCGTGGGCTGGTACGGTGATCAGGGACAATCCGTCGTGACGGAGGATGACGAGCCGAATCAGGAATTCACCCACACTCTGTGCGACCGCTGGGAATCCCTGGCGATGAAAGCACAGAGTGAGAAAACCCGCGTCTGTCTGCTGCGCACCGGGATTGTGCTCTCCCCGGAAGGCGGCGCGCTGGCAAAACTGCTGCCGGTGTACCGCGCCGGTCTTGGCGGCCCTATTGGTAATGGCCGTCAGTATATGCCGTGGATCCATATCAGTGACATGGTCAGCGCCATTCTGTTTCTGCTCGACGATCCCGCACAGAACGGCCCGTTCAATATGACCGCGCCTTATCCGTCCCATAATGAGCAGTTTGCAGCGGTACTGGCGCAGATCCTGCACCGCCCGCATCTGCTGCGTGTTCCGGCATTTGTGGTGAAGGCGCTGATGGGAGAAGCGGCGGTACTGGTACTCGGCGGTCAGAATGCCCTGCCGAAACGGCTGGAGGAAGCCGGGTTCGGCTGTCAGTTTATTAATCTGGAAGAAGCACTGCGGGATTTACTGGACAGTCCGGCGGACTATTAATGCAGAGCCCGGCCGGAAACAAACGGCCGGGTGATTCAGATTACGGCTGTGCAGAGCGGGGATTTTTCGCCCCGCTCCAGCGGGTAAATAAATCTTCCGGTAATGCAATATCAAACTGATCGAGCACACGGTTGACCGTCTGGTCAATAATATCCTGCACCGTTTCCGGCTGATGATAAAACGCAGGCATCGGCGGCATAATCACCGCACCGATTTCCGCCGCCTGTGTCATCAGCCGCAGATGTCCCAGATGCAGCGGCGTTTCACGGACGCCCAGCACCAGTTTGCGCCCTTCCTTAAGCACCACATCCGCCGCGCGGGTCACCAGGGTGTCCGTGTAACTGTGAACAATCCCTGACAGGGTTTTCACCGAACAGGGCAGGATAACCATCCCCAGTGTTCTGACAGAGCCGGAAGATATACAGGCAGCGATATCACGCTCATCATGTACCACATCCGCCAGTGCCTGCACTTCCCGCAGACTGTACGCTGTTTCCAGCGCCAGTGTCTGCCGGGCCGCCTGACTGACAATCAGATGGGTTTCCACTTCCGGCACCGTTTGCAGGACCTCCAGCAGCCGCACACCATAGACAGCACCACTTGCGCCGGTCAGCCCCACAATCAGTTTTTTCATAACATCACCTGACAAAAAAGAGATTAACCCTCATTATATATCTCAAGGTTCTCAATTTCGTTATGATCCCGCAACTTTAATTCATCATCCTTACGTAAGTTTTCCACATAGTCGAGATAATCCTGATCGATATCTTTGGTGACATAGATACCATCAAACACCGATGCCTCAAGACCCCGGATATCCGGATTCTCTTCACGCACCGCATCGATAAGGTCACTCAGATCCTGGAAAATCAGGGCATCCGCCCCAATCAGACGGCAGATTTCATCCGCTTCACGGCCATGCGCAATTAACTCGTTGGCATTAGGCATATCGATGCCGTAGACATTCGGGAAACGCACTTCCGGTGCCGCAGAAGCGAAATAGACTTTCTTCGCCCCGGCTTCCCGTGCCAGTTCCACAATCTGCTCTGACGTGGTGCCGCGCACAATGGAATCATCCACCAGCAGCACGTTTTTCCCTTTGAACTCGGTACGGTTGGCATTGAGTTTGCGGCGGACAGATTTTTTCCGCTCCTGCTGACCCGGCATGATAAAAGTGCGTCCCACATAGCGGTTTTTCACAAACCCCTGGCGGTATGGTTTGTTCAGCATATGAGCGATTTCCAGCGCACTGTCCATTGAGGTTTCCGGAATCGGGATCACCACATCGATATCCAGGTCTTCCCACTCGCGGGCAATTTTCGCACCGAGCTTCTGCCCCATACGCAGACGGGCGTTATAGACAGAGACTTTATCGATAACGGAATCCGGGCGGGCGAAATAGACAAACTCGAACAGACACGGTGTCAGTGACGGATTCGCCGCACACTGGCGGGTGTAAAGCTGCCCGGTTTCAGTGATATACACCGCTTCCCCCGGCGCCACATCACGCAGATATTCAAAACCGAGGGTATCCAGCGCAACACTTTCAGACGCGACCATGTACTCTTCACGGCCATCATCCAGAGTGCGCTTGCCGAGTACCAGCGGACGGATGCCGTTCGGGTCACGGAACGCCAGCAGGCCGTGGCCGATAATCAGCGCCACACAGGCATACGCGCCGCGGATTTTGGTGTGCATCGCGCTGACAGCGGCAAAAATATTGTCCGGCTCCAGCGGGTGAGCATCAAAGCGATCCAGCTCATACGCCAGCACGTTGAGCAGAATTTCAGAATCGGAGGTGGTATTGACATGACGGCGGGCTGTTTCAAACAGCTGATGTTTCAGCGTGTGCGCATTGGTCAGATTGCCGTTATGCGCCAGAGTGATACCGAACGGTGAATTGACATAAAACGGCTGTGCTTCCGATGCACTGGAGCTGCCTGCGGTCGGGTAACGGACATGGCCAATCCCGAGTGTGCCCTGCAAACGCAGCATATGGCGGGTTTCGAAAACATCTTTCACCAGTCCGTTGGCTTTACGGAGCCGGAAACCATTGTTACTGTCAATGGTTGCGATACCGGCTGCATCCTGGCCCCGGTGCTGTAACACCGTGAGCGCGTCATAAATTGATTGATTGACTTGCGTAAAACCAACGATACCAACAATACCACACATGTAGTTTTTTCCTCATCAGCCGGGCGGAGAAGGAAAATTCTCCGGCAGGAAACTTGACGCATTCTGGAGGTAGTCAAAGAACCACCTGATAACATGACTGAATTGGGGGATGAGTTGTGACTGCTGCCAGTCGCTGCTCTGACTCATCTGCGTGAAGCTGTCGAGGAAGAACAAAATTGCCGCCACGATCAGCACCCCGCGCAGAGCACCAAAACAAACCCCGAGAACACGATCTGTGCCTGATAAGCCTGTCCGCTGAACCAGTGAACCGATAACATGGTTAATCACCGAGCCGACAATCAGTGTCGCAACAAATAAAATCGCGATGGCGATTCCGTTGCGGACCAGCGGATCATCAAAGCGCGTAAAATAGTCCGCCAGCAGCGGGAAAAACTCGCTGGCCACATAAAACGCACAGACCCAGGTCACTAACGATAAGGCTTCGCGAACGAAACCACGAACCAGGCTGACTAATGCCGAGAAAGCAATAATTGCAATAATTGCGTAATCAATCCAAACCATATCACTATCCAAATTGATGCCCCGGCATCAGTGACGGGCGCATTCTAACAGAAAACGAAAACGTTTGCGTAACGGATTTTTGCTCCATCCGAAAATAAATTGCGGCGAAATAAAAAATTATAATCGCCGCAAAGAGTTAACTGATTTTATTAACGGATATTGCTAATTCCTTAAATTCGCTACGGTTTATAAGACTGTACCCGGCCATCCAACCCGGTAAGCTGTCTCAGTTCCCCCAGCGAGGACTTCAGCTCTGCCTGCGAGGCTGACGGCCCGACCATAATCAGCGTCAGTTTGCCGCGCGGCACGGTATACACCTGATAACCGGATAACCGCAGTGTGGCGACAATCTCCTCCACCTTACGGGCATTGGATAACGCACCCAGCTGCACAACATAAGCCTGTCCCTGCGGCACTTTTTCCGGCTTAGGTTCCGGTTTCGGCTCAGGTTTTGGTTCCGGCTCAGGCACCGGTTTTGGTTCAGGCTTCGGTTCAGGCTTAGGTTCCGGTTTCGGCTGCGGTTGTTTATCCGGAATCACCACCGGCGGCAGCGGATCCGCCCCCGGCGGTACATTGGAGGTGGTACTGCCGCCCGCAGATGCTTCCGCAGGAGCTTCTTCCGTCCCGGTTTGTGCCGCTTCGGTAATCATGGCGCTGGATGCCCCTTCTGACGGCATCGTCGGCATGGTCTGATTGATCGGATTCACCGCATCAATCTCATCCTGCTCCCCTTCTTTCGGGATAAGCGGGATGGCTGCGAACTGGTCTTCGTTATATTTCTTATCGCCGTCCAGCAGCACCGGCAGGACAATCACACCCACCGCCACCAGGATAATGGTTCCGACTAAGCGATTCTGAAATTTACTGGCCACCCGCACCTTCCTTCGCTAAAACATCCATAACATGAGCCACCGTGTGGAATGACCCGCACACCACCACGATATCCTCCGGTGAAGCATCATGGCGCGCCTGTTCCCAGGCACTTTCCACATCGGCAAACTGCTGCGGGTTGGTCAGATGCTCCGCCAGCTGTTCTGCCGGGGCTCCGCGCAGTTCGGTCAGCGGCGCGACATACCAGTCTGTCACCTGCTCACCCAGCACAGCCAGGGTACCTTTGATATCTTTGTCGCCCAGCATACCGATCACGGCACGGACACGGCTCTGCGCAGTACGCGGTAACTGTGCCAGTTTTGAGACCAGATAACCGGCGGCATGCGGGTTATGCGCCACATCCAGCACGGTCAGCGGTTGCTGTGAGACAATCTGAAAACGGCCCGGCAGTTGTGCCTGACGCAGCCCGGTATCAATCGCCTCACGGGTGATGGCACGGCCGGTTTTGTCTTTCACCTGACGCAGGTTGTGGATCACCGCAAGGGCAGTCGCGGCATTTGCCAGCGGCACATTCGGCAGCGGCAGATTGTCGAGGGTTTCATCCTCACACTGCCACGTCCAGTGGTCGCCCTGCTCTTTGTAAGACCAGTCATCGGCACGGCAGAACAGCGAGGTTTCCAGCTTGTTTGCCACGTCAGCGATGGTATAAGGCGCATCCGGCTCACCGATCACCGCCACACAATGCGGGCGGAAAATCCCGGCTTTCTCACGGGCGATATGCTCGCGGTCAGCACCGAGCCAGTCGGTGTGATCCAGCGCGATACTGGTGATAGCCGTGATATGAGAATCGACGATATTGGTGGCATCCAGACGCCCGCCGAGGCCGACTTCCAGAATCACCACATCAAGGTTGGCTTCGCGGAACAGCTGCAGTGCTGCCAGTGTGCCCGCTTCAAAATAGGTCAGTGTGATATCGCCGCGCTGCGCGTCAATATCCGCAAAGACACGGCAGAAATCCGCTTCCGGCGGGTTTTGCCCCTGAATCCGGACCCGTTCGGTGTAATTCACCAGATGCGGGGAACTGTACACCCCGACCCGCAACCCTGCGGCCAGCAGGATGGATTCGAGCGTGTGGCAGGTGGTGCCTTTGCCGTTGGTTCCGGAAACGGTAATGACTTTCGGGGCGGGATAGCGCAGATTCATGATATCCGCCACCGCACCGACACGTTCCAGTCCCATATCAATAACCTGCGTATGCAGATCACCCAGATAAGAAAGCCACGTCATCATCGATGACGCGGCTGTCGGTCTTTCTCGCTTATCAGACATCGTGTTTTTTGACATCAGTCTCTGTTTCAGAAGATAAGTCGGTATCAGGTTCATCCGCGGTCAGGATCTCAATGATTTCACCTTCCTGCGGGAACTGATAGTTCGTCAGTTTTGACAGAATTTCCGCGACGGTATCACGCATTTCCGGGCGGCGGACAATCATATCGATCGCCCCTTTTTCAATCAGGAACTCACTGCGCTGGAATCCCGGCGGTAATTTCTCACGGACAGTCTGCTCGATAACACGCGGACCGGCAAAGCCGATCAGGGCTTTCGGCTCGGCGATATTGATATCACCCAGCATAGCCAGACTTGCGGAGACACCACCCATGGTCGGGTCAGTCAGCACAGAGATATACGGCAGACCGCGCTCCTGCATTTTAGCCAGAGCCGCACTGGTTTTGGCCATCTGCATCAGCGACATCAGTGCTTCCTGCATACGTGCGCCGCCGCTTGCGGAGAAGCAGACCAGCGGGCAGTTATCTTCCAGCGCCTGTTCAACCGCGCGGACAAACCGTGCACCGACCACAGAGGACATCGAACCGCCGATAAAGGCAAACTCAAACGCCGCCGCGACAACCGGCATGGTTTTCAGGGTGCCTTTCATCGCAACCAGGGCTTCTTTTTCCCCGGTTGTTTTCTGGGCGGACACCAGTCTGTCTTTGTATTTTTTGGAATCACGGAATTTCAGGACGTCTTTCGGCTCCAGATCAGTTCCCAGTTCCGTGGTGCTGCCTTCATCCAGAAACGTCAGCAGGCGCGCACGTGCAGGGATCCGCATGTGATGATCACATTTCGGACACACCTCAAGATTACGTTCCACCTCCTGGCGGTACAGTACCTGACCACAACTGTCGCACTTCGTCCAGACACCTTCAGGAATGCTCGCCTTGCGTGTCTGGTTCATTGGGGTCTTATTCAGAATTTTTTCAATCCAGCTCATTAATGACCTTTCCGTCTGAAATCTGGCTCAGCCAGTGTAATTATTATCTGCCATTAAACCACATTGCTTATGCACTGTGGATAAAAAACTGCTCAAACCACTCAGGCGTCATCACGTTTCTGTGCTTTTTTCGCCGCACGGCGGTGACGCCATACCTCGATAATACCGGGCAATATGGAGATGAAAATAATCGCCACGATAAGTAATTTCAAGTTTTCCTGCACAATCTTCGTTTCCCCGAAGATATACCCTGCATAGGCAAATAATACCACCCATACAATTGCGCCGATAACGTTAAACATCGCAAAGTGGCGGTAAGACATTTTACTCATACCGGCAACAAACGGGGCAAATGTCCTCACAATCGGAACAAATCGCGCCAGAATAATCGCTTTACCGCCATGAGTTTCAAAGAACGCATGGGTCTTGCGCAGATAGCTCTGACGGAAAATTTTCGAGTCCGGATTGCGGAAAAGCCGCTCCCCGAAAAAGTGGCCGATCGTATAGTTAACTGCATCACCGATAATCGCCGCCGTAATCATCAGCAGCACCATGATATGAATATTCAGGTCGTTGGTCGGCAGTGCCGCCAGTGTCCCCGCCACAAACAGCAGCGAATCTCCCGGCAGGAACGGCGTGACCACAAGCCCGGTCTCACAAAACAGGATCAGGAATAAAATCGCATAAACCCAGATTCCGTACTGCGCCACCATCTCCTGCATATGCAAATCAATGTGCAGAATAAAATCGATCAGAAATTTAATGTATTCCATATTTCACCCCGCCGGACGCGGCTTTCTGCTTATCCGGCCAATAAATTAATCTGCCAGGAAAAGCGGCCCCATCGCCGGTGACGGCAGGGCAAATTCTTCCGGGTAATCCACTGAAACCAGATACAAACCTTCCGCCGGTGCTGTCGCCGGTGCCTGTGTCCGGTCTTTCAGTGCCAGCAACTCCGCCATCCGGCTGACCGGTAAATTACCGCAGCCGACCTCCAGCAGAGCGCCGGTGATATTACGCACCATATGATGCACAAAAGCATTGGCTTTGATATCCACAATCACATACTGCCCCTGACGGGTGACATCCACATGCATCACATTACGCCACGGGCTTCTGGACTGACACTGCGCCGCGCGGAAAGAGGAAAAATCATTCTCCCCCAGCAGGCTCTGTGCCGCTTCATGCATCCGCTTTTCATCCAGCGGATAATGAAAATGGGTCACACCTTTACTGAGGATAGCCGGGCGAAAGCGGTGATTGAAAATCACATAGCGGTAACGCCGCGCTGTGGCACTGAACCGGGCGTGAAAATTCTCCGGCACGGTCTTGACCCAGCGTACCGCGATATCCGGCGGCAGATAGGTGTTTACGCCCATCGTCCAGGCGGCATCTTTACGGACAGCTGCCGTATGAAAATGCACCACCTGGCCGGTGGCATGCACCCCGGCATCGGTCCGGCCCGCACAGAAAACCGAGACCGGCTCTGCAGCCACTTTTGACAGGGCTTTTTCCAGACAGCCCTGCACACTCGCGACTTCTGACTGACGCTGCCAGCCGTAATAACGGCTGCCGTCATATTCAATGCCCAGCGCGATCGTGGTTTTACCCTCTTCCGCCGGTAAAGTCACCTCTGACATCAGTAAAACTGCTCCTGCGTCAGACGCTCGGCAATTTCGACTGCCATCAGTGCGCCGCCAAACTGTACGTTATCCGCCACTGACCAGAAGTGCAGAATTTCCGGAATACCGTAATCATTACGCAGACAACCGATATTCAGCAGATGATTGCCGGAGGCATCCGTCACCTGAGTCGGGAACTCCTGCTCTTCTGAGAGCTGAATATCCTCTGCCCGTTCCAGTTCATCACGGGCTTCCTCACTGCCGAGCGGACGCAGTGTTTCCAGCTGCACGATCTGCGCGTTGCCGTAGAACACAGGGGACTGCACACAGCTCACGCTGATCGGCAGACCGGCATCCTGCAGGACTTTGCGGGTTTCTTCCGCGATACGGCGCTCTTCTGACACACTGCCCTGCTCATCGGTCAGCAATGGCAGAAGGTTAAACGCCAGCTGTTTGCTGAAACGACCGGCTTCCGGCGGGATGCCGTTGAGGAGTTTTGCACACTCCCCTGCCAGCTCTTCCACCGCACTTTTCCCGAAACGGGAAACAGAGAACAGGTTAGTCAGATTAATGCGGGATAACCCGGCGCTTTCCACCAGCGGACGGATAGCGGTCAGTAACTGGCTGACAGTGCTGTCTGCCAGCGCAATCAGGTTACGGTTGCGGTATTCGCTCAGTGCCTGCGGGTTCACCGACGGCACCACCAGCGGCACGTCAGGCTCCAGCGCAAACAGGCCGCTGCTGTCAATCACAATACAGCCGCTGTCCGTCGCCGCTTCATAGTACGCAGCGGTGGCTTCCGCACCGGCCATGAAAAAGGCCAGCTGCACCTGTGACCAGTCAAAATCACGGGCTTCGGTAACCAGATAGCTTTTGCCGTTCATGCGCACCGATTCTCCCGCGCTGCGCTCCCCGGCCAGTAAATATAACTCTCCCACCGGAAATTCACGCTCTTCCAGTAATGACACCACGGCGCTGCCGACAGCACCGGTCGCACCCAATACGGCAATATTCCAGCCTTCTGACATAGTTATCTCCGGAACAAAGACTGCACCGCGTCAGCGCGGTACAGTCAGAAAAAGAATGATGAAAAAATGATTTTATGCGCGGTATTCTGCCGTGAAACCCAGGTCAGACAACAGCGCCGCACTCTGTGCATCATCACAAATAACAGTCAGTGATGACCACTCGCGGCGATCAGGATAAAACTTACGCAGTTTATCAAACTCACCCGTCACACCGGCCACCGCACGTAATGCCGCATCATCACGGCGGACATCATAAACCAGATGCATTAAACGTTTGAGAATACTTTGCGTTACTTTACCTGACAGTGTGATACAGCCGAATTCCGGTGCCGGTAACAATTCTGACAGCGCAACCTGCTGTGGTTGTCCGGTGAATTCCGCAAAGGCTTCAAAGACCTGCGTGGTACCACGCACCTTGCCTTCCAGGGTATAACCGGCAATATGCGGCGTACCGATATCAACCAGTGAAAGCAGTTCAGTTGACAGATCCGGCTCCGGCTCCCACACATCCAGCACCACACTCAGTGGTTTGCCGCCGGCCAGTACCGATAACAGCGCCCGGTTATCCACCACCGCACCACGGCTGGCGTTGATCAGAATGCCGTTGTCTTTCATGGCACTGAGACGGGTTTCATCCATCAGATGCAGTGTGGTGTACGGCCCGGATTTATTCAGCGGGGTATGGAATGTCAGGATATCAGCCTGTGCCACCAGGGTATCGATATCATAAAATGCCCCGGCATCACCGTTATCCGCACGCGGCGGGTCACAGATGAGAATATTAACACCCAGTGCTTCCAGACGCTTCGCCAGACGGCCGCCGACATTCCCGGCCCCGATAATCCCGACGGTTTTATCTGCCAGCTGAAAACTGTCACGCTCCGCCAGCAGCATCAGGGCAGAAAAGACATATTCCACCACAGCAATTGCGTTACAACCCGGCGCTGAGGAGAAACCAATTCCCTGCTCCGCCAGCCAGGCTTTATCCACATGGTCAAAACCGGCGGTTGCGGTACCGGTGAATTTCACCGGGGTATTTTCCAGCAGCTGTGCATTCACTTTCGTGACAGAACGCACCATCAGTGCGTCAGCATCATCCAGCACCCCGTCCGGTAACGGACGTCCCGGCACCGCCACCACGTCCCCGAGACGGGAAAACAGGGTTTCGGCGTAAGGCATATTCTCATCTACAACGATTTTCACGGGCTTCACCTTCATACTGTCGGCGGCCGGCGGAGACCTGTCGGTACGGCGGCACAACCGGAATTGAAACGGATGGCCGCTATTTTGCCACTTCTGCGGGATAAAACCTACGCCCGGAACACCGATTGTTGCTAAAGAGAGCAATTAAGGCTGATGACGGAAGCGCTCCGGCGTGACACCGGCCAGCTGAGAAAACATGGCAATAAAGGCGGATGATGAGCTGTAACCCACATCCAGCGCGACATTCTGCACACTGCGGCCTTCCTGTAATAACGCCACCGCCCGCAGAAAACGCAGGCGCTGACGCCATTCACTGAAGGACATTCCCAGTTTCTGCTGACAGCGGCGGGATAATGTCCGCTCTGAAGTAAAGCGCCGCGCCGCCCACTCCGCCAGTGACGTGTTATCAGACGGATCGTTCTCCAGCGCGCTGAGTACCGGTGCCAGCAGTTTATCATCCGTGACCGGCAGATAGGTCGGCTGACAGGGCGACAGCAGCAGTTGATCGGTCAGTACCAGCGCCAGCCGTCTGTCCGCGTCAGTTTCCGGTTCACGGACTTTGCGGCCGAACAAATCCTGCATCACGGCACTGAACACCGGCGTCAGCTCTATCACACAGGCCATCTGCGGTAACTGCGGTGCCCACTGCGGCGAAATATCAATAATTTTGAAAGAGGCGCAGGCTTTGTTATAACTGGCATGTTCCGTTCCCGGCGGGATCCAGATACAAAACCCCGCCGGCGCCAGATAGCGCTGTCCCTCAACGGTCATTTCCATCACGCCGCTGGCGACATACAGCAACTGGCCGAAGGGGTGATGATGAAGGGCAAACTCCGTTTCCGAATAAAACTGTTCATGACGGCAGATTAATGTCACCGGGTCTTTCACACCCAGTGATGAAATATCTGACTTACGGGCCATCTTGTCAGATCCTCTCTATAAATTGGCGGGATATCGTTATATAGAATAATTAAGACAGATTACACTACACCACCTGCCTGATAATGAAAATGAGTTTAAGAATGAAAAACCTGCTTTTACCCCTCGGGGCTGTATTAATCTGGTCTGTGAATGCCGTGGTGAATAAACTGGCCGCCGGTGCCATCGCCCCCGGCGCGATTTCCTTTTACCGCTGGGCACTGGCACTCGCCGTGATGACGCCGTTCCTGATTATGCCGGTCTGGCAGCAGCGTGCGGTGATCAAACAACACGCGTGGAAACTGTTTATCCTCGGTTTTCTCGGCATGGGGCTGTATCAGAGCCTGGCGTACTACGCTGCTTATACCGTCAGCGCCACCTTTATGGGGATTATCACCTCGCTGATCCCGCTGCTGACCGTGGTGTTAAGTATCCCGGTACTGCGGATCGCACCGACCATCGGTATTGTACTCGGCACAATTCTCTCCCTGAGCGGCCTGACCTGGCTTATCAGCAAAGGACATCCGGCGGATTTACTGCATCAGGGGCTGGGACAGGGTGAAATGCTGATGTTTATCGCCGGTCTCGCTTATGCCTTCTACGGCGTGCTGACCAAACGCTGGGCTATCCCGCTGTCGAGCATTCACTCGCTGTATATGCAGATTGTTTTTGGCGTGCTGCTGCTGATCCCGGTATTCCTCAGCGCCGGTGATGTGACACTGAACCGCGATAATATCGGGCTGGTATTGTATGCGGGGATTGCGGCCTCTATTTTTGCGCCGCTGTTGTGGATCCTGGGCGTTACCCGGCTGGGTGCAAACGCCGCCTCTATCTTTATGAACCTGGCACCGGTACTGACCGCCATTATCGCCGCTGTCTTCCTGAAAGAAGAGCTGCACAGCTATCATATTATCGGCGGTGGTGTGGTACTGATCGGGGTCATTATGGCGCAGCGTCTGCGCACACCGCTGACACAGATTATACGCCGCAAAACGAAAAAAACACAGCCGCAGCGGTGTGGTGCGGGGGAATAGGTAAAAACAAAATCAGGGTCCGGTATTCAGGGATAACCAACAAAAATGAAAAGTATTAATTCATTGATGAATCATATAATTTTCTTTTGTTGTTATCCCTTTTTTACTAACTTTATCAATGCCTTATTTTTACTCTGCTATTTTTTAGTATCTTTGCAATTTTTCATATCCGTCACAAAGTGACAAAACAGTATCAGTATTGATTCTTATTATCATATATGACTATGTTAAAGTCCTGTCAGTGGCACACCAAACGACGCAATACCATACAGTGACTAAAAAATATTATATTCAAAATATGTGCTGGGGCTGGTTTTATACTTCTATTTTCTTTTACTATTGCTGGAATGATAATTTTAAATACAGACTGACCTTTTTGCTATTATCCATATTTGGATTTATTTTTTATCCTGTTGCAAAATGGATAACTGAATACTTTTTCCTTAAATTCACGACACCACAATTCTGGAAAAGTGGTTTTTTCATTGATACACCGGGAAGAACTGGTTTATTGGCCATATATGGTTGCTCTGTATTTTTATTATCACTGCCTATAATAATAATTTTTATTATTGCTATTCTTATAAAAAGGCTACCACAGAAATAGGCAGCCTCTGTTTTTATAAATTAAATCCCCCAAAACAGATTAGCTTTTTCAGCCAGTTCATCATCAATCAATACTCCGGTGCCGGCCATTATCAAACCATAGCCTATAAGGCCGACGGGATTTCCCAGCAATACACTGAAGATGAATGCAACTACAACAGTCGCAGCATTCCCGGCTGCGATGACTTCGGTTTTAACAAAAAATGGCCGCCAATTATCTGTTTTTACAGATTTAATCAATTCACCAACCCAATCAAATGCATTGATTGCATGACTCAGAACCCCCATACCCTTGCTGAATTTTGTAAAATTTTTTGCGATTTCTGCTGACTTGATTGACTCTAACGCCGCGACAATAGCCCTGCGATCTTCAGAATTCATTTTCTTATTAAAGTTATTCCTATATTTTTCGTAAGCTTTCAATGCATCATCAATATCCCGGATTTTCTTCCCTTTTGCCTGCTCTGCCAGAGCACCAGCTAATTGTTCCGCCTTGTCTCCGGTTCCTTTCTGATTTCTTCATCCACCGGATGCATCCAGCCATCATCGGCATCATCCCATACAGGATTGGGGGATGTGTTCATATCCGCAATATTCTGATCCCAGATATGAGTTATCCTGCTGCTGTCTGCCGGGATATCCCCGGTCCATCCGGTAACAACCATAGTCTCGCCATTATCTGATGCTTTTTGCCAGCCCTCTCCTTTCCAGTGATATCCCATGGAGGTCATCACATCACGTTCAAACGGTGTGGTGTCTTCGTATCGATTCGTCATAACATATTCCTTTTATAAAAATGCTCAGTGAATACAAATCGGCTCCCGGCCGTGTTTTTCACTGTAATTCAGGAATATGTTGTTTATTAAAACTAAAATTACGCAGGTCTGTATCTTATAAAATAAGGTAACAAGGCGGGATACAAAAAACCGCCGTGTGGCGGTTATCGTAATAAAAACGGAAGTAAGTTATCCGGAAGGTTCAGCGCAATCCCCGCGTATGGGTTTTCGCTGACCAGTTAAAGGTTTCTTCTCCGCCGCCGGGTTTGATTTTATCCTTTTTTTTCTGTGCCCGGACTTTGGCGGCAGCGGCATCCACTTCTTTGGAAATCTCGGTGATAATCTGATCTTTGACTTTATTCTGCTCCGCATTGGTCAGCGGACGCCCCAGTTTCTTTTGTTCCTGAGCCAGCCGGGTGCGGACACGGATTTTCTGCGGCTCAGTCATCTCTGCGATAGTCAGCTTTTTCATTCATCACCCCTGTGGCAGTAAAAGGATAAACAGTACCGTTATACCCTGACAGAGTTTGCCGCAAAAGAAAATGCCCCGGTGATTAAACCGGGGCATTTATCTGATCAACAGGGCAAAATCAGTTCTGATATTTGCGCATAACCAGTGTGGCGTTGGTGCCGCCGAAGCCGAAGCTGTTGGACATCACAGTCGTCAGCTTGCGTTCGGTCGGTTCGGTGATAATCGCCATACCTTCCGCTTTCTCATCGAGGTTTTCCACGTTGATGCTCGGCGCGATAAAACCGTGCTCCAGCATCAGCAGGCTGTAGATAGCCTCGTGAACACCTGCCGCACCCAGTGAGTGACCGGTCATGGCTTTGGTCGCTGACAGTGCCGGGGTATGGTCACCGAAGACTTCACGGATAGCTTCCAACTCTTTGGTATCACCGACCGGTGTGGATGTGCCGTGGGTGTTGATGTAATCAACCGGCGTATCCAGGCCGTGCATCGCCATCTGCATGCAGCGGACCGCACCTTCACCGGACGGGGCAACCATGTCCGCGCCGTCAGATGTCGCGCCGTAGCCGACCACTTCACCGTAGATATGCGCACCGCGCGCCAGCGCGTGTTCCAGCTCTTCCACCACGACCATACCGCCGCCGCCTGCGATCACGAAGCCGTCACGGCCCTGATCATAAGTACGGGATGCTTTGTCCGGTGTTTCGTTGTATTTAGTGGACAGTGCGCCCATTGCGTCAAATTCGCAGCTCATTTCCCAGCACAGTTCTTCACCGCCGCCGGCAAACACCACATCCTGTTTGCCCAGCTGAATCAGTTCCACCGCGTGGCCGATACAGTGTGCAGAGGTGGAGCAGGCAGAACTGATTGAGTAGTTCACGCCTTTGATTTTAAACGGTGTCGCTAAGTTTGCGGACACACCGGATGCCATTGCACGCGGCACCAGGTAAGGACCGACACCACGCAGACCTTTGGCACGCATGCCGTCAGCCGCGATAGCCTGAGTGCGCGGGGAACCGCCGCCTGAACCGGCAACCACACCGGTACGGTAGTGAGATACCTGCTCTTCTGTCAGACCGGAGTCTGCAATGGCCTGTTCCATGGAAAGATACGCGTAGACAGAAGCATCACTCATGAAACGGACAGTTTTACGATCAATAAGACCCGCAGTGTCCAGTTTGACGTTACCCCAAACCTGGCTGCGCATGCCGATCTCTTTAAATTCTTCTGAGAATGTGATCCCGGAACGACCTTCTCTCAAAGAAGCCAGTACTTCCTCCCGGTTATTACCGATACTTGAGATAATCCCCAGACCGGTGATTACTGCACGCTTCATTTAATACCTCTGTCATTTTAAGTAGTACGGGATTTTAGCGCTACTTTAGCTTACACCTGTAAGCTGAACAAGTCCGATCAGACGTTTTTTCGCATCTTTACATACCGATGTTGTGCTATGTCACATCCGGCATGGCAGTACAGCGCAAAGCAGAGTAAAATCAGGGAAAACCGAACAGAATCCTCAGGCCGTAACGTGAAAAAAACCGCAATTGAAACTGCACATTTAACCTGGAATGAACAGGGTACACCTGTTTCGCAACATTTTGATGACGTCTATTTTTCGAACGATGACGGACTGGCGGAAACCCGCTATGTGTTTCTTAACGGAAACGGTTTTCCGGACAGATTTTCACAAATGACCACTCCGGTCTGTACTGTCGCAGAAACCGGGTTTGGTACCGGACTGAATTTTCTCACGTTGTGGCAGAGCTTCCTGGCGTTCCGGAATGCCAATCCTGTGCATCCTCTGAAGCGCCTGCACTTTATCAGTTTTGAAAAATTTCCGCTGACCGTGGCTGATTTACAGGCCGCCCACCGCCACTGGCCGGAGTTCGCGGATTTCTCCTTACAGCTGTGCGCTCAGTGGCCGCAGCCATTACCCGGTTGTCACCGTATTCAGTTGTCCGGCGGTGAAATTACCCTCGATTTATGGCTGGGAGATGTTAATGAGCTGCTCCCTTCCCTCACTCACGCGCTGGACAACAAAATCGACGCCTGGTTTCTCGACGGGTTTGCGCCGTCCAAAAACCCGGATATGTGGCAGCAGTCGCTGTTTGATTTGATGATTCGTTTTTCAAAACCGGGCGGCACCTTTGCCACCTTTACTGCCGCCGGGTTTGTCCGCCGGGGTTTACAGCAGGCCGGGTTTGACGTTGAGCGCCGCAAAGGCTTTGCGCACAAGCGGGAATGCCTGTCCGGGGTGAATCCCCGTGACGCGGCACCGTCCGTGACACCCTGGTTTGATCGCCATCCGGCTGCTGCCCGGCAGAAGATAGCAGTCATTGGCGGCGGGATAGCCGGAGTTTTCTCTGCCCTCGCCCTGCTGCGCCGTGGTGCGGATGTGTCCTTATATTGCGCGGATGCGGCTCTGGCACTCAATGCTTCCGGCAACCGCCAGGGTGCGCTTTATCCGCTGCTGACCGGACGGGATGATCCGCTTGAGCGCTTTTTTACCGCCGCATTTCCGTTTGCCCGGCGTACATATGATGCACTGTCAGCTCAGGGTGTGAAATACGACCATGACTGGTGCGGCGTGATCCAACTGATGTATCACGAAAAAAGCAGTAAAAAAATCAATAACATTTCATCTGTCCCATGGCCGGATGAAATGGTGCAGCGCCTGTCACGGGAACAGCTTTCTGAGCTTGCCGGAACCGATGTCAATTTTGACGGCCTGTACTACCCGCAGGGCGGCTGGCTCTGCCCGCAGGAACTGGTACGCAATACCGCAGCGCTGGCACAGAAAGAAGGGCTTCATCTGCGTTTAAACTGTGAGGTGAAAGCGCTGATCCCGGCAGAACAGGGCTGGCAGCTCCGCTTTGCAGATAACAGCACAGCAGAGGCGGATGTGGTGGTGCTGGCCAACGGTCACTGTATCACGCAGTTCCCGCAGACCGCCCCGCTGCCGGTCACGCCGGTGCGCGGCCAGGTCAGCCATGTGCCATCGGTACCGGCGATTGCCGGGCTGAAAAAAGTGCTGTGTTATGAAGGTTATCTGACCCCGGTGAATCCTGCTGACGGTCTGCACTGTATTGGTGCCAGCCACCAGCGCAACGACTTGGGCACGGAATACCGCGAAGAGGAACAAACTGCCAACAAACAGCGGCTGCTCGCCTCGCTGCCGGATGTCAGCTGGCCGGAGATGGTGGATATCAGCGCCGGGGAGTCCCGTCAGGGGATCCGCTGCACATTACGCGATCACCTGCCGCTGGCCGGAAATGTTCCCGATTTTGCGGAATTAACAGAACGTTATGCACATCTGGATGAACAAAAATCGTCCCCGGAAACCGTATACAGTGTTCCGCATCTGCCTCAGCTGTTTTTGCTGGCCGCTCTCGGCTCGCGGGGGTTATGCACCGCCCCGCTGGCGGCTGAAGTGCTGGCAGCACAGATTTTCGGTGAGGCCCTTCCGCTGGATGATGAAACACTCGCTGCTATTCATCCCGCCCGTTTCTATGTCCGTAAATTGCTGAAAGGCCGTCCGCTGCCGAAAAAATCCTGACCCGCTTCTGACCGGCCACCGGGCTGGTCTTCATCACATTATTGATATTTTTTCCGCCGGTTAAACGAAATTTCATCAGCAGACTTTATTGATCACCGCCACAAACCCGGGTCATTTTGTGTTCATTCTCACAAAAACCGGCTCTGTTCGCCTGTCAGCGGCAATTTCTCTTGCTCAATGATCAATTTACAGAAAAGTCAGTGCGCCTATACGCTTCATCCGGAAATAATAACCGGAGAAGATTATGAAGAATAAAATAGTTATCGCCCTAACCTTTTCGCTGTTTTGTTTTACCTCTGCTTATGCAAAGAACAATAATATTCCCGATAATACTGTTCGCTACGATACGATTGCTGAGCAGGCGTATCAGAAATTCAAAAGCGAAAAAGCCGGTGATGTGGCGGATTATATTCCGGCTCTCGCCAAATACAGCCCCGATAATTACGCCGTTGTGATTGCCACGGTGGACGGCAAAATCTACAGCGCCGGGGATAAAGATAAGCTGTTCCCGCTGGAATCCCTGTCAAAAGTCTTTACCCTCGCAATGGTAATGGATCAGCAGGGTTCAGAGGTGGTTCTGGAGAAACTGGGCGCCAATGCCACCGGATTACCGTTTAACTCAGGGCTGGCAATTGAACTGCGGCCGGATCGCCCGCAGAACCCGCTGGTCAATGCCGGGGCTATCAGCGCCGTCAGTCTGATCAAGGCCAAAAACCCGGACGACCGCTGGCAGCAGATTATGGAGAACATGGAAGCTTACGCTGATACCAAACTGACGGTAAACGATGAAGTGTACCGCTCTGAATCCGAAACCAATCAGCACAACCAGGCACTGGCGCGGCTGATGCAGTCTTACGGCATGTTATACGGCAATCCGGATGAGGCGGTTGATCTCTATACCCGTCAGTGTTCTGTGGATGCCACAACCGTTGATCTGGCCAAAATGGGGGCGGTACTGGCTAATCACGGTAAATCCCCGTACAACGGCAAACAGTTACTGAGTGCCGAAAACACCGGCAAAGTACTGGCAGAGATGGCTATTGCCGGGTTATATGACGGTTCCGGCACCTGGTTGTATCAGGTCGGTATTCCGGCGAAAAGTGGTGTCGGCGGCGGTATTCTGGCCGTGGTTCCGGGTAAATATGCCGTGGCGGTCTATTCCCCGCCGCTGGATAAAGCAGGCAACAGTGTCAGGGCACAGGCGGCTATCCGCTATATTGCTCAGGAAACCGGTGCTGATTTGTATCAGTAATGTGACATAAAAAAGGATCATCAGCATCGCTGATGATCCGCAGGCCGTTGACAATCCCGCAAGGGTTGGCGACGACCGGCAGAGGTTGTAAAAATAAACCAGGAAAATCGATTTATTGATTTTCGGCTGATAACACAAAGCAGGAAAAACCACGTTTTATCCTGCTTTGTCAGCAAACTCAGGATCATCAGCATCGCTGATGATCCGTGATCGTCTCTTCTTTATATTTATCAGTCCGCGTGATGCGATCCTGTTTCTGTCAGGCGTTCAGGGCAACCACGCTTTTCGCGCATTTATCCTCTGAACGGTACAGCGAATCTAATTCCCGTTTGGCATTAAAAATTATTAATCCGGTAAATAAAATCATACCGATGGAAGGGACTGCTCTTTCAATGACGCTCATTCCGTCAAGTTTAAACCAGAAAGAAAATAACAGTGCCAGCAAGACCACCGCAGCAACCGCTATCTTCGTGTAAATAGTCACAGCCTGTTGTGCTGCGTTTTTCGGTTGTAATTCAAACATAATCAATACCTGTGTTTTGTGGGGACGAACACATTTTGACACAATAAATGTTAATAGCAAGTTAATAGTTTATGCTATTTACTCAACACATATACGTAGTTGTTGACTTTATCGCAACAAAAGAGACTGTAATCTCAGAAATAAACATCATATTGCATATACGGAAAATGATTAAAAATCATTCTGTTGAACAGAAAAATCTATAATCTGATAACAACATCCATCGCTGAGACATAAAAAAACGGCACCATTTTCGCCGTTAATGTAACAATCACAAGATCTTTTATTATTATCTGCTCACGTCTTAATAGTCAGATGTTTAGTTCACCATAAATAAAAAAGGCCGCATATTAGTGCGACCTTTTCTCATTACTTCAGATATTTCACTTTTTCAGAAAATCCGGTAAATCATGGAACAGCGATCACAGAATTGCAGCCCGTATTCTGCCTCTTTCAGCATAACAGCCTCAAGTGCCGGTGCGCGGGAAACATCGCACACCTCAAAACCAAGATGCTCATAATAAGGCCGGTTCCAGGCCACATCCCGGAATGTGGTCAGCGTAACTGACGCACAACCGCGTGCAATCGCCACATTCTGTACCCGCTCAATCAGCTGACGCCCCAGCCCCTGACGCTGATGCGCCGCAGAGACAGAAAGCTCATCAATATGCAGCCCGGTACCGAGGTTGGATACCAGCACAAACCCGGCCGGCTGATCCTGACTGTCCGCCGCCACCCACGCATTGCCATTGGCAATATAATTGCGGAATGCCGTTTCGGAATGGCCTTCACTGCGCGCTATCCATTCATAACCCGGCACTGTCGCAAATAACGCACCGGCAGAGGATTCAACGGCCGGTAACAATGCGGCATCCGCCGGACGGGCCTGGCGGATACGGTATTGCGGTTTGGCTGTCATTCCTGCTCCTGCGCGGTGTGCAGCAGTCGTTTCCAGGTTTCCAGCACCAGCACCTGATCCGGTGGTGTCAGTTCCCCGGCACTGATTGCCTGACGGATACTCTCCTCCACCCGGTTGTGAAGCGCCTCAACGGAGTGATCACCCGACTGCTCCAGTTCTGCCACCGCCAGGGTCAGATGTCCCTGCAGATAGCCGCCCGCAAACAGTTCATCGTCTGTGGCATGTTCGACCATGTCATCAATCTGGGCGAGGATACGCGTTTCATAATCCGCAAGCATGTTTGTTCCTTAAAGTTCAGTCACCGGAATCGTTTGTCAGGCAAACGGATCTTCCGGCCATGGAAATTGGTCCGCAGTCAGCGGCGGCGTATTGTAGAACGATTGCAGGGCATTAATAAACCTTGCTGCACGCGGGGGTATTGAGTTCTGCGCCAGATACTCCATCACCTGCCCGTGAACAATACGCCGGAATTTGACGCGATCAGGCTCGAAATCGCCGTCAAGATTGTCACAACTGACGTTAAACGGATAACCGGCAGCCTGACAAAATAACCAGTCCAGCGCCTGCGGTTTTATTTCCACAACCTCAAATTCTGACTGCGTTTGTGCATCCCGGCCATCCGGGCAGTACCAGTAACCAAAATCCACCAGCTTTCTGCGCTCTTTCCCGGCAATGCACCAGTGCGATATTTCATGGATAGCACTGGCATAAAAACCGTGAGCAAACACGATACGGTTATAAGGCGCTTCATCATCTGCAGGCAGATAAATCGGCTCATCGTCACCTTTAATCAGGCGGGTATTGAAATCAGCAAAAAATTCGTTATCAAAAATCTCAATTAACTGCTGATATTGATGTGTACTCATTGATTATATGAACCACTAATGAAAATTAAAAAAGCTGAGACAGCCACGTACTGATAGTATCGCCGTGATTGTCATAAATCAGTTTGATGCTCATCAGGAAAGAGACAGTTACCAGCATCGGCCGGATCAGTTTTTGTCCGCGGCTCAGCACCATACGGGCACCGAGGCGGGCACCGATAAGCTGTCCGCCCAGCATGGCAAAGCCCATCAGCCAGATAACATGACCGCTGAAAATAAAGAATGAGAGTGAACCGACGTTAGAGGCAAAGTTCAGCACTTTGGCGTGAGCGGTGGCTTTCGCCAGGTTAAAACCGGCCAGGGTCACATACGCCAGTGCATAAAAAGAGCCCGCGCCCGGCCCGAAAACACCGTCATAAAAACCAATGCCGATACCGGCGGTACAGCCGAAGGCAAACGGCATCAGGCGCTGTTTCTGGTCAGCAGCACCAATGGAGGGTGTCAGCAGGAAATAGAGGCCGATGGCAATCACCAGCAGCGGCAGCAACTGGCGGAGGAATTCCGGATTCACAAACTGCACCAGCCCGGAGCCGATAACCGCGCCAATCAGCGTCATCATTATCGGCACCCGTTGCCCCGCAAGATCCACCGCTTTGCGCCGGACAAAATAGAAACTGGCAGAGAAAGAGCCGCCGACCGCCTGTAATTTGTTGGTCGCCAGTGCCTGCACCGGCGGTACGCCGACAGCCAGCAGCGCCGGGATTGTCAGTAATCCGCCGCCTCCGGCAATCGCATCAATAAACCCGGCAATCAGAGCAACAAAGAACAGCAATATATAGATTTCAACACCGAACTGAAACCATTCCATTTTTTACCTGCCAATAAAATCCCGGGCACAATACCCGGGACGTCTGTTTAAATCATGACCAGGCCGGTAACGGCGGCGTGACATCCGCACATTGTCCGCGGTGACGCAGAAGGTGATCGAGCAGCACAATCGCTGTCATTGCTTCGGCAATCGGCACAGCACGTATCCCGACACAGGGGTCATGACGCCCTTTGGTGATCATAGCCACCTCTTCGCCCTGCCGGTTCAGCGTATTACCGGGAACGGTAATCGATGATGTCGGTTTCAGGGCAATATGCGCGATGATTGGCTGGCCGCTGCTGATGCCGCCGAGAATGCCGCCCGCGTGATTGCCGGTAAAGCCGGTCTGATAAATTTCATCCCGGTTTTCGCTGCCTTTGAGGTTAACCACACCGAATCCGTCCCCGATTTCGACGCCTTTTACCGCGTTGATGCTCATCAGCGCATGCGCCAGATCCGCATCCAGACGATCAAAGACCGGTTCACCCAGACCCGCCGGGACGTTTTCCGCCACTACCGTGACTTTCGCACCGATGGAATCTCCCTCTTTTTTCAGGCCGCGCAATAATTCATCCAGCGCATCCAGCTGACGTTCATCAGGACAGAAAAACGGATTTTGCTCTGCCAGTGCCCAGTCGCGGATATCACATTTGATATCCCCCATCTGAGTCAGACAGGCACGGACTGTCACACCGAATTTCTCATGCAGGTACTTTTTGGCAATAGCCCCGGCCGCCACGCGCATCGCCGTTTCACGGGCTGATGAACGGCCGCCGCCGCGGTAGTCACGAAAGCCGTACTTCTGCTCATAGGTGTAATCCGCGTGTCCCGGCCGGAAGAGATCTTTGATGGCACCGTAATCCTGTGAGCGCTGATCGGTATTTTCAATCAGCAGCCCGATACTGGTTCCGGTGGTTTTTCCTTCAAATACCCCTGACAGAATTCTGACCTGGTCCGGCTCACGGCGCTGCGTGGTATAGCGGGATGTGCCCGGACGGCGGCGGTCAAGATCTGCCTGCATATCGGCTTCAGTCAGCGCCAGTCCCGGCGGTACGCCGTCAACAATACAACCCAGCGCCGGGCCGTGTGATTCACCAAAGGTGGTTACGCGAAAAAGTTCGCCGATACTGTTTCCGGCCATCGTGTTTTCCTGTCTCTGATTGTGTGCAAGTGAATGGTTTTAACCTGTTTTTATGTTTCTATTCCTACAGGAGGAACGGTTATTTGAAAAGTTTAAAAGCGTCATGATGTTCTGCTAATTGATCACGAGTTAACATAAAGACACCGTCACCCCCGTTTTCAAATGACAGCCAGATAAACGGCACTTCCGGGAATTCGGCCATCAGGTGCACCTGACTGTTACCGACCTCACAAATCAGCACCGCATCTTCTGACATATAATCCGGCGCATTGGCGAGGATCCGGCGTACCAGTTTCAGTCCGTCACTGCCTGCAGCCAGCGCCAGCTCTGGTTCTATGCGGAATTCATCCGGCAGGTCACTCATATCTTCCGCATCCACATACGGCGGATTGGTGACAATCAGGTCATATTTCACCCCGGGCAGATCGTTGAACAGATCTGAACGCATCGGCACCACACGGTGAGATAAGCCATGATTCTCAATGTTCATTTCTGTGACTTCCAGCACATCGGCAGAGATGTCTGCCGCGTCCACTTCCGCATCCGGGAACTCATATGCGCAGGCAATTGCGATACAACCGCTGCCGGTGCAGAGATCGAGAATCGTTTCCGGTTCTGCATCCAGCAATCCTGCAAAGTGATTGTTAATCAGCTCACCAATCGGTGAACGCGGGATCAGCACGCGCTCATCGACATAAAATTCATGGCCGCAGAACCAGGAACGGTTAGTCAGGTACGGCACCGGTACGCGCTCGGTGATCCGGCGCAGTACGCGCTCCACAATGCGGTGACGCTCTGAGGAGGTCAGCCGGGACTGATACAGTTCAGCGGGTAAATCCAGAGGCAGAAACAGTGTCGGCAGTACCAGCTGGAGGGCTTCATCCCAGGCATTATCTGTGCCGTGGCCATAGTAAATATTGGCCGCATTAAAACGGCTCATTGCCCAGCGCAGCATATCCTGCAGCGTGTGAAGCTCACTGACGGCTTCATCAACGTAAATTTTATCCAAAGTGCCTCCGGCGGGGTAAAACAAAATAAGATATCTGATAGCGTAGTTTGCCATGAAGTCGCTGCTAAATCAGCATATCTTGTGAAATGCGCGGCAATTTTCCGGCGGCTCCTGTCAGCGGAGACCGGCAGTATAGCGTCAACATCCGTAAAAAAATCAGTTACACTATGGAAAATACTGAGTGATGAGATGTTATGAAAAAGAAGACGCCCCTGACTGATGATGACCTGAACCTGTTCAAAGAGGCCATCAGCGGGACACGTAAAATCAGACAGGATATTGTGGTACACCCGAAACCACGGGCAGGTGTAACCAAAATTGCGCCTGAACGGCTGTTGCAGGATCAGATTGATGCCAGTTTTTATTTCTCAGATGAATATCGCCCGAACCTGGATATGGACGGCCCGGCGCGCTATCTGCGGGAAAATGCCAGCCCGTATGAGCTGAAAAAACTGCGTCGCGGGGATTATGTGCCGGAGCTGTTTTTGGATCTGCACGGGCTGACCCAGCTTCAGGCCAAACAGGAGATCGGTGCCCTGATAGCCGCAGCCCGCCGTGAAAACACCTATTGTGTCTGTATTATGCACGGGCACGGCAAGCATGTACTGAAACAACAGACACCGTTATGGCTGGCACAACACCCGGATGTGATTGCCTTTCACCAGGCCCCTAAGGAATGGGGCGGTACCGCAGCATTACTGCTGCTGATTGAGATTGCTGAAACCGCCCGGCGCGAGTAATCAGTCAATCTGTCCGGGACCGCGGTGCCAGAGCAGTGTGCCGCGTCCGTCATCACCCAGTTCAATACAGGCAACTGACGATGTTGCAAACATCGGTGCCGTTTCCTGCGGACACAATGCCGCTACCAGATAACCGACCAGCGGCAGATGCGATACCACCAGCACCCCATTGCGCCCCTCTTCCGCCAGAAAACGGATATAATCCGCCACATTCTCCGCATTCCCGGAGGGCGTCAGTCCCGGCATCACCTCTTCCTGAGCAGGTAAACTCAGCGCATCACGGATTTCGGTCAGTGTCTGCTCTGCCCGCAGATACGGGCTGACCAGAACGGTATCAATCTGAACGTGCTGCCCGGCGAGCCATTTTGCCATGCAGCGGGAATCTGTTATCCCTTTTGCGGTAAGGGGCCGGACTGAATCACTGGCGGCCTGCAAAGCAGCATCGCCATGTCGCATAATAAGAACTTGCATACGTCACCGTCTGAACAGGACGGATACGGTCATGTCTGAATCCCCGGGCCGTATCACATCAAAGAATGATCTGTTTAAAATTATCGTTATTTCTGTGTCCCCGTCAGGGGAGGTGAAAGGCATTCTGCCTCAAATTAATCATAATTAAAATGATTCAGCACAGAGATAAACCTGAATTTTGTTCAGAACCTGTTCAGAAAAATGAAACAACCGCCCCTTGTTCTCAGTGACTTCACTGCACTTCCTCAGTAAAAACGGCGGTTATCCGCAGCCCGCTGCTGTAATGCCTCACACGGTGTGAAGCGACCACCGTAACGTGCCGCCAGTGCCGTCAGTTTTTCTGTCATAACGACGGCTGACATACTATCCATATAGTAAAATGGTCCGCCGAGGAATGGCGGAAAACCAATACCAAACACCGCGCCGGCATCCCCGTCCGCCGGTGAACGGATAACCTGTTCATCCAGCGTCCTTACAGCCTCATTTAACATCATCATCAGGCAGCGCTCTGTGATTTCCTGTGATGTCAGACACTCCTGTACGGTGATACCCAGCAACGGATAAATCGCTTTATCCGCTTTACGCGGTGCCTTGCGGCCACAGCGTTTCCACCACGGTAACGGGGTGTAATCATAAAATCCGCGTTTGTTTTTCCTGCCCAGCCGGTTGTCACGGAAAAGCGCATCCAGCTGCGGCGGCAGTGCAAACCGCTCACCAAATGCGGCTTCCAGCACCGGCATAATTTTTGTACCGACATCAATGCCCACTTCGTCCAGCAGTGCTACCGGCCCGATCGGAAAACCGAAATCAGTCAGCGCTTTATCAATTTTTTCCGGCGGTTCACCTTCCGTCAGACAACGTAACGCTTCTGTAATATAAGGTGCCAGAATCCGGTTAACATAAAACCCGGCTTTATCACCAACCACAATCGCTGTTTTTCCCTGTCTGCGCGCCAGTTGCAGCGTGGTTGCCAGTGTCACCGCATCAGTGCCTTCATGGGGGATAATCTCCGCCAGCGGCATTTTTTCGGCCGGGCTGAAATAATGTAAACCAATCACCTTTTCAGGCCGTGATGCCCTGGCGGCAATATCACGGATAGGCAGTGACGAGGTGTTCGAGGCAAAAATAGTATCCGGTGATGTCACTGCCTCGATCTCAGCAATCATCTGTTGTTTCAGTGCCAGCGATTCGAAAACCGCTTCCGCCACAAAATCAATGCGGTGAAATCCCCGGTAATCCGTAGTGCCGGTCATGCCGCTCATCAGTTGTGTCCGCTCACGCGGGGAGAGCCGTCTGCGTTTAACCTGTTTGCTCAGATGCTGCCAGAAAAAAGCCAGTGCTTTATTTGCCCCTTCCTGCGAAACATCTTTGATTCTGACCGGAAGCCCTGCGCGCTGACGGGTAATCGCGGCAATTCCCGCCCCCATCAGCCCGCCGCCCAGCACCGCCACATGATGCAGTTCTGCGGGTTTTACCCCATCGGCAGACTCTTTTTTCAGTGCGGTTGAGGCAAAAAAGAGATGACGGAGTGCACCGGATACCGGGGTAACCGCCAGTTTACCGAATGCCGCGGCTTCG
The DNA here is from genome assembly GCF_000512315.2 of Morganella sp. EGD-HP17. Taxonomy (NCBI): domain Bacteria; kingdom Pseudomonadati; phylum Pseudomonadota; class Gammaproteobacteria; order Enterobacterales; family Morganellaceae; genus Morganella; species Morganella sp. EGD-HP17. The sequence continues at coordinate 177,256 of NZ_AZRH01000006.1, forward strand.
GCTTTAAACCCGGCCTCCCGGCCTTTTTCAAGGCCGCACTGCACCACGTCAATAATCTGTTCAGCCGCCGGATAGTGTCCGCCACTGCGGCGGTGAACCTGACTGCGGGTTATACGAAAGATGATATCCCGCAGCCCCTTCATTTTTTCCAGTCTCTGCCGGAAAGGTACCGGGGCCCGCCGTGCCGGATTTACCGACAAAGCACGGGCCACCGCTGTTTCCAGTAAAATGTCCGGCGGAACAATATCATCGGCCAGCCGCATTTTGACTGCCTGCTTTGCCCGTAACTGCCGCCCGGTCAGCATCATATCCAGGGCGGCCACCAGCCCGATCAGGCCAGGAAGACGTTGTGTACCGCCGGAGCCGGGTAACAGCCCCAGTTGAACTTCCGGCAGCCCGAGCCGGGTTTTATCACTGTCTGTGACAACACGGCTGTGACAAGCCATGGCCAGCTCAAGTCCGCCGCCGAGACAGCTGCCGTGAATCGCCGCCACGACCGGCAGAGGATAGTTTTCAATCAGATTAAATAACCGCTGTCCGGATTCAGACAGTGCCTGCGCCTGTGCGGCCTCTGTGCATCCGGCGATCATATGAATGTCCGCACCGGCGATAAACGTATCCGGTTTACCGGAGATAATCACCATTGCCCGTAATCCCGGGATTTGCCGGGCATCACGCAGTACCGCCTCAAACTGTGCGGCAAACTCCGCCTTCAGGGTATTCACTTTTTCACCGGGGACATCGACAGTAATGACCCCGGTGTGATCCGGACGCACGGTCAGGCGGAAGGCAGAAGGTGTTTCATCATGTTGTGTCATCATCAGTCTCCCGTCTTATTCTGTTTCCCAGATCATCGCCACGCCGAGTCCGCCCGCCGCACAGGCCGTGGTCATTGCAAAACCGCCGCCCCGCCGCCGCAGCTCCCGCAGTGTCTGTGTCACCATCCGGGCACCGGTAGCCGCAAAAGGATGCCCGTAAGCAATTGACCCGCCGAGCACATTAAACCGCGCCGGATCCACCTCACCAATTGCCGATGTCCGGTTGAGTTTTTCACGGGCAAAGTCCTCACTGGCAAAACAGTGCAGATTAGTCAGAACCTGGGCTGCAAAAGCTTCATGCATATCAATCAGTGTCAGGTCAGACAATGTCAGACCAGCGCGATCAAGTGCCAGCGGTGCGGCATAAGACGGCCCCAGCAGCATATCTTCCTGCACTGCGTTACCCGTAAATGCATAACTGCGCAAAAAGCCCAGCGGCGTCAGCCCGAGTTCACGGGCGCGGGTTTCGGTCATCATCAGTACGGCTGCCGCGCCGTCTGTCAGTGGTGTGCTGTTTGCCGCGGTCACCGTGCCGTGACGTTTATCAAATGCCGGTTTCAGTTGTGCATAGCTGCCGGGAAGGGAATTTTTCCGTAAAGTATTATCTTCTTCACAAACCTGACTGAACGGCGGAAAACGGGCGGTCATCACCTCATCGCGCAGGACACCGGATGTCCACGCCTGCGTGGCGGCCTGATGTGACTGATGGGCGAACGCATCCTGTGCCTGACGGCTGATATGGTAACGTTTTGCCATCTGTTCGGCGGTATCGCCCATGCGTAGACCGGTGGAATATTCTGCCACCGCCGGGGCAACCGGCAGGAGGTCGCGCGGCCGCAGTGAGGCCAGTAACCGGAGTTTCTGCGGCAATTTTCGTGCTTTGCTGAGATCCAGCAATACTCCGGCCAGTTTGCGTGATACACCAATCGGGAGCACAGAGGCGGAATCTGCCCCGCCTGCGACGGCTATCTGATTCTGTCCGCACTGTATCGCCTGTGCCGCATTGGCGATGGCCTGAAAACTGGTGGCACAGGCACGGGTTACTGAATACGCATCTGTGGTTACCGGCAACCCGGTACTGAGCACAATTTCACGGGCAATATTGGGCGCGGCAGGCATTTGGATCACCTGGCCGAAAACGACAAGGTCAACCAGTTCTGCCGGAAATGACTGGCGAAAAAGGAGTTCCTGCACCACCGCCCGGCCAAGTTCAACCGCCGGGATATCACGGTATACCGTGGACTGCCGTGCAAACGGTGTCCGTAATCCGTCAACAACTGCAATACGTTCTGCCTGTGCCTGCTTCATTCGTTCATCCTTACATGATGAGAGGTTATCACGAACTGCCGGTGGTCTGACCTGCTGATATTGTTAACATCGTGTTGCATTCACGCAATGTGAATAACTGAAAACTGCGAGGTGGCTCAGGAAATAAACTTTTTATAACAAAAAAAACGATAAAAAAGGCCCCCGCATTCACCGGAGGCCTGAATTCAGTTTGCGTATTATTCTGATGAATTAACGCAGACCCAGTTCAAAGATCAGTGTTTCAGCCTGGCAGCTGAAAGTGAAATCCGCTTTCAGCAGAACGCCGTCAGCCGTTTCTTTATATTCGCTGTGGATTTTGCATGGTTCAGATGCTGCTGCATTTGCTTTGGCAGTCAGTGCTGCCATCATCTGCTCAGCGTCTGCTTTAGATGCAAATACGCGCTCGAAAGAAGAGGTGCAGCTTTCGTTATCAATAATAGTGCCTACATCCACACAGCAGCATGCTGCGGTTTCTTCTGCGCTGCACAGTTTTTTTTCGTCAGCCATTTCAGTCTCCCGTTAGTTAAAAATAGCCTGCAGTCTTAGTACTGAATCATACCATTTATCAAAGTAAACCATAAAAATTCAATCTATTGTTTGATCTACTCGGGCTAAAGCCACTTTTTGCTCTCAAAAATCACGTTATTGTTAAATTTTTGTAATCCAAATCGCATTTTTACATCTCAATCCGCTTATTTTCGTACAAAAAAATAACATTCCAGTGTGCTGATTCTATACTCTGTCAACTGGTCTGATTTGTCATATCAACAAGCAAACATACAATCCAGCGCTACTTCTAACTACCAAAGTAGTACATAAACAAAATAAACAAGAGGGTTTTGGTCATGAACCAGAAAAACCTGTTCACTCGTTCAGCACTGGCAGTGGCAGTTTCATTAACAGCAACTCAGGCTTTTGCGGCGGGTTTTCAATTAAATGAGTATTCCACGTCTGCACTCGGACGTGCGTTTTCAGGGGAAGGTGCCGTGGCAGATGATGCCAGCGTCGGCAGCCGCAACCCGGCAGCAATGACATTATTTGATCGCCCGTCCATGTCCGCCGGTGCGATCCTGATCAACCCGTCAGTGGATATCAGCGGTAAATCCCCGCTGACCGGTAACAGCACTGATGCCAAAGATATCGCGCCAAGCGCGGTTGTCCCGAATCTGCATTTTATTATGCCGATTAATGAAAAATGGTCAGTCGGTGCATCAACCACCACAAACTTTGGTCTGGCAACAGAATTTAAAGATAATTACTCTGCCGGTGCTATCGGCGGCAAAACCGATCTCGTGACGGCCAACTTTAACGTGGCCGGTGCTTATCGTCTGAATGATAACTTCAGCTTTGGTCTGGGACTGAATGCCGTTTATGCTGATGCGGAAATTTCGCGTCATACCGGTGAGCTGGGCCAGGTTGCAGCCGGGCTGACCAAAAATCCTGCATTAGCAAAAATTCCTGCAAACTCTAACCTCGCCAAACTGAAAGGTGACGGCTGGGGTTACGGCTGGAATGCGGGGATGTTATATGAGCTGGATAAAGATAACCGTTTCAGTCTGACATATCGCTCTAAAGTCACTGTGAAATTTAAAGACGGTGATTTCACCCAAAACATTCCGGGTCTTCTTGACCGCTCCACCAAAGGTAAACTGGATCTGAATTTACCGGATATCTGGGAATTCTCCGCTTATCACCGCGTTGCACCAAAATGGGCGGTTCATTATACCTTTGCTTACACCGGCTGGGATTCATTCCAGGAGCTGAAAGCGACAGATAAAGGTAACGGCGGCGTTCTGTTTGAAAAGCATGAAGGTTTCAAAAATGCATACCGCGTAGCATTAGGTACCACTTATTATCATGATGATAACTGGACCTTCCGTGGTGGTATTGCCTTTGATGACAGCCCGGTCCCGGCAAACAACCGCTCTATCTCTATTCCGGACCAGGATCGTATCTGGTTCAGCCTGGGCTCAACCTACGCCTTCAACAAAGATGCGTCTGTTGATGTTGGTGTCGCCTATATGCACGGGCGTAAAGTTAATATCTCTGAGCCGCTGATGAGTAAAGATCAGCTTGCAGCTATCGGTGGCAAATTGGGTAACCCGAACCTGCAAATGCCAAACTACGAATTCAGCTCCTCCGGTAAAGCCTGGTTATACGGTGTTAACTTTAACTACAGCTTCTGATTTTCCGGTCTGAATGCATAAAAAAAGTTCTGGTCACTGACCAGAACTTTTTTATTTGTCTGCCACCAGCACATTATTCGCTGTCGATAGAATCCAGTTCATCAGCAATCGCTGCCGCATTCGGGTTTTCCTGCACTTTCAGTGCCCCGCCGGAAGCCAGGAAATCATTACGCTGGAAATACGCTTCACGCATCATCAGATACGGGTCGCTGGAGTTATGCAGCACACCTTCCGCGTCCAGTGCCTGAGCACGGTTGTCGATCCCTTCGATAGCCCATTTACCGACACCCATCCAGATAGTCAGATAACTCAGCATCGGATACGTGGTATCCAGCCAGTCGCCGCCATCCACACGCGGTGTTGCGCCGCCATAACCCGGAATAACCACATACGGACCATAACCCATACCATAGTAACCCAGGGTATTACCAAACCGGGCCGGTTCCGTTTTCGCCAGTTCAGGGTTCGCCATAGAAGCAACATCAATCAGGCCGCCCAGGCCAAAGACGGTGTTGAGAAAGAAGCGGTTAAAGTGCTTAAATCCCTGGTAAAAATCCCCGCGCAGAAAATTGTTGACCATACTGGCCGGTTCTTCGAGGTTACCGAGGAAGTTGATGGTGCCGTTTCGTGCCGGTGTCGGCACATAATCGCGCCAGGCAACCGCCACCGGTCTGAGCACATAAGGATCCAGCACGTTATAGTTAAAATTGAACATTGAGCGGTTAAATCCTTCGAGCGGATCACTGCGCGTTCCCGGTGTCTGATCCGAACTTGCGCACCCGCCAATCAGCAGCACCGCAGCAAGTGTCAGGCCACTTACCTGATACTTCATATGTTTCTCCATGCCAAAACGTGAGCAAAATTTACAGTTTCACGTATCTATAATAGGTCAATATTACCCGGATTTTGTATATTTGTGTATGTAAATCATGCCGAAATTACCGGGTTACCCCGGCAGCACAGAGTGGTATCCTGCTCTTCAGGTCAGTCTTTGTCAGCAATACAGGAGCCATCATGAATAAAAAAGTCGGATTTATTGGTTGCGGAAATATGGGAAAAGCCATCCTTAACGGCCTGATTTCAGGAAAAATTATTTCCCCTGATACTGTTTTTGTACATAACCACAGCCCGGCCAGTACCGACCGCGTGGCGCAGGAATTCGGTGTTCACGGTGAGACACAGGCTCAGCGGGTGGCGGAACAATCCGATATTATTTTTATAGGTGTAAAGCCTTACGCCGTTCCCGGTGTATTACGTGATATTTCCCCTTGCCTTAAAGCGGATACCCTGATTGTTTCGATGGCCGCCGGTGTGACTCTGGAAGCTCTGGAAGCCGCCCTGCCGTCATCCGCCAAAGTGGTCCGTCTGATGCCGAACACCCCCGCGCTGGTCAATGCCGGGATGACATCCGTTACCGTTAATGCTTATCTGACGGATGAAGAAACTGAGCTGGTGATGTCACTGTGCCGCAGTTTCGGCCGCGCTGAGTTAGTCCCTGAATCACTGATTGATGCCGTGATCGGCGTCAGCGGGTCTGCTCCTGCGTATGTTTTTATGTTTATTGAAGCAATGGCAGATGCGGCGGTAGCCGGTGGTATGCCGCGTAAACAAGCCTATGAGTTTGCAGCACAAACCGTAATGGGGGCGGCAAAAATGGTTCTCGAAACCGGCAAACATCCGGGCGAACTGAAAGATATGGTCTGCTCGCCGGGCGGCACCACGATTGAAGCAGTCATCAAACTGGAAGAAATGGGTTTACGTCAGGCGGTGATGGCCGGTGTCCGCAGTGCGACAGAAAAGTCACAGGAAATGAGCCGTAAATAATCACCTGCTCCCGGAACCGGCAATCATATCGCCGGTCCCGGTCTGTTCAGTTGCTCACCGCCCTGTCAGTTACCTTTGGCCTGTGATAAATATTTTTGCATCTCATCTTCCGGAACCATGCCGCCGCCGGTTGCCCAGACCAGATGTGTGGCATTCGCCATCCGTTCCGGTGTCAGCGATTCAGCCTGTAAATACGCCTGATTCCGGGTCACATGCACACAACCGGGCATGCCCGCTAAAGCAGAAGGTTCCAGCCTGATAGCTTCAGTCTGATCAAGCAATCCCAGCAGGTTATACATTTCCTCATCATCAATGGTGTAATAACCGTCGATCAGCCGCTCCATGGCCCGGCCGACAAATCCGGATGCCCGGCCGACCGCGAGACCATCGGCCGCAGTAATATTGTCAATACCGATTTCCTGAACAGAGATGGCATCATGAAGACCGGTATGCACCCCGAGCAACATACAGGGTGAATGCGTCGGTTCTGCAAAGAAACAATGTACCGCATCACCAAATGCCAGTTTTAATCCGAATGCAACACCGCCGGGGCCCCCGCCGACACCGCACGGTAAATACACAAACAGCGGATGCTGCTCATCAACGGTAATTCCCTTTTCTGCAAATTGCGTTTTCAGCCGCAGGCCCGCCACCGCATAGCCTAAAAAGAGTGTGGAGGAGTTCTCATCATCAATAAAGAAGCAGGACGGATCTTTTTCAGCCTCCTTACGCCCCTGCTCCACTGCAATACTGTAATCCTGTTCATATTCAACGACATTGACACCGTGAGAACGTAATTTGTCTTTTTTCCATTGTCTGGCATCCGCAGACATGTGCACACTGACACTGAAACCCAGCTTCGCGCTCATAATGCCGATGGACATCCCTAAGTTACCGGTTGATCCGACAGCAATACGATACTGACTGAAAAACTGCCTGAATTTATCCGAGAATAACACCGCATAATCATCACCGGTTGACAGCAATCCTGCCTCCAGCGCTAATTTTTCCGCATGGGTCAGCACTTCATAGATCCCGCCACGCGCTTTTATCGAACCGGAGATCGGCAGATGACTGTCTTTTTTGAGATACATTTTCCCTGTCAGCGGCGTCTGATAGCGTGCCGCAAGAGCTGCCTGCATCTCCGGAATCGCTACCGCTTCAGATTCAATGATCCCCTGCATGACCTGTGTTTCAGGAAAGGCTTTCATCAGATACGGGGCAAAGCGGCTTAAGCGTGCTTGTGCATCCTTCACATCCTCAAGCGTTAGTCCCACATACGGCAAACCCGCTTCCGTGGTGGTTACGCCGGGGTTAAACCATGCCACCTGTTTTAAATCAATCAGTTTCTGAACCAATGGATAGTCAGCAATTAACTTTTCAATATTAATCTGAGTCATCATTACTCTCTTTTAAATCACATAGGAAAGTGCAAAGGTGCCGGCCAGCGCGACAACGGATGCAATCAGCGTGGCGACACTGTAATAACGGAATGTTTCCGCCAGCGTGGCATTACAATATTGTTTCACCAGCCAGAATAAGGAATCAGTCACAATGGTGCAGCCGATTGCCCCGGAGCCGATAGCCAGCGTCATAATTTCAGGGCTGATGTGCGGGTACAGCGGCATCAGCGGAGCCACGATTGCAGTCGCGCCCATCATGGCGACCGTTGCTGATCCGACTGCGGCATGAAGAATGATAGCCACCAGCCAGGCAAGTAAAATCGGGTGTATATCGATACCGGACAGCACCAGTGCCAGAGAATCACTCAGCCCGCTGCCTTTCAGGATGCCGTTAAATGCACCTCCCGCCCCGATAATCAACAAGATATTCGCAATCGAACTAAAACTTTCTTCTGTTTTGCTGAGCAGGACGCTCATTCCCATATTCCGGCGGATACCCAATACGTAATAAGCGGCAAAAGCGGCGATAAACATCGCAGTTATCGGATTACCGATAAACAATAAAAAGATGAATAACGGGCTATCTTTGCTCATGTTTAAATCAGCGGTTGTTTTGATCAGCATGAGCACAATCGGCAGCAGAACCGTAAATAACGCCGCGCCTAATGAGGGTAAATCTTTTTCTTCACGGACTTTCAGGTCAGCAAACGCGGCCGGTACAACTTTGAGCGGTAAACGATCCCCCAAAAATTTCAGGAACAGCGGCCCGCCAATCAGCGATGCAACCAGCCCCACCACTAACCCGGCCACTATCACCGTTCCGATATCCGCGCCGAGTTCATTGGTGACAAATAACGCAGCAGGATGCGGCGGAATAATGCAGTGTACGGCCATCAGAGCCGTACATAACGGAATCGCCAGTTTTAATAATGAGGTATTTGTTTTTTTGGCAATCGAAAATGCCAGCGGGATCAGTAATACAACCCCGACTTCGACAAACAGTGTGATACCACAAATAAGGCCGATCAATATCATGGTGACATCGGGACTTAACCAGCGGCATTTTTCCAGCGTGATCCCGATTCGCTCAGCAGCGCCGGATATTTCCATCATCTTCCCGAGTATGGTTCCCAGTCCGATAATGGCCGCCAAAAATCCGAGTGTCCCGCCAATCCCGTTTTCGATGGCGCTGACCATATCCTGCGGTTCCATATTCATGGCGATACCGACAAAAAAGCTGGTGAGCAGCAGTGCTAAAAACGGGTGAAACTTAAATTTAATAATTGAAATAATAATCAGCAAGATACTGAAAACCAGCGTGCCGATCATCCACATTACAGAGTCCATATCCTACCCCTGGTTATATTGTTGTTGTGCATTCATTGGATAATAAATATTCAGGGGTGACAAACGATGAAACCGGGGCCTTGGGTTAGCTGGGTTAACTCAAATGCGTGACATTCATCAAAATCAGCACTTTTTCCGTGAATTGCATCATATAAATTCACCTTAAACGCGGTATTCTTTATGTAAAATCATCCTGCATAATAAAAAGGGAGCGGCTATGTCATCGGATATAAACCGGTATGAACCATCGGGATCCCTGCGGCGAAACAAGCGGGTATCGGGTCATCAGCTGTCACGCCTGCATACTTTCGAAGCAGCGGCACGGCACTGTTCATTTGCTCTGGCAGCACAGGAACTGGCGCTGACGCCCGGCGCGGTAAGCCACCGTATCAACACCCTCGAAAGTGAACTGGGTTTCCGGTTATTTGAGCGTTTTCACCGGCGGGTTGAACTCACATCAGACGGTGAACGCATCTACTGGGCATTACGGAAAAACCTGGATGACATTAACCAGGAAATCATTGATATCAAAAATCAGGAAATTTCCGGCGAGTTAACGGTCTATTCCCGCCCGTCTCTGGCGCAATGCTGGCTGATTCCGGGGATAGCGGATTTTACAGATCAATACCCTGCTATTCAGTTGAATCTGTTAACCGGTAATGATGATGTCAATTTCCGCGGCTATGGCATTGATATCGCAATTTATTACGACGATATATCAAGACCTAATCTCTATTGCGAGGATTTGATGTCAGAATCAATCGTGCCGGTTTGCAGCCCGGAATATGCGAAACGTTATGAGCTGCATAACAATATTCATCAGCTCAGGAACTGCATGTTATTACATGACCGCCAGGCATGGAGCAGTAACTCGGATTACGACGAATGGAAAGCCTGGAGTGAACACTATCAGCCTGATTTGTTCCCTCACCGGCGCAATCTGTGTTTTGATCGTTCAGATTTGGCGATTGTGGCGGCAATGAATCATGCCGGTGTCGCGATGGGACGTAAACAACTGGTGGAAAAACGTATTCAGAGCAGGATGCTGGTGATGCCCTTCGGCGATATTTCACTGACATGCAGTCAGCGATATTACTTTGCTATGCTAGGAGACAGGCGTAATCCGAAAGCAGATATCTTTATTTCGTGGCTGAAACAAAAGGTTACGAAGACATTACCATAAATACAGCCGCCCCCCGGGAGCCCGCAGGTAATACGTTCAATCTGCACATCCGGGACCGGCGCACCACATAAAAAACGCACCGGTAACCGGAAACGAAGAAAAAACAAAGCGGAAATAAAGACTTGATAGAATGCGGGGTTGAGCGTTAACATATGACCCGCCGCAAAACCGGCCATACCATCAGACATCATGTCCTCTTAGTTAAATGGATATAACAAGCCCCTCCTAAGGGCTAATTGCAGGTTCGATTCCTGCAGGGGACACCAAAATACCGCTCGTCTGTCCGTATCCACAATATGAACACCAGACTTACCGGATTCGGAAAAAATGTCCGTGATCCCGGCAGTTATAATCTATCCTCCGGATAAAAAAGCCCCGCAATTTAGCGGGGCATTGCTGATTTAATGTTTGAAATTATAGCTGCATCAAAAATCGAGCGTAAACCCACCAGTAAATGTTGGTGTTGTCGGTGTATCCGGCGGTGTACATGTCTGAGTGACCGGCGGACACGTAGGTTTCGGCGTTACAGGCGGACACGTCAGTTCCGGTTTTTCTGGCTCTTTACATTCACACCCGCATTTACAGCAGTTGTTAACAACAATGCTGATAACCGTCTGCCCACCCTCACAGCACATTTCCTTTGTTACTTTCCGCTCCGGAAGCCCGCATCTGCTCAAACTCCCGTATTGCCCGTTTATCGTGATTACAGTCCGCGATTGTTTTCATCGCATCCGTCAGCAGCAGGATCGCGCCGCCGTAAGTCAGTTCATCCGGGATAACCGGCAGCGGGCAGTCAGCGAGAAGATGAGCCGGAACCGGCACCACCGGCGCGGGCACGAATGTCTCTCTCGTATTGCTGCAACCCGCCGGTAACACGGCCAGGCACAGAAGCGGCAGCACATTCATCCTCTTTAAGTACGGTTTTAATAATTGTCTTAACATTGATATGCTCCGCCTCCTCCGTCTGCTTTGCCCGGATATTGCTGAGCGCAATATGATGTCCGGCCATAAACGCCACCCGGGTCAGATTATTAACAGCCAGCTGCTGGTCATACTTATCTTTCAGTATCAGATAATTACCTTTTACACCGCTGTACAGATGCAGTGTCAGCAACAGACAGGTCAGTATTACAATGCAGAGACCGGCCAGTATTTTTGTCAGTATATTCATGGATTTTCACACTGATAGTGGATAACGGCCGCCCGCGGATGTCCCGGCAGCGGCTGACAGTAATCCGGGAGTGAATACAGGTAACAGCCTGCCAGCAGGCAGGCTATCAGTATGAGAATCGCGGCAATGATCAGCACTACAGGGTTGCACGACATACCTCACTCTCCGCTTCACGCCGGTTAATCAGCCCCTGCCACTGCCGGCCGCCGGCAAATGTCCAGCGTTTCATTTCCTCACAGGCACCGGCAATATCACCGCTGTTCAGTTTTCGCAGCATCGAAGAGCGGGAAAACGCCCCCGGGCCGACGTTGTAAACAAAGGAATAGATGGCAGCCCGGGTGGTGTCATCCACAGGAACCGTAATCATCGGATCAACCGCGCGGCGGATTTTATCCAGATCACGGTGCAATAGTGCCCGGCATTCATCCGCCGTATAAATCTTTCCTGCCTGAATATCACTGCCGGTATGCCCGTAACAGACAGTCAGCACCCCGGCCACATCGCGGTAGGGCCGGTATTCCACGCCTTCATAGGCCGGAATCAGCACCAGAGCGGCAGAAATTGCGCCGCCTGCTGCTGCGGCAATCACTTTTTTGCTCAGACTATTCTTCATGGTGATCTCCGGCTTTTATCTGAAACTCTTTCCGTCGGTAATACCAATTGATAAAAAATGTACCGATGGTGCAGACAATCCCGATAAGGACTGCCCACTGATCCAGCGATAACACACCCAAAACGGAGGTGATAAGCCCCCAGGTATATGCTGCGGGTCCGGAATATTTATCTGACATGCTCATATACACTCCCTTGCAGAGTGTTCCGTAAATATTATTGAAAGGTAAACTCAGATAATGTCTGAAATATAAAAAATTAATGTAAAACCGTTTCCGGATCTTTATTCCTTACTGCCTTTAATCGTGAATCAATATCGGTAATCGCAGAACGTCCGAACCCCGGCGAAATAAAGGCCTTATTGACCACTCGTCCGCAGAATTTAATCCGCTTCATTCCCTTTGACGGACATTTCATTACAGGATTAGGTTCAGGTTCTCCCCTGATTTCACGGACATAGCGGTACAGACGCGTGACAGCATCCGGTGCCACCGCATATTGCGGAATATAATGCCGTCCCTGCTTAACCATCCCTGTTTTTATCAGACTGCCGATTTTATGCAGGATAGTGGTATATGTGCGGATAAATATTTCAGATGTCTCTGTATATCGCGCAGCATCACTGTTGGTAAAGCAATCATAATCCCGGCAGGCCCGGATAATATTGGCGTATATTTTAAATTTTTCCTCAGTCATAATATATCCTCTGAAGTATCATCCTGTAAATTACCGGCTGCGCTGCGTATTAAACGAAGCAGAGCCGGATGTCATTAAATAAAAATAATGTGCAGGGCAAATTTAAATAAAGTTACTGAATATAAATAGTGCCGGGAAATACCGGCGACCATCCCGCTTACGGGATGCTTTTTTGATGGCAATGCATTCAGCATGCCGGAGCCTGTTCACACACGGAGTGGTTCAGGCTGTTGGTGCGCATTTTTCAGCGCAGTCTGTTAAAGAGCGGGCAACAGTATCTGTTGATAGACAAATCATACCATAAGTATTAAATATGTCAATATCTTTAGTATTGACAAAAATTCTGATTTTGGTATTAATATTGTATGAATGAAAAACGACAACTGACGACAGAACAGCTGGCAGACTGCCGAAGACTGAAAGCTTTGTATGAGTCAAAGAAAAAAGAGCTGGGTATCACCCAACAGAGCATTGCTGACATACTGAATATCAGCCAGGGCGCCGTCGGTCACTATCTTAACGGCCGTAATGCATTGAATTTACAGACAGCAAGTGTGTTCGCCACGCAACTCAATGTCCCTATTTCTGATTTCAGTCCGTCTCTTGCCGCAGAGGCGCAGGCACTGAGTGCCGCTATTGACAGCAATATTTCCGGCCTTCGCCCTTACAAACCCTCCCCGAGATACCCGTTAATCAGCTGGGTACAGGCGGGTGCCTGGAATGAGGCGAATGAAGCTTACGGGCTGGATCAAATCGACGAATGGTATGAATCAGAAACCCATGTTCAGGGGGCCGCATTCTGGCTGAGAGTCGAAGGCGAATCCATGACCGCACCAACCGGCAAGAGTGTGCCTGACGGCTCTTTGATCCTGATCGACACCGGCAAAGATTCCGAAAATGGCAGCCTGGTCGTCGCAAAGCTGACGGATTCCAACGAAGCAACGTTCAAAAAGCTGGTGATCGATGGCGGCAACTGGTATCTGAAAGGACTCAACCCGACGTGGCCGGCCATGAAAGTTAACGGTGACTGTAAAATTATCGGTGTTGCCGTTCAGATGATGATGAAACTGTAATCATCTCCTGCCGCCCTCCCGCCGGAGGGCATTTTACTGATTACAAATAATACTTTTAGTATTTATTTGCCGGAGAAAATAATACCAGGAAATAATACCATTAGTATTTTTATGCTGATGATTCAGAAATAAAGGGAGGTAAAAATGAGTTGCCGCGGATATCAGTGCGCCAGAGCCCGCCGGGCTGCACGCAGACAACAATTACAGGCGGAATACCGGCTTAATGCAGCACTGAAAGCTGCCATCAACGGAGAATGCAATGAAAAAGCGCCGGTCTTATCTCTGAACAGACGTCCGATGGACAGAGTCACAAAAGCACTCTCTGTCCGTCGCACTTATGCTGTAATTCGCCCGGTATTGACAACATTATCCGACCGAATGCAGTGCCATATCAAAAGCGACCCGCTCTACCGGATTATATTTTGGTGAAAAGATTTTATTTGGCATATTGTTGCTCCGTTTATCATTGACAAATAACAACATGCATTACTTATCATTATGCAGGCTTCCGGAATGAGTATATCGCCTGAACAGGTCAGTAATTGCGTATTTATCCAATACAACGGCCGTTTTCCGGTTTGCTATATTCTTTTTTTCTCATCATGATAACTTTCGGATATTAATGTGCTGTCTGTCACACTTTGTCATGGTTTGCTGACAAATCCCGATAATACATTAATCAAGCTTTAAAAAGCCGGACACTACTACACATCCGCTCCGGTATAGTAAGTTCATCCAAGTAGAGAGTACCCTGAAGAAATGTTGTGATTATGCCCGCGGATTGCGGGCTTTTTTTTATTTCTGTCAAGATGAAATTTTTGCATCACCCTTCCCGTTGACCTTTCTTTCATTTTACCGCTATTTACTGATACATACTTTCAGTAAACAGAATGGTGAACATAATGAAAAAGCAATTTTCTCTGTTTTTTTCCGGTGCTGTTTTAGCACTGGGATTTTTACTGTCAGGCTGTGATAAGGGCACAACTGACATGACAAAAATTAAAGTCGGTGTGATTAATGGCGCCGAGCAGGATGTGGCTGAGGTTGCCAAAAAAGTGGCCAAAGAAAAATACGGACTGGATGTCGAACTGGTCGGTTTCAGCGGTTCATTGTTACCGAATGATCCGACGGCCAATGGGGATCTTGATGCCAACGTCTTCCAGCATCGCCCGTTCCTGGCCCAGGATAATAACGCCAGAGGTTATAACCTGGTCGCTGTGGCAAATACCTTTGTATTTCCGATGGCAGGTTATTCCGATAAAATTAAAAATATCAGTGAATTAAAAACCGGTGATACCATTGCCATGCCGAATGACCCGACAAACCTCGGCCGTGCATTATTATTAATGGAAAAAGAGAAACTGATTAAATTAAAATCCGGCACCGGTTTATTACCGACTGCGCTGGATATTACTGAAAATCCGCTGAAACTGAATATCATGGAGCTGGAAGGCGCTCAGTTACCCCGGGTGATTAAAGATCCGAAAGTCACAGTAGCCATTATCAGTACCACCTATATTCAGCAAACCGGCTTATCACCGGTAAAAGACAGTGTGTTTATCGAAGATAAAGAATCACCGTACGTCAATATTATTGTGACCCGTGAAGATAATAAAGACGCGGAGAATGTACAAAAATTTATTAAAGCTTATCAGTCACCGGAAGTTGCCAAAGCCGCAGAAACGCTGTTTAACGGCGGCGCCGTTCCCGGCTGGTAATCACGACAATACAGTGCCGGATACTCTCCGGCACTGTCATTCACGCCTCATCCAGTCCCAGAGCCCGGCAGGAAAGCAGTACAATCTGCCCGGTGATTTCCGCCAGTTCATCCTCACTGACAGATTTCGCTTCACTGCGGCACAGATACGCCTTTTGTGCCACCACAAACCCCAGAATCTGCCCTATCAGGGCATGCGCCCTGATAATGGTTGTTTTTGTATCCGCCTGCGGATCTGCAAGCTGTGCCAGCAGAGAGAGTCGCTTATGAAAGGGTTCAATAAATGACTGATAAATCACATCATAATTTTCAGTCTGCTCCAGCTGTTCCCGCAGGATCAGCGTGCCGTACAGAGCGCGTTCCGGCGATAACAATGCCTTGCACAGCCCGGAGACCATACTGACCAGTACTGTTTTCAATGCCGTTTTGCCCGGCTGCGCCTGCGCCGTCAGTGCCTCTGTGGCAGCATCGATCCTGCTGACATCCGTCACCGCGGCCAGGTCATCGGTAATTTTCCGGATCACTGCGGCATACACCCCCGATTTACCGCCCAGATGATACGGAATGGCTGACTGATTCACACCCGCCTCCTCCGCCAGCTGCCGGGTCCGGACACCGCTGACACCGCTGAGGGCAAACAGGCGGATCCCCGCCTGTATCAGTTTCTCTCTGGTCTGCTCTGAGGAGAGCGTATGTTTATTCATCTTTTCCGTCATCTGCAGATTCACCGGTATAATCAGAGATCAGCACGCATCAGCCGGGTGGAATTATCATTCAGCTCAATTCCGCCGTTTTTCCCGACAATGACCGTACCACCAAGGTTACACAGATGATAACCAAAGGCACAATTCGGTTCAAATGCAAAGCTCATCCCTGCCTTCAGCACCAGTTCCCGGCCGGGATTCGGCAGACGCTCCACTTTGCGGTAACGGGATACCAGCGGCAGAGATTCAATTCCCGGCGCAGTACCGAACCCGATCGGACCATACGGATTGATACTGTGGATCAGCGGATGCACATGCCAGCCGCCGGAAGCCAGCAGCGGTTTTTCCATCTCATCCACCACTTCCCCGAATGTCACGCCCTCTTTCAGATATGACACCCCGATGTCATAACATTCCCGTGCGACCTGTGCCGCTTTCTCCAGCTGCGGGTGAATATTACCGACCGCAACCGCTGCCTGATGCTGGGTTTCATACATTCCGTACAGCGCGAAAATTTCTGACAACACAATATCACCGCGCTCAATCTCCCGGGGTTTCTGTGAGCGGTACTGCCAGGCAGGCTGACCCCAGCCGATATATTCCGGGCCGGACCCCATCAGGATCTCCGCCGTAAATCCCCCCGCAGATAAACAGGTGGCAGTGACTGCTGCCGCAATATCCGCCTCACTGTTTCCCGGTACCGCTGTCACACGCATGGCTTCACTCATCGCTTCACCGATGGCGGCAGCGTGACGGATATGTGCCAGCTCTTCCTCACTTTTTACGGAAGCGCGGACAAAAAAGTCACGGTAAACCGGTACAATCGCCGCCTGCGGATACGCCTCTTTAATCCCGGTCAGGGTATTGAACGGCATCGCACCATCAAAATAGAACGGCGGATACGGTTCCAGCCCGATCACGCCGATTTGTGCCGTCGCCGGTACATTCATCTCCCGGAGCAGTGCCCCGATATTACGTCCGGTTTTACCGACCATAATCTGTGACGGCGACAACCACTGATTGTCCCCGCGTAATGCGGCCTGCATATGGTCGGCAATCATCATCGGCGCAAATGTCACCACAACCGGGTCATTGTCCTGATAAAAGATCACCACAGACCCGAGGCGGTCATTGGTAAAATAGTGATCCACGCAGAACGGTGCCGGGGCAGCAGATTCCCGGTCACCATAAACAATCAGAACATCCAGATTACGCTGACGCATGATGTCACGCGCCAGATCCCAGCGGCGATCCCGCTCCTGTAAAGAGAACCCGGCCGGTATTGCTGTGTTTGCTGTTTTCATAAGTCACCTTTTATTAATTCATTTGAATGAATTAATATCGTAGTGAATGATCCGATATCCGTCAATGACAAGATCCGGATCAACACCTGGCTTCCCCGCTACGCGGTGCTCGTTCACCCGATGGAAATGCGCGAAGGCGGATTATGCAATGTGGAAAAACGTATTTTCTTATTTAACTTTCCACAATAATCCTCTCCGGAAAAAAGAAAATGAAGACTCTCTTAATTCTTTATGATGAACCGGATTAATTCAATTTAAGCTATTAATCACTATTTTTTATGATAATAGTAATAACACCGGCACTGTAAAGGAAAAAACAATGAATACAAATCAGAGTGATATCGATAAGGCAGCAGCAAAAATAATCAAAGGAATGGAGCGTATTAACCGCTTTGCGGATAATTACACTGCATATCTTTCAGAAAAAGACAAGATGCAACTGGTCCGGCTGACAGAAGAATTACAAAAAAAACTTAATCCGGGAAAATAATAAATTTATTTCCTGTTGATGAACCGTTTAAACTTCAAAAAATACCGACATAACAAAATGATTTTAAACAATAAATTCAATATTGTTAACTATAGCGGAATATCAGGATTTGTCAGTTTTCTGGAGATTTGAAAATATTGCCACTGTTTATGTATATCCCGTTGTGCGGCGAAAAAAACAGGAATATGTTTCATCCATACCCGCTGAGCAGGTATAAATACTCCCGAAATCCTGAGGATATCATAATGAAACATTCAGCCCTTATTGTTGCAACTCTGGCCGGTTTATTCTCTTTCGGTGCAATGGCATCGACTCCGGCACCGGCAGTTTCCGCTGCGCATTCCGGTATTACCGCCACTAAAGCGGACAGCCATGCGAAAGCCGTAAAACATGAAGCAAAAGTAAAAAGTGAAAAAGGGAAAAAAGCGAAAAAAGTTAAAGAGGAAAAACAGGGCGCAATCTGATCATTATAACGGTGTTATCCGCGGATTAAACCGGCGCCATACCGGGGCCGTAAAAAAACCTCCCGTTCACGCGGGAGGTTTTCCTTTCTTCTTCATTACCCGTTATCAAATCACTAACGCAACAATAAAGATAATGAGTGCCATGCAGGTGAAGAAACCAATAGGGTATACCATCGTACTTTTCGTCATTGGTGACATGATCGAATCTCCTGTAAACCTTACTTAGTATCTGACAAACAAAGAACCCGCAGATATTTAAGGACATCCGGAGATATAAGTAAAGCTGATAGATCACAAAATCAACCGGCAACCTGCACTCTGTTAATTCGCTGCAGATGATTACTTTTCGGCGGAGATATCCTGCTTACTGCACAATCACCATCACCAGCAGAACAAATATCAGCAGCGCCAGATAAGATTTAGCATAGAGTTTATCCGGGATCCGGCCAATCAGCGGCGCGCTGAGTTTTTGCCCCAGCCAGGATCCGGCAATCAGTAACATAAAAGCCTGAATATCCACATAACCGGCAAAACCGCTGCCGAATTCTGCCGTTTCATGGCGGGCCAGCAAAATATAAGTCAGCGTACCGGCCAGTGCCATCGGCAAAGACAGCGGATTGGCCATCGCCGTCGCCTGTGCCATTTCCGCACCACGACGGCGCATCAACGGAACGGTCATCACACTGCCGCCCACCCCCAGAAACGCTGCCACCACACCAATCACAGTACCGGCCACCGCAACAGCACCCGCTGGCATTGTCCGCAGATGAGACGCTGACTGTGTCATAAACCCGGGGCGGAAAATACTGTCCAGAATAGTGATGGCAAGGTAAGCAATAAACATCCACTTAACCCATATCCCCTGAACTGCAATCGCCAGCAATGCACCTGCCACCGCACCGGCGGCAATATATCCCGCCAGCGGGCGTACCTGCGGCCAGTTAATCATTCCGGCACGATGCTGGCGAAGGGTTGCCAATGATGCGCTGAATATCATCACCCCGGTGGATGTCGCCACTGCAATATGCATGGCCGCCGCCGCGGTATGGCTGTCTGCCGTGGCTGTTAACAATGCATAAAGCAGCGGAACAATAAAAAATCCGCCGCCAAAACCAAACAATACCGTTGTCGACCCGACAATACAGCCACACGCAAATAAGAGTAAAAACACAGGAACCGCCCCGCTGAACATAATTGTTACCCATACTATAAACAGCAGACAGGCAATCTGCTTTTGCATGCAGGACAACCGGTATTGTATTTCAGCCAGGATGAATTCAGCGGCACAGGAAAAAGAAAAGGCCCGCTGATGTGCTCAGGGGCCTTAATAAATCTGCTGCTTATTGATCAGGTCAAATCTTTAATCACTTCAGAAGGGCCATTTTTCTGTACAGACGCGATACCATTCATTGCCCCCTGCTTTGAGGCATACATTTCGCTGGTGGCAATAATTTCATGGTTTCCGGCTTTCAGAACAAAATAGTACGGCTGCGGTGTATCTTTGGTTGATTTTTTTAACTCGTAATACCCCATAACAAGCTCCTCGGTTGAAAATCATGTTAATACGGCAAATCATAATGACGATTTCAGTATAGTCACTAATACGTAAAAACAGGAAATAAAAACCGGAAAAGATAAAATTCACTGATATTCAGCGGCCAATCATCAGTAAGTAAGGGGTATTATCACAGATAAAATGACCGGCTTCTTTCATACCGGATTTCAGATGTGCACGAACCGAACGTTCATTATCCTGGTTAATAAAGGCAACCGGTTTTCCGCTGTTTTCCGCACATAGCCGCTGATACAGCGCCGGTAAGATTCCCTGCCCGCGATAATCTGCCCCAATACAGACCGGGCCGTAAAACCAGTTATTTTCCAGTAACTCACCGAATTGCTGTGAAATCACCGCGGTCACCGGCGATATTTGTGCGGACTGCACCGGAAAACTGAACACCACCCCGGCAATCACGTCACCATCCTGCGCAATAATCACCGTCAGTGCATGCGCAAACATATTTTCAACTTTCTTCAGGGGATATTCCCCCAGCAATCCGCCCTGCCGTGACTGAGCATTCTCCTGTAATAATGCCGCCACCTGCCCGCAATCTGTATTAACCATCTGCCGGTAACAAATCATGTTTCCTCCTCTTTTTTGTCCCTGTAAACAAAAAGCCACCGGATTAACCGATGGCATATTAAGGAAATTCAGTCATCTTCCGGCGGATCTTTAAGAAGCTGGTGGATTTCTTCTTTCAGGCGTAATTTCTGTTTTTTCAGCTCCACCACTTCCTCACTGTAGCCGCTTCTGTCCGATTTTTCCAGACGGGCAATTTCATGATCGAGTTGGTTGTGTTTATCAAACAGCGTGCGAAACTGATGACTATTCTGGCGAAGATGGGAGATCAAATCACGGTATTCCGGAAACATAACAACTTACCTCCTGTCAGTGACTATAGTGCCATCATCTGCGATTTCAGTTCGCAAATCAAAGGCCGGATTTAAAAAATTTGACATAGGTTTGCGGTTTAATACCGTATCCGTTTTGCATGAAGATTATGCAGCGACCGACCGGACAACAAATCAAGGGGTTATTGTTAAGGTCATACTGGCTGATGGTTTTACTTCATAGAGCTGTTTTTCACTATTCCAGACAAATTCCGGCGATGCATACTGGCCATATGCATAAGAAGGAAATTTCGCAGGCTTATAAGAAAAATCACTATCGATACCGGTATTTCTGCTCTCCTTTAATCCGGCTTTAAAAAGTTCATTCTGTTTATTTCGGCTTTTCTCTGCATCCTGTTCAAATTTCGAATGACCGGCAAGCATATAGGTCGGCTTATTCATAAGATTTTCAGGTGTTTTTTTGGTGGCGACGGTTAATTCGGCGTTAGTTTTATTGCCTGCTTCAGCACATCCGACAAGAAGACATAATGACAAATGAGATATAACTACATAATGCATAAGGTTAATTCCTGATAATTTAACCCATGCATTATTACATAAGATTATTTTATATGTAAACACAATGAAAAATAACGATATGTTACCAACTGATAATACCACCTGAGACTAAGTAAAATATAAAATGAATTTCACCACTATTACTTTTATTTGTAAAATAAATAACCTATATTTATCCATTTAATAGATGATTTATTCGCTGAAATAAATCTTTTAATATTTTAATCAGTTATAAGGATTTCCTGTTCCCGCCTGTGAGATTATTGCGGTGCTTATTGGTGCGTTTACTGTTATCTTCGGAACAATGATTTTTATCGGATTATGGTGCTACAGTAAATTCCGTCCTTTAAAAATAACCGTTATTGACTGATGTAAAACCGGATAAGAC
Source organism: Morganella sp. EGD-HP17 (assembly GCF_000512315.2). Lineage (NCBI taxonomy): Bacteria > Pseudomonadati > Pseudomonadota > Gammaproteobacteria > Enterobacterales > Morganellaceae > Morganella > Morganella sp. EGD-HP17. Next base: position 198,911 of record NZ_AZRH01000006.1, read on the forward strand.
ACAGAAAAAGCCTCACCAGAAGTGAGGCTGATTTCTGGTGTATCGATGACGCTTAAGGATGTTTTGCAGGACATCCGTTTGTCATGGCAAATTCGGCCAGAATACCATCAACGTCATTAATAAAGTTTTGTCCGTCCGCGAAAACTAATACAGGCAATGACTGGTTTTCTTCCCCGATAAGATCCACCAGCAGTTTTCTTGGTTTATCAAAATCAATATAAACAACATCTGTTGATTCACGCAATTCAGGATTCGTGGCAAGAACGCCTTCTAACAGCGTGCAGTCAGGGCAAAGAAAGAGACTACCGGGATAATTTAAGTCAGAAAATCCCATTTTTAAAAGATACAGTGTATTTTTCATGTGTTCCTCCGTTTTGTTATAAAAATAATCTACCATTCATCCGGTGGAAATAATTTCCATAACTCACTCAGATCCAATGAAAAAAAGGATAAATATTCTCTTTCCGCAAAACAGGTTCAGTAGCGTTCAAATACCTCATAATCAGGGCGCTCCCCTCTCATAACAGCCCGCTGCTGTTCATGCACCGGTGCCCTGTCAGCCCTTTTCTGCTCCGCTGTACGTGAATTTTTATGGGGTTGCGGCCAATCCGTTTTGTTGTGCCCGACCTCCGGCCAGGTTGAACATCCTGTCAGCACGACATGAATAATAAGGAATAATATAAATTGCATTTCAGGAAACAGAAAAGACAGTTCTGAATATATTAAGCAGCGCCGAAAACTCAGTATATCCTTCCCTGTCCAAAAAATGTCCGGCGTTATTTTCAATAATAACCTGAGTCTGCAACGACTCCGCCAGCGTTTTCGATGCCTGCGGACTGACCACCCAGTCGTCAGAAGATATGACTGAAATTCGTTTATCAGAAATCTCTGTCAGCTTAGTATAATCCAGAGGATACTGAACATGCGCCTCCAGCTCAGGCAGTGTTTCCTGACTGCAATCAAAACCGGAGACTAAAATATAACCACCCAGTTTTGTCCCTTCCGGAATATGTTCAGTGATATATCGCAGCACCGTAATACAACCAAGACTGTGCCCGACAAAAATTGTATTTTCATCCGCTGTTATATTGTTGCTGATAAGGCATTGCTGCCATTTTTGCGGATCAGGAGAATGCGGTTCCGGCATCGCAGGAACGGCAACTGTGGCACCAAGCAATTCCAGTTCTTTTTTTAACCACGGAAACCAGTTATCTGCCGGTGATGCAGTATAACCATGAACAATAATAACGTTTTTTCCTTTCACTCTCAGCCCCGGTATTCAGGTTGAATTTTCAACATATTGGTTTTATCTGACTGTTTTAATATAACATTTCCCGTCATATTTTTAGCCGTTTTTTAGTTGTTTCAACTAAGAGACACAAAACCATTTTCCATAAAAATCTGTTGTGATTCAGTCTGTAACAGGTAATCAACAAAAGTCTGAGCTATCGGCGACATTAAGGCCATACAATATATTGCTTTGACATTATGCGCCTCCGGGATAGCTATTGTCGCGAGTCCGGGAAGTTCTGACATTTTTTTCTGATAGTGCCGGTAACCAATAAATATATCTGCCTGATGAGAATGAATCAGCCACTGAGACGCCATTTGTCCCGCAGGGATCACCGGGGAATTTTTTCCGCCCACCAGATGCCGTGTACGATTGCGGATATTTTCCGCCAGTTCCGGATCGGCTTTACTGAGTTCAGAATAAAACTGCACCACATAATCCCCACAGGGATCATCAACCGGCGTTGAGGTACCGATAATTAAATCCGGAGCACGCAGTAATTGCTGCCAGTCAGGATATTGTTCAGCTAATTCAATGGTGGTGGTAATTCCTAAGTAATTGGCAATAAAAGGCTCAACCCTGAATGCTGTCTTATTCCGGAATAATGCTTCCGGATGTGCCCGGTCCGCAGACAAAAACAGATCGCACTTTACCCCGGATTCAATTTTTTGCCGCAATAAACCGGCCGGACCAAAATCACAGGTTACCGGCGGTATTTTATTACCGGAATAACGGGCTAAAATGACAGTCAGCGCTCCCCGCAGACTGCCGGCCGCCATAATATGCATTAATGACTGCCCTGATATTGAGTGCGATAGAATTTCTGATACCAGTTATTAACATCAGCATCCACGTCAATATCGGCAAATTTCTGCGGATACAATTTAGCCGCCATCCATAACTCACCGATTGCCATCGCTTCCGGCATCGGATATCCCCAGGCTTTGGCATATTCCGGCATTAAATAAACACGTTTGTTTTTCACTGCATCAATAACCTGCCAGCGGGGGTCGTTATTAATTTCGTCAACAACGCCCGGGTAGCGATCCTGAATAAAAATAACTTCCGGGTTCCAGCTGATAACCTGCTCGAGAGAAACCTGTTTATACCCTTTAATGGTCGCAGCGGCGACATTCATTGCGCCGGCGTGCTGCATCATTAAACCGGTATATTTTCCTGAGCCGTAAGTGGTTAAATCCGGGTTTGCCATATAGGCCCGGACACGCTGACTTTCATGGATATCTTTCAGACGTTGAGTCACACTATTTCTGCTGTCAACGGTTTGTTTAATCAGCTCTTTTGCATTGTCCGGCTTATTAACAATATCACCAATCAGGGTAATCCCTTCTTTCAGCCCGTCATTATAGGCTTGCTCTTCATTATCAAGCTCAGGATTCACATTATTTTTGGCGTGACTGCCGTTGTCTTTCTGCAATGAAATGGCGATAACCGGAATACCCACCTGCGTAATTTTATCGATCATTTCCTGTGGCGCATAATTAGTGACAAAAACCACCTGCGGTTTTAACTGCACCAGACTTTCAAGATTGACGTTTTTCAGATCGCCTACATTGGGCACTTTCACTAATTCAGGTGCCAGCCGTTCATAATTTTGACCGAGCTGCTCACGCCAGTTTCCCATCACGCCCACAATTTTGTCTGTTGCATCCATCTGAACCAGTAAATTCAGTGTCTGATGCTGAAGAACAGCCACGCGCTCAACATGATCATCAATAACAACCTTGCGCCCCAGCTGATCTGTAAACTCCCGCGCCGCCTGGCCGGAGAATGAAAAAATGACAGCAATAAACCCAATCAGATACTTTTTCATCATAATTACCCACTTCAATCGATATATACTTGGTTATATATCGATTGATTTCATGGGTCAACTGTTTCCGGGGGTATTACAGCACCGGAATGCGATATTCTGCATGCCAGTAAATGCCCCGGAAACCAAAAATCTGCCGGGACATAAAAATCAGCAACAAACCGATAAATATCATGATGATCACAACAAAGATTGGATAAAGGTACAAAATGAAAATTTAATATATGGGCTCCGGAATAACGAAACATGCTAACTATCAAGGAATTGCGGAGAGTTTATCCTGTAAATTATCGTTACCAGGTCAGTCTGTAACTATCATCAATTAATGACTTCAGTTCTTCACTACTGAACTCAGCATCCAGTATTATCGTAACCCAGTGTTCTTTGTTCATGTGATACGCAGGATAGATACCATCCTTTAAACGAAGAGAGCCAACCATTTCCGGCGCAGCCTTAACATTAACAATATCCACTACTTTCTCTGCGTCTCCGGCGCCTATTTTATCAGCAGATACTGACATTATGATAGCAAACCATTTGGCATTTCCGCGGTGCCTGAATACCGCATAATCCGGATATTTAATCCACGGATAGTCAGGGGCTGAGCCGTAATTAGTCCGGATATATTCAATCAGATCGTTCTTTTTCATATCAGCACCTTAAGTAAATCATCAATGGCTATGTCAGATACCGATATTACAGCATTTATCATGGCGCTCTGATATACCCTGTTTTTATGCAGTGATATTTTTGTACAAATTAAAACCAGCTCACAATATGTTAAGCTGGCTTTATTATGTATTTGTTCTTCTTAAATAAGAATGATATTCATTTTTTATATGGTAATGAATAACATTTATGATTGTATTTTTTGCATCATCAGATTGCTAAAGGCTCTATATATACAAAGGAGCTTTTTACTGATTCAGTATAATCATTCTGAGTTTCAGGAAACAGAAATTCATAAGACACATGAAATATATTTATTATCTTAAATACAACACTGACATCTATTTTATTAACACCTCGTTCATACCTTGACAACTGCTGCTGTGAGACCCCCAGCATTTTAGCTAACATCTTTGTAGTCAAGCCATTACGGTGTCTTAAGTCGCGGATATTCTGCCCTACAATAAAATTAATATCTTTCATTATGAACCTCCTGATAAACATATATTAAAGGTAAAGCATAATATGCTGACTGACAAACCAAGCTATCAACAAAAAATATACAACTCAGAATAATTATCTAAAAACAAAAGGCATTGACGGAAAAAAATCTTAAATTATTATTTAACGACAAGCAAAAAGACCAATTAACCCCATTAGCCTTAATTATAAACCTAATGCCAAGTATTTATACTTGTTTATATTACGTTTAACTTTTGGCAGGTATATTCGGTTGCAGAAGTCGCAAGTATCCCTTCCGTTAATCAATTTGCCCGGCAATAGCCGGGCTGTTTTTTTTCAGTTGTATCTGCTTTAATAATATCCATCGGTTATCGTGTCTGTTTATCCGACCTGGCAGGTGCCAGTTTGATATACTTTCCCCTCCGCATATCATCCCCGTAGTTTCTTTTTCCCGAAGGTATTTACCACCAGAAAATACTGTGTTCTGTACCGAAAGAGAGATTACAGAATATCTTTGATGCTCTCAGCAAGTGTTGTTGTTGGTCGTCCAATCAGTTTACTCAGAGTATGACTATCATCGAATAATCCTCCTACGGACGCACCAACATCAGAGTCAGCAAGCATTTCAGACAACTCATCAGGCAAGCCCGCATTTTTCAGTGCGGCAACAAAATCAGCCTGACTTAAATTCTGATACACAACATTCTTTCCGCTCTGTTCAGTCAGTTCTTTCGCCAGGTGGCTTAATGTCCGGGCCTCATCTCCGGCAAGCTCATACACCTTACCCGCATGCCCGTCTTCACTGATAACACAGGCGGCAGCCGCCGCATAATCAGCTCTGGCAGCGAAAGCGATTTTGCCTTCTCCGGCCGCACCAATAAAGACACCATGCTCAAGTGCAGCAGGTACACTGGCCAGATAGTTTTCCGTATACCAGCCATTGCGCAGAAGGGCATACCGGATACCGGAATCAGCCAGCATTTTTTCTGTTTCCACATGCTCAGTATGTAAACCCAGCGGAGAGGTGTCGGCATGTAACAAACTGGTGTAAGCAATGAATTTCACATTAGCTGATTTTGCCGCATTAATCACATTACGATGTTGCGTGACACGCTGTCCGATTTCACTGGAAGAAATCAAAAGCAATTTCTCAACCCCCTGTAAGGCCCTGATTAATGATGCTTCATCATTGTAATCAGCCTGACGTACAGAAATTCCTTTCCGGCTCAGGGATGCACCTTTTGCCGGATTACGGACAATCGCCACAATCTGGCCTGCCGGGACTGTTTGCAGCAGATTTTCAATAACATGCTGGCCCAGGAGGCCTGTCGCACCGGTAATTGCAATCATAAGATAGCTCCTTAATGTATCACTTGTGTTTCGTTAACATAACACCTAGACTTACTTAAAGTAAGTACATACAAAAAGGTAAGTGCAACGTGGCAGCTTCAACATTATCCCAACAGTTACGCGACGGTAATTTATTTGCCGCGCAGTGCCCTTCCCGGGAAATTCTTAAACATGTAACAAGCCGCTGGGGGATACTGATTTTAATTTCCCTTCGTGACGGGACACACCGTTTCAGCGATTTACGACGCAAAATCGGCGGAATAAGTGAGAAAATGTTAGCTCAGTCATTACAGGCGCTGGAACAGGATGGCTTCATTAATCGCGTGTCATATCCGGTATTACCGCCCCACGTCGAGTATACACTGACCGATCTTGGTGAACAGATAAGTGAAAAAGTCACCATACTGGCAGACTGGATAGAGATAAATCTTTCGAAAATACTGGCGCAAAAGGAAGATAAAACAGCATAGTGCTTTACACTATTGGTTCCCGGGTCGTCAGACATTATTCCGGACGCTTTGTCCCGTTAAATTTCTGTCCGCTTTTCAGTGGCAGAAAATTTACGATATCCCTTGTAAGGACCATAAATATCCCGGGAATGCCATGTTGCTGGCTGTTGTTACCGGACAGCACCTTGCTATCCCCCTCTCCCTCCGGTGTCAGGCACTCAATATCAGCCTGCGGGATGTGATTGCCGGATGCCGTGATCTGTATGTCAGCAAATATTTAGTCCACCACACACGAAACACATCACAGTCACAGCCCGGCGGCCAGGTAACCGCAAATACCCTGACCACCAATTTTAAAAAAGCCAGGGATAAAACCGATATCGACCGGGGAGAAAGTACGCCAGCGACATTTCATGAAATGCGGTCATTATCGGAGCGTTTATACCGGGAACAGGGAATTAATACCAAAAACCTGTTGGGTCATAAAAACCAGCAGCAAACTGATAAATATCATGATGATCGTGGCAAAGATTGGATAAGGGTGTTGATCTGATATTTTATTGGCCCATAGTTGAACTTGTGTGTCGACCTTCCAGGTTACGGGTTTAAAAAGCTGTTTCAGTTCCTGCGCAGGCAGGGCAACGGGTGGAATCATAAGCGTATTCACCGGATCTATTGTCTGCTGAAGCTGAACTTTAGCCGTAAAGGCAAACAACGTCTGCCTGTGCGTAATCCGGCACCACTGGCAACGCCGGAGGCACTGAATCAGAGCTGGTCGGTTGATTTTATGCATGATGCGTTGATCTGCGGCAGGCGTTTCCGGACGTTCAATATCGTGGATAATTTTAACCGTGAAGCCCTAGCGATAGAAATTGATTTGAATATCCCGGCCCAACGTGTTGTCCGGGTATTGGACAGAATAGTTGCAACACGCGGATACTCGGTGAAAATGCGAATGGATAATGGTCCGGAGCTTATATCACTGACACTCGCACATTGTGCGGAAGAGCATGGAGCAATACTGGAATTTATTAAACCGAGTAAACCGACTCAGAATGCCTTTATCGAACGTTTTAACCGGACATTCCGGACCGAAATACTGGATTTTTATCTGTTCCGGACACAGAATGAAGTACTGGAGATCACGGAACACTGGCTGAGGGAATATAACCGGGAGCGTCCGCATGAATCCCTGAATAATCTGACACCGGAAGAATACCGGTTATTAGCTGAAAATAACGAAATCTCAAAAAGTGTGTGGAACTGAAACGGGTGTACTTACAACAGGGCATCCGCTCTTAAGGTAAGTCCGTGTAAATATCACGATAGTTATAATCCCAACAGATATATAAAACTAAGTCATTAATTATTTAATGACCTAGTTTTATATATACATCCGGCATTATAATACCCGTATAGTTTTTATTACTTCATCATCAGGAAGGAATATGGTTGCATCGCTAGTTGTACTTAACGCTATTGCCGCAGAGGTTAGTAAACAAGATGGTCGTTTTGGCTATGAGTTTGGAGATGTCTGGGACGGAGGCAATGAGCATGCGCTTAATTTTGTTCAAGAGATAGAAGCAAAATTTAGACGTAAAACTAAGACTTATGGCTTCTTAAGTGTGGATACTGGTAGAAATTCGATACCAACAATATTGACTAATTTCAATGCCAATACTGATAGTGCTTTTGAGGACACCACCCAAAGCATGATGGAAAGGCTAAAATCATCATTGAATGAAGATGGTCGCGGTAACACACAAGTCGGTCATATGGTTTTTATTCATTACTGTAATGAAGGTGAAGAAGAAGACTTAGGTCGTTTGCTTGTTGTTATGGTAGACAAGAAAGACGTGTTTGATTTTGGTGCGGGTCTTGTACCTACAAGATTTAAGTCTATTGATGTTGATACGCTGCGACAAGCTGTGTTGTATGATTTGACTCTATTCGATTCAGTCTATCCTGACCATATTGAGGAGCACCAAGATAAAGCTTACCTACGATTTATCTCGGGTCGTTCAAAAGGACAATTTTTCCAAGAAGCTCTTGGCACGAATGACATGATAGATAATACTGTAAGTGTATCCAGTGTTTTTGATGCAGTTGAACAGTTTGGTAAAGAGTTGGGTCTAAGGACTGCTCATATTCGTAAGCTTCGAGATGAAGTTGAGCTATTAATTACCGACAAGAAAGGTAAGCAAGTTAGCGTAAACAGTGTTGCTAGAAAAGTAATTGCGAATCTACCAGATGGCAATGATGAGATAACAGCTGAAGATTTTGTCATGTTCATCAATGAAAATGATTACAAAATCAGTGAAATTTTTGATGTAACACGCGGTCAATTGCAGAAAGCGACTAACATTGAAGGTCAAAAAGGGCAGGATTACTTTTATCGCATTAAAAGAAGTGCTTTGGGGGATGTTGATGATGAGGAAAAGAGCATTAGGTACGATGCCAGAACACGAACTATATATATAGAAGTACAAGATGAAGAGCAGCATCGTGAATTATTGGAAGCATTACCAGATAGGAGTTAAGTCTGATGTATGATTCAAGCCATTTGTTTAGCTCGTTCATCAAGGGTGGTGAGCAAACAGAGTACGACAGAGATATACTGCTTTATGCCTATGAGCTTGATGAGGACATTGCTGAATGCAAGGACTTTGAGCGTTTTGAGAAGGCTCTAAAAGAGGTCAATAGTTCATGTAGTCTGAGAATTGAAGGTGGGAAATTATGCCTTGAATTTGAAGCTGGTAGCGAACACTGGCAAGACGATTTCATGAGCTATTTCTACCCGACCTTAGATAACTTCATGCGAGTGTGCGTTAAAAAAAGGAGCATACCATCTAAGTTCTGTATTCTTGATAGGAAACTATCAGAATCGGATACAGACGACTCCTTATTAAAGAAGGTTATTCAGGTTACTAAGTGGGTGAAGTTGTTGTCTGATATGGCTGACCATATTCAAGATAACAATGTCCTGGTGTTCTTTGTTCATCACAAAGAAGGGAAGACTAAGCCATATCAGATTAATCCGTTCGTTGATCTTCAAGTAATTGAAGAATTGGAACTAGACTGTGATGAGTCTAGATATGAACGTTTGCACGGAAGCTGGCATTTAGAAGATGCTCAGACCAAAGACAGACAAAGTGTCATGTTGGTTTCATTTGCTGAGATTATGTCTTCAATGGAAGATGGAGAAAACCCATTTAAGGTGTTTCTATCAAGTACCAAAAAGTTCCATGATAGGTACTGCGAGAACTATGAAATCTATGTGAATAGATTCACTGTAGATAGTCAGCTTCGAGAGATTGATGAACAGCATTTAAGCTTTATTGGTAAACTACAGGATTTGGTTACATCATTACAAACCAAAGCATTTGCATTGCCTGGTGTTATGGTTGCTATTGGTGCACTTGCAAGGACAAACAACTTCCTAGGAATAGTTGCTATTGTTGTTGGTGTTGTAATGACAAAAATCCTGATAGCAAAGTCTAATGAGCTTCTTCATGAGAACTTAAACCACTTTAAGGACACCTTTGACAGAGCATTAGGTCACTATGTGAAATCTAGAACTGAAGCTGAAGAAGTGAAATCTCATGCAATGGATGCACAGAAAAAGCTTGATACTCAATTAAATAAAGCTAAAGGAAGAGTTGATTTTATCGGTACTATGTCCAACTGGATGCTTGGATTTGGGTTAGTGTTGGCATTTATTATGCTCATATTGGTTTTCAAAACCGACCATCCAGAAGAGGTCAAAGCTATTTGGGATTGGGGAGTAGAAATGTCTAAAATAGTTTGTCACTGGACTAAAGCTAAGCTAGCAACATTATAATCCAAGGTAATTACGTGAATGCACTCCATTAGCGAAAGCATGAGAAAACAGATCTGTTGCACAAAGACTCTAGCTAGCGTTGGGGCATAACTGGGCGCGTCCGCATGAATCCCTGAATAATCTGACACCGGAAGAATACCGGTTATTAGCTGAAAATAACGAAATCTCAAAAAGTGTGTGGAACTGAAACGGGTGTACTACTTACAAAAGTAGCCTCCTATACCTCAAAATCCCACATACATGACCTAAAAACACCATCCAAAACCACACAAATTTCACACCGTTTTGCTAAATCATTTTGCAAACTTTTTGATAACCGTTTCAGACTGAACAATAAAAAACGGGAACTAATCAGTTCCCGTTAACTATTTTACTGTAAACTTAATTACATGTGTTTGATGATTGCGTCACCAAACTCTGAGCATTTCAGGAGTTTAGCGCCGTCCATCAGACGCTCGAAATCGTAAGTGACGGTCTTAGCAGCGATTGCCCCTTCCATTCCTTTAACGATTAAGTCAGCAGCCTCAAACCAGCCCATGTGGCGCAGCATCATCTCAGCGGAGAGGATTTCTGAGCCCGGGTTGACTTTGTCCTGACCGGCGTATTTTGGTGCGGTGCCGTGGGTGGCTTCGAACAGCGCGCATTCATCACCGATGTTCGCGCCCGGTGCGATACCGATACCGCCAACCTGTGCCGCGAGGGCGTCAGAAATGTAGTCGCCGTTGAGGTTCATACAGGCGATAACGTCATATTCTGCCGGACGCAGCAGGATTTGTTGCAGGAACGCATCCGCGATCACGTCTTTGATAATGATCTGTTTGCCGGTTTTCGGGTTTTTCAGGCTTAACCACGGGCCGCCGTCCAGTAACTCGCCGCCGAACTCTTCGCGTGCCAGTTCATATCCCCAGTCTTTGAAGGCACCTTCGGTGAACTTCATAATGTTGCCTTTATGAACCAGGGTGACGGAATCACGGTCGTTATCAATGGCGTAGTTAATCGCTGCGCGGACCAGGCGTTTTGTCCCTTCTTCAGAGCACGGCTTGATACCGATACCGCAATCCTGCGGGAAGCGGATTTTGGTCACACCCATTTCGTCCTGCAGGAACTTAATCACTTTATCAGCTTCCGCAGAACCGGCTTTCCACTCGATACCGGCGTAGATGTCTTCCGCGTTTTCACGGAAAATCACCATATCAGTCAGTTCAGGTTGTTTTACCGGGCTTGGTGTACCGGCGTAGTAACGCACCGGGCGCAGACAAACATACAGATCCAGAATCTGGCGCAGTGCCACGTTCAGGGAGCGGATACCGCCGCCGACCGGAGTGGTCAGAGGGCCTTTGATAGCCACGCGGTAGTCACGGATAAAATCGAGGGTTTCATCCGGCAGCCAGACATCACTGCCATACAGTTTTGTGGATTTCTCACCGGTGTAGATTTCCATCCAGGAGATTTCACGCTTACCGCCGTAGGCTTTTTTTACAGCGGCATCAACAACTTTAATCATTACTGGCGTTACATCAGCCCCGATTCCGTCCCCTTCAATAAACGGGATAACCGGATTGTCCGGAACGATTAATTTGCCTTTTGCGTCAATGGTAATTTTAGCGCCTTTCGCCGGAACAACTACTTTGCTTTCCATCAACCTCTCCTTTATGTAAGCGCAATGCTTTGTTAATTTTTTGTAATGGTCCTGTCAATACTACTTGAATAATCGCATCACGCAAATCCTAACTGTTTTAAGCTATAATGTAAGTCTCATTTTTATGTAAAAAAAAGATAATGACAGGTAAAACCACGAACTCCCGCATCTCCCGAAAGCCGCAATCCCGTCCGGCAGGCGCCCATCCGCGTCAGAAAGCTGCCCGCAAACCCCGGCCGCGCGGTCCGCGCAAAATTATTCTGTTCAATAAACCGTTTGATGTACTGCCGCAGTTTACCGATGAAGCCGGACGCAGCACGCTGAAAGATTACATTCCGGTTACAGATGTGTACGCCGCCGGGCGGTTGGATCGCGACAGCGAAGGGTTACTTATCCTGACCAACGACGGCGCATTGCAGGCATCGCTGACACAGCCGGAGAACAAAGCCCCGAAAGTGTATTATGCTCAGGTGGAAGGTGTGCCGGACGAAAACACGCTGAATCAGTTGCGTAATGGTATCACCCTGAATGATGGCCCGACCCGCCCTGCCGGTGCCGAGCTGGTGGATGAGCCGGACTGGCTGTGGCCGCGTAATCCGCCTATCCGCGAGCGGAAATCGGTACCGGTCAGTTGGCTGAAACTGACACTGCGGGAAGGCCGTAACCGCCAGGTACGCCGGATGACCGCCCATACCGGCCACCCGACCCTGCGTCTGATCCGCGTGCGGATTGGTGATTTTGCCCTTGATACCCTTGCCCCCGGCGAATGGAGAGAAGTGAATGATATTCAGACCTCATGTGACAGTGGCCTGCCTGGTCAGCGCCGGTGAAAAATTTCTGGTGGTGGAAGAAACCGTTAACGGCAAAGCCACCTGGAATCAGCCCGCCGGGCATCTGGAAGCCGGGGAAACCCTGCTTGCCGCCGCAGAGCGCGAGCTGTATGAAGAAACCGGGATCCGTGCTGCTCCCGATGCCCTGCTGAAAATTCATCAGTGGGTTGCACCGGACGGCACACCGTTTATCCGTTTTCTGTTCCGTGTGCTGCTGGAGAGTGAATGTGAGACACACCCGCAGGACAACGATATCGACCGCTGCCACTGGGTCAGTGCGGATGAGATTATTCACAGTCCGATCCTGCGCTCCCCGCTGGTAAAAGAAAGTATGTTTGCCTGGTTTGCCGCCGAACCGCTGCCACTCTCGCTGCTGGGAACGTTCGGGGATGCGTTCGGGGAACCGGTCGCGCCGTAATGCATTGCGGGGAACAGACTGCGGAAAATTCTTTGCGAAAAAAGTGCCGATCCCGCACCTGAATGATGCGCCGCTGTGCGTATCATGGTAAAGTACGGCGCTTGTTTTTTTCCCCGGTTCTTCTTCGCGTCACTGTTTGCGGAGCAGACCGAATCGCCGCGAGATCAGCCATGTCAGATAACAGCCAGAAAAAAGTCATCGTCGGAATGTCCGGCGGTGTGGATTCCTCCGTCTCAGCCTATTTACTGCAACAGCAGGGTTATCAGGTGACCGGGCTGTTTATGAAGAACTGGGAAGAGGACGATGATACCGAATACTGCTCCGCCGCCGCAGATCTTGCGGATGCACAGGCCGTCTGCGATAAACTCGGCATTGAACTGCTGACCATCAACTTCGCGGCGGAATACTGGGATAATGTGTTCGAGCATTTCCTGGAAGAATATAAAGCGGGACGCACGCCGAACCCGGATATTCTGTGCAACAAAGAAATCAAATTCAAAGCCTTCCTGGAATATGCCGCAGAAGATCTCGGGGCGGATTATATCGCCACCGGACATTATGTGCGCCGCCGTGATATCAACGGTACCACGCAGTTACTGCGTGGCCTGGACAGCAATAAAGATCAGAGCTATTTCCTGTATACACTGAGCCACGACCAGGTGGCACAGAGCCTGTTCCCGGTCGGTGAACTGGAAAAACCGGAAGTCCGCCGGATTGCGGAACAATTAGGGCTTATCACCGCGAAGAAAAAAGATTCCACCGGGATCTGCTTTATCGGTGAGCGCAAGTTCCGTGATTTTCTCGCCCGTTATCTGCCCGCCAAACCGGGTCCGATTATGACGGTTGATGGTCAGGAAATCGGTCAGCATGACGGGCTGATGTACCATACCCTCGGCCAGCGCAAAGGGCTGAAAATCGGCGGAACCCGTGAAGGTTCCGACGAGCCGTGGTATGTTGTCGATAAAGATGTTGAAAACAATATTCTGATTGTCGCACAGGGCCATGAACACCCGCGTCTGATGTCTGCAGGGCTTATCGCGCAGCAGCTGGACTGGGTATCGCGGGAGCCGCTGACTCAGCCGATGCGCTGTGTGGTGAAAACCCGTTACCGTCAGGAAGATATTCCCTGTACTGTCACCCCGCTCGGTGATGACAAAATCAGTGTCCGGTTTGATAACCCGGTTGCTGCGGTCACGCCGGGTCAGTCCGCTGTCTTTTATCAGGATGAAGTCTGCCTGGGCGGCGGAGTCATTGAAGCGCGTATTACGGAGTGATTATGGCTAAAAATTACGAAGACATAACCCTCGCCCTGGCCGGGATCTGCCAGGCCGCGCGCCTGGTGCAGCAACTGGCGCATGAAGGTCAGACAGATAATGATGCGGTTGATGTGATGATCAACAGCATCATCAATAATAATCCGTCTTCTGTCCTGAATGTCTACGGCGACAATGTGCAGAACCTGCATACCGGCCTGTCCGCGTTCGCCGGGATGTTCAATATGACCGGCTCTCAGGGGCTGAATGCCGAGCTGACCCGCTATATGCTGGGTGTGATGCTGCTGGAGCGCCGCCTGAACAAAGCGCCGGGCGCGATGGATGAACTCGGCCGCCGTATTGATAATCTTGAACACCAGCGCGACCATTTTGGGCTGTCACAGGAAGCTATGCTTAATACCATCGCTGGTATCTATGTGGACAACATCAGCAGCCTCGGCCCGCGCATCCAGGTAACCGGCTCGCCGGAGATCCTGCGTAACACCCTGATTCAGGCTAAAGTCCGCTCGCTGTTACTGAGCGGGATCCGCAGCGCCGTGCTCTGGCGCCAGGTCGGCGGCAACCGTTTACAGTTGCTGTTTTCCCGTTCACGCCTGGTGGACACTGCCAAATATCTTCTCGCTCAACACTAAAATTACCGGGAGTTGCAACCAATGGAATTATCCTCACTTACCGCCGTTTCCCCTGTCGATGGCCGTTATGGTGACAAAACACGCGCACTGCGCGATATTTTCAGTGAATACGGTTTACTGAAATTCCGTGTACAGGTCGAAGTGCGTTGGTTACAAAAACTGGCGGCGTGTGCAGACATCCCCGAAGTTCCGGCTTTTGATGATGACGCAATCGCTTACCTGGATGCAATTGTCGCGAATTTCAGCGAAAAAGACGCAATGCGGATCAAAGAGATTGAGCGCACCACCAACCACGATGTGAAAGCGGTGGAGTACTTCCTCAAAGAAAAAGCCGAAGCCGTGCCTGCCCTGCACGCGGTGTCTGAATTTATCCATTTCGCCTGCACATCCGAAGATATCAATAACCTCTCTCACGCCCTGATGCTCAGCACCGCCCGTGAAACCGTGCTGCTGCCGGCATGGCGTCAGATGATCGATACTGTCCGTGCCATGGCGGCGGATTACCGCGACCTGCCGCTGCTCTCCCGTACCCACGGGCAGCCTGCAACCCCGAGCACCGTCGGTAAAGAGTTTGCCAACGTCGCTTACCGGATGGAGCGCCAGTACCGCCAGTTACAGCAGACCGAAATCCTCGGCAAAATCAACGGTGCGGTCGGTAACTATAACGCACACTTATCTGCCTATCCGGATATTGACTGGCATAAATTCAGCGGTGACTTTGTGACCTCGCTGGGTATTCAGTGGAACCCGTACACCACACAAATTGAGCCGCACGATTATATCGCTGAGTTTTTTGACTGCGTGGCGCGTTTTAACACCATTCTGATCGATTTCGACCGTGATATCTGGGGTTACATTGCCCTCAATCACTTTAAACAGAAGACGATCGCCGGTGAAATCGGTTCGTCCACCATGCCGCACAAAGTCAACCCGATTGATTTTGAAAACTCAGAAGGTAACCTGGGTCTGGCTAACGCGGTACTCGGCCATCTGGCAACCAAACTGCCGGTGTCCCGCTGGCAGCGCGACCTGACGGACTCCACTGTGCTGCGTAACCTGGGTGTGGGGATCGGTTACTCGCTGATCGCTTATCAGTCCACGCAAAAAGGCCTGAACAAGCTGGAAGTGAACGAAAAACATCTGCGTGATGAACTGGATCAGAACTGGGAAGTACTGGCAGAGCCGATTCAGACCGTGATGCGCCGCTACGGTATCGAAAAACCGTATGAAAAGCTCAAAGAGCTGACCCGCGGCAAGCGTGTTGATGCTCAGGCGATGCAGGTCTTTATCGACGGACTGGAGCTGCCTGACGCAGAAAAAGCCCGGCTGAAAACCCTGACCCCGCAAAACTATCTCGGGGATGCTATCCGTCTGGCAGATGAGTTGTAATTATTAACTCACTGATAATTAATCACACAGAGGCAGAGGATATCTGCCTCTTTTTTTTATGATTAAACGCATATCGCGCGTATTATTTGGCGTACAAGTTCCCTATCCTTCATATAAACTGTTACAATTCACATCGTTTCCTGTTGGGATGTCTGTCTTTGTAAGGAATTATGTATGCGCGTGCTCATCGTGGAAGATAACAATTTACTCCGTCATCATCTGACGGTTCAGCTCCGCGAGCTCGGCCATCAGGTTGATGCGGCGGAAGATTCAAAAGAAGCAGATTATTTTCTTCAGGAAAGTCAGCCGGATATCGCAGTGGTTGACCTCGGTCTGCCCGGCGAGGACGGCATGGTGATGATTGCCCGCTGGCGTCAGCAGCAGGTCAAAATCCCGATTATGGTGCTGACCGCCCGTGAAAGCTGGCAGGAAAAAGTCGCCGCGCTGAATGCCGGGGCGGATGATTATGTCACCAAGCCTTTCCAGCTGGAAGAGATTGTTGCCCGTATGCAGGCACTGATGCGCCGTAACAGCGGCCTCGCCTCCCAGACACTGGAACTGGGCATTTTTGTGATCGATCTTTCCCGCAAAGAATTCCTCGTTGACGGTAATGCCGTCAAACTGACCGCATTTGAATACACCATTATTGAAACACTGATGCGGAATAATGGTAAAGTCGTCAGTAAAGATTCCCTGATGCGCCAGCTCTATCCGGATGCCGAACTGCGTGAAAGCCATACCATTGATGTGCTGATGGGCCGTCTGCGCAAGAAAATCCAGGCATTTACCGATATTGATGCCATCGTCACTGTCCGCGGACAGGGCTACCGTTTCGACGCCGGGAAATAACAGACACGGCTTAAGCCACTGAGGTATTGCGCATGACCAGGCGGACAACGCGCCCTTTCTCTCTGCGGACCCGGTTTTTACTGGCAACGTTTGCCGTGATCCTCGCCATGACGCTCTCTTACGGCGCCGTGGCGCTGGTCGGTTACCTGGTCAGCTTTGATAAAACCACCTACACCATGCTGCGCAGCCAGAGCAATCTGTTCTACAGCCTGTCGCAGTGGGATGACGGAAAACTCAATATCCGTTTTCCGCCGAATTTCTCCCTGAATGCCCCGTCTGTGGTGCTGATTTATGATGACAATCAGAATCTGCTCTGGCGGCAGTATCATATTGACGCGCTGGAGAGAGCCATTCCGGCCAAATGGCTGACCAAAGAGGGGTTGTATGATCTGAATACCTCGCTGGAAGCCACCAAATCCCTGCTGGTCAATACCCCGCTCTTTGCCACGGAAGATATCCGGATTAATGACCTGGATGATGATCACGACGGACGGATGATCCACTCCGTGTCTGTCAGCCGTTACGGCAAAACCGGTACCCTGCCGCCGCTGACGATTGTGGTGGTGGATACCATCCCGCAGAATCTGCAGAAGACCTTCCGTGTCTGGGAATGGTTCGGTTACGTGGTGCTCGCCAACCTGTTTCTGCTCACACCGCTGATCTGGCTGGCCGCACACTGGAGCCTGCGGCCGATTAATGCTCTCAGCGGGCAGATCAGCGCCCTTGAAAAAGGCGAGCGGGAAGATCTGGATGAAACCCCGCCCAGCGAACTGCGCGGACTGGTGCGTAACCTGAACCTGCTGCTGCACAGTGAGCGGGAGCGCTATACCCGCTATCAGCGCACGCTTTCTGATCTGACTCATAGCCTGAAAACCCCGCTGGCAGTGCTGCAGAGTACCCTGCGCTCACTGCGCGGCGGCAAAGATATGACGATTGAAACCGCCGAGCCTGTCATGCTTGAGCAGATCGGACGAATTTCCCAGCAGGTCGGTTATTATCTGCACCGCGCCAGTATCGGCGGTGACAATACCGTGCTGATGCGGGACATTTCCTCCGTTCCGGCGCTGATTGACAGTCTCGCCAGTGCGCTGTCAAAAGTGTATCAGCGCAAGGGCGTGGATATTACCGTCGATATTCCGCCGGATATCACCTGGCTGGGACAGCAGAATGACTTTATGGAAGTCATGGGCAACATTATGGAAAATGCCTGCAAATACTGTCTGGAGTTTGTCGAGGTGACGGCGCAGTGGCAGCATGATGCGGTTATTCTGATTGTCGATGATGATGGTCCGGGTGTGCCGGAGGAGAAACGGGAACTGATTTTCAGCCGCGGTCAGCGGGTTGATACCCTGCGGCCGGGTCAGGGACTGGGGCTGGCAATTGTCACCGATATTCTGGAGCAGTATGACGGCGGCGCAGTTGTCACTGAAAGCCCGCTGGGCGGTGCCCGTATTACTGTGACATTCCGGCGTCAGACTGTTCACGACGAAGACACAGACTGAGAGTCAGTCTGTTGTTGCCGGCAAGTTATAAATATATGCATGAATATAATATGTCTTTTTCCGTTATACTCCCTTCATCTGCCTGATCACGGCGTTTATTGAGGACGAACACATGGATTATGAACTGAATATAGACTGGCAGACCTTTATGGAAAGCCACTGGCAAAAACGTCCGTTACTGATCAAAGGCGGTTTCCGCAATTTCCGCGACACCATTTCCCCGGATGAACTGGCGGGGCTGGCAATGGAAGATGAAATCGACAGCCGTATCGTCACCCGTTTCAGCGGAAAATGGGATGTGCGCCACGGGCCGTTTCAGGAGTTTGACGGGCTGGGCGAGAAAGACTGGTCTATCCTGGTTCAGGCCGTTGATCACTGGCATTTTCCGTCTGCCGCACTGATGAAGCCGTTCCGCTGCCTGTCTGACTGGCGGATGGATGACCTGATGATTTCCTATTCTGTTCCGGGTGGCGGTGTGGGTCCGCATCTGGATCAGTATGATGTGTTTATTATTCAGGGCCAGGGACGCCGCCGCTGGCGTGTCGGGGAAAAAATCCCGATGAAACAGCACGCGCCGCATCCGGATCTGTTACAGGTGGATCCGTTTGATGCCATTATTGATGATGAAATGGTGCCGGGCGATATCCTCTATATTCCGCCGGGATTCCCGCACGAAGGCTATGCCATTGAGGAATCACTGAACTATTCTGTCGGTTTCCGCGCCCCGAATGCCCGCGAACTGTTCAGCGGCTTTGCCGACTATGTGATTGCCAATGAGCTCGGCAGTTACCGCTACAGCGACCCGGATCTGGCGTTCCGTGATAATCCGGCGCTGATTCAGCAGGGCGAACTGGCCAAGCTGCATGGTATGATGCAGGATCTGCTCGACCAGCCGGATGTGTTCCGCAAGTGGTTCGGTGAATTTATTTCCCAGTCCCGCCATGAGCTGGATCTGGCACCGCCGGAGCCGGCATACAGCCCGGATGAAATTCAGGAACTGCTGTCACAGGGGGAATCTCTGTTCCGCCTCAATGGACTGCGGGTACTGCGTGTCGGTGATACCTGTTTCGTTAACGGCGAAGCCCTGAAAACCCCGCATATTGAAGCAGCGGATGTGCTCTGCCAGTATGATGAAGTCACTGCCGAAATGCTGGGAGTTGCCTTCAGCGATCCGGAATTTGTGACCCTGCTGACAGTGCTGATTAATAACGGTTACTGGTATTTTGATGATTAATCCGCAATAAAATTGTATTCATCGTTCAGATAAAAGCGCCGCACCATTATGCGGCGTTTTTTTACTGGTAACGAATGGTGTAATTCAGAATTGTTTCCGCCGTGCCCGGCTCAATAGTATCCCTCGTCTGTATAAAGGCGGCCTGTAACCGCAATACGGCCCGCTGAGTGGTGATTTCATCAAATAAAAGTGGCTCTCCGAAAGTGACCGGCTGCCCCTTATTTGTCAGCCGGACTCCCACACCGGATGCACTGCCGTTTCTCCGCTGTAACTTCAGTGTTCCGGGACTGTTTCTGGCAGTAAATACATTGCCTGTTAACCGGATATCCGCCGTTGTCACATGGCTGCACTGCAGTGCAATAGTCAGGTTACGGATGCTTCCCGGGGCAACAGACCCTTTGCCGCTGAAATCAGTCCGCGATACGACACCTAAATCCACATCTGTTTCTGTTTGTGGATCAAGATCACAGGAATGTTGCCGGACAGTAAATCCGTCCAGATAGATTTTGGTTTCCGGCATACTATACAATCCTGCAGCCCAGTACCCGCCCACACGCATAGCGATTTCACCCAGATAGCCTCCCGGATGGTGAACAGCTATTTCAGGTTCCAGTTTATAGAGTGTCACCGCTGCCCGTACCCGATATGGCTGAGACGGATCCATGCCGCTGCTGATCGTACACAGTCGTTTATTGGCCGTGTTGTTGTCCGGTGAATCACGACCGTCCACATAGCGCGACGATTTCATGCATTCCGGATGCTCCGCCACCGCCCCCAGGCTGTAGCCGATACCACCGGAGAGTTCATAGATAGTGTGTCCCGACGCATTTTGTGTTCTGTTACCCGGCATTCCGCCAACCAGCACAAATTCAATCTCTCTGCCGCTGTCGATCCGGCACTGAGAGACATCAATACTATCCGAAAATATTGTCTCCCCGATAATACCGCCAACCGGTACATTATACGCAGCCATGATATAGCCGGCTGGTATGCGGAGAGTCGTTTCCGGTGTGATAAGTGCACAGGTTTCCCCGGCCGGAGCGGCCGGAATATATCCGGCTGTCAGCCACAGGAAAAAAACTGCCCGGCATAGTGCTCTGATCTGAGTAAGCATTGCTTCTCCTTTACCGGCATATCAGAGGGAGAGTTATCAGTCCCTGCTGATCTTCCGGGACAGTAAAATCCGCCCCGCACTGCTCATGCATTCCTTTCCCCCAGACAGCCTGTAAATGCCCCTGAGCCGGTAACCCGCTGAGATACACTTCCCCGTCCTCACCGGTAATACCGCTGACGCTGCTGCCATCTGCTTTTTTCACCTTCACCCGTGCGGCAAACGGTATCGGGCCTTGTGCAGTCCGCAGTGCATAAATCACGCGATAACCGGTATTCACTGCAAAACGAACCGGCACCAGCGCCCCTTTTGACGGGATCACCTGTACGACCGGATCATCCGCATCCGCATTATCCGGCAGGGTTTCGGGGTCGATACGGATAACATTCTGATGATAATGACTCAGTTGCGGAATAACACTGAACCCCGCACTGTCAGTCTGCGCCGCTGCCCTTGAGGCCACACGGATCCCCCCGGTACCGCCGGTATCTGCCAGCCCGTTGGTTTCACCCAGCGGACGTGACAATGTGATGCCGTCACCGTGAATAATCAGCCCGCCCTGTATATCCCCGTTCAGGGTATTGTGTCCCTGACTGTGATTAATACGTCCCCGGATATCGGCCAGGTCGTGACGCCAGCGCAGCTCCGCCCCGCGGTAATGTGCAGCCCCCTGCTGCTGATAACTGTGTGTAACTGAATACCCGAGACGTTGTTCATCTCCGAGCAAACCATTCACGGATGTTTGCAGAGAAGCCTTTCCTGCCCGCTGGTGGTAATGAAAATGACTGCGGGCTTGTTGTCCGGCAAAATCCAGCGGCACCGACAACGCAACAGACACCCGTTTATCTGCCTTCCGAAAATGCCCGCCTGTACGGTATTGTGCATTCACTCCGTAATGTACCCGGCCGATGTGACCGGAATAGCCGGCATCCCTGTTAATCATCGCCCGGTATACGCGCCCGTCATGGCCTGTGCGGTTATAGTGATAGCCTGCCGACAGCGTACCGTTATCCCCCGGCAGCGGTTGCAGCAACCTGACCTGCCATTGCCTAGATTGTTGCTCATGTGCAGCCCCTGTATTCACCAATGTTCCGGCCAGCGGAAAAAATTTCTGATAATTCAGCCGGTAACGCGGATGCTGCGTTGCTGTTGTATGCCGCATCAGAATATCAGCAGACACCCCGCCTGCCGCGCCCATATTGACACCGGCCCCCACACCGCTGCTCAGAGCGTGTTGTGCTGCATAGCCGCCACCGTACAGTGTGAGGACTGAATTAATGCCGTATGCTGCCGTACTTTTCACAAACAGGTCTTTGTTATTATTTCTGTTTCCTCTGTATTTTCCTGTATCCAGCGTGTAGCTGAGCCGGCCCTCCCGCTGCATAACCGGAACTGAGGTTCCGTGCTGTGTAAAACGCTGTACAGTGCCGTCCGCCTCCTCAATGGTGACATCCAGTTCAGTTCCCTGAAAAGACGTATTCAGATCATCAATAACAAATTCACCGGCAGGTAATGTTTCACGGCGGATAGTCATTCCCTGCTGCCTGATAGTCAGTTCTGCACTCTGACCGGTTATTCCGCGGATAACCGGTGCATAACCCTGCTGATTCAGCGGATACATATCACTTTGTGAAGCCAGCCGGATCCCTCTGAACGCTCGGCTGTCAAACAGCACATCCCCGCTGAACAATTCCCCCAGCTGTAACTCGCTGCGCCGGGAAGCAATGGCACGGTACATCCACAACCGCTCTGACTGCCATGTCAGTTTACCCTCACGGTGTTCCGCCCTGCTGTGATGCCGCAACCGCCAGTCCCCCGCATTAACACCACTTTGCAGCAAAAGAGTATGTCCGGTACGCTGACTGAAGCTGTTACTGTCCCGCGAAAAGCGATAATCATAATTGAGCATAAATGCAGTAATACCCGGTTCCCATAACGAAGCATCTGCGGCCCGCTGTGCTTCTGTCAGAAAAAAACGTTGCGGGATAGTAATATCCAGCGACTGCCGCGCGGAGTCAAAACTCAGCGAGACCCCGCTGACCAGCGCAGTAATATCCGCAACCGGCGCTGTATTTTCTGTTTCTGCAAATGCCGGCGATGCATCCGGCCGTAATCCCCATATCAGCCATTGCCTGCGGTTCACCCATGGCAGCAATCTTTTTTGCTGCGGATGATAACGAAACTCCAGCCACTGACCACTGACTGCCTGCTGATTGACAGTTACAGCCACGAAGTAACGGCCTTCTTCCTGAAATTGCCGTTCCCGCAAATACTGAAACTGTGCAGGATCCATCACCGGATCATCTCCGTCCAGACCAAGCGCCGCCGGATTAAAATAAGGTGCAGCAAAAACGGTTACCGGAGGAAAAACGATCACCACTGCCAGAAGAAAAAAATAAGGTGTTTTCAATTGCATAATAATATTATTTATCAAAAACAACAGGTTTAGAAATAATCCCGCCAAAATCGGAGATGTAGCTTATGGTTATTTCGTCATTACTATGAATAGTTGTTACCGGTACAGTTAATGATTCGAAGGGAACTATCATCTCCGAAACAGTATATTCCTTATTATTAACCAAAATATTTCTGACGGTGATATGAAAAGGTGAGTCATTAATGATTTTTATTCTGTTTCCTTTTCGTTCATACCTCAGTTTATTATAATCAGGCTCAGTTAATCCTGCAGGGCGATAGAATAATTTAAACTTTGAATTAATAACAATCTGAAGTTTATTTTCTCTGTTTTCATCTGTTTCCGGAATGCCTTTTATATTCAGCCAGAGTAATGACTCTCTGTCATCCGGAAATTCTGTTTTTTTCAGCATGACACGCAAAATTCCTTTTTTTCCTGCATCCAGCTGAAAAATAACCGGCGTGAGAATAAAGTCCTTACTTTTCGTCATGCCATCTTTTTTTTCAACCCAGCTCTGAATTAAATAGGCTGATTTTTTATCCGTATTATCAACAGGAATTGTGATCATTTTTTTA